>JABFVM010000027.1 GCA_013362785.1 Streptomyces sp. | reverse complement strand
CGTACCGCCGAGGACGAGCAGGGACTGGGGGATGCCGAAGGCGTCCTTCACGACAGCTCCTAGGGGTCTGGGAGTGCGGGAGATCTGTGGGCGGGTGCCAGGGGGCTTCTGAAGCCCCTAGAGGCGGAGGCGGCGGGCCAGGTCCGACACGAACACGCCGTGCGGGTCCAGCTCGGCGCGCAGTGCGCGGAAGTCGTCCACGCGCGGGTACATCGCGGCGAGCAGCTCGGGCCGCAGCCGGGAGTCCTTGGCGAGGTAGACGCGTCCGCCGGCCGTGGCCACCTCCTCGTCCAGCTCGTCGAGGAGTGCGGCGAGGCCGGGCAGGCCGGCCGGGATGTCCAGGGCGAGCGTCCAGCCGGACACGGGGAAGGAGAGCCAGCCGGGGTCGGCGTCCCCGAAGCGCTTGAGGACGGCCAGGAAGGACGGGCAGCGGTGCTCGCAGACGCGCCGCACGATCCGGCGCAGGGTGTCCTCCTGGCCGCGGCCGACGACGAACTGGTACTGCACGAAGCCGCCCCGGCCGTAGATCCGGTTCCAGTGGGGCACGCCGTCCAGCGGGTGGAAGAAGGTGGCGAGCCTCTGCAGTTCACCGGTACGCGCGCGTGGCGCCCTGCGGTACCAGAGCTCGTTGAACCAGCCCACGGTACGGCGGCTCAGCAGCCCTTCGGGGAGGAGGGCGGGCGCGGCGGGGAGGCGGGCGGGGCGGAAGGCGAGCGGGTCTCTACGCGCGCGTGTGCCGTGGCGCAGCGCCTCCAGGGGGGCGTGGTCGCCGCGTGTGAGGACGGCGCGCCCCATGGCGGCGCCGCGGGCCAGCAGGTCGATCCAGGCGACCGAGTAGCGGTAGTGGTCGTCGGTGGCGACCAGGCGGGCCATCAGGTCGTCGAGGTCCCGCGCGCGTTCCGTGTCGACCGTCATCAGCGAGGTCTCGACCGGCTGGAGCTGGACCGTCGCGGTCAGGATCACACCGGTCAGGCCCATGCCGCCGGTGGTCGCGTCGAACAGCGGGGTGCCGCGGCGGACGGTGCGGATCGCGCCGTCGGCGGTCAGGAGCTCCAGGGAGAGCACATGGCGGGAGAAGGCGCCGGAGACATGGTGGTTCTTGCCGTGGATGTCGGCGCCGATCGCGCCGCCGACCGTGACATAGCGGGTGCCGGGCGTCACCGGCACGAACCAGCCGAGCGGCAGCAGGACCTCCATCAGCCGGTGCAGGGAGACACCCGCGTCGCACAGCACGGTGCCGCCGTCGGCGTCGATCGCGTGGACGCGGTCCAGGCCCGTCATGTCGAACACGGCGCCCCCGGCGTTCTGCGCCGCGTCCCCGTACGCCCGCCCCAGGCCCCTCGGGATGCCTCCGCGGGCCCCGCAGTCCCGGACGGCGGCCGCGGCCTCCTCGTAGGTCCGTGGGCGGATCACACGGGCGGTGGTGGGGGCGGTGCGGCCCCATCCCGTGACGGAGGAGACGGTCTCGGCAGGCATGTCGGCGACCGTAGCGTCCATTTGTGACTGATTAGTTCTGAAACATTCCATCTCTCCCCAAAATGGGTGATTAATGGGATGTCGTTCAATATTGCCGTAGTTCTCGCGTGGTCGGCGTGAACAGTGAGTCCACATGGATCACCTCGTCGACATGGACCCCCGAAGCCGGCCGGGCACCGACCAACGAAGCCTCCGGCGCGCGGACTGCCGAATCCTTTCGGCGTTCCATGCCCGCGGCCGTGACCCCCGCGTCGCCTCCGCCGCGCGAGCCCTCTCCCGGGCGGGCGAGCACGGCGCGCTGTGGCTGGCGGCGGGCCTGGCGGGGGCCGTCGTGGACGGTGGGCGGCGCGGCGCCTGGTTGCGCGGTACGGCGCTCACCGCGGGCGCGCACCTCGTCAGCATGGGGGTAAAAAGGGTGGTGCGGCGTCCACGTCCGGCGCATGTCGAGCCCCTCGTGCGCACCGTCGGCCGGCACTCCTTCCCCAGCTCCCACGCGACCTCCGCCGCGGCGGCCGCCGTCTCCTACGGCATGCTCGGCGCGTATGCGATCCCGCCGCTCGCCGCCGCGATGTGTGCGTCGCGCCTGGTCGTCGGCGTGCACTACCCCTCGGACGTGGCGGCGGGCGCCGCCCTGGGGGTGCTCGCGGCATGCCTCGGAGCGGGCTGGACGAGGAGAGGGGGCGTCCATGCCTGAGACCGCGCCCCTCACGAGTGCCGCACGCATCAGACAGGCGGCGCTCCACGAGCAGCGCACACGCCCCCGTCAGTCCACGCCGCCGCCCCGCCGCGGCGGCCTCCGCGCCCTCCCCAAAGGCCTCCTGAGGACCGCGCGCCCCAAACAATGGGTCAAGAACGTCCTGGTCATCGCCGCCCCGGCCGCCGCAGGCCGGCTGTTCTCGGCCCACGCCCTGGTCCAACTCGCCCTGGTCTTCGCCCTGTTCACGGCCTGCGCCGCCGCCGTCTACCTGATCAACGACGCCCGCGACGCCGAGGCCGACCGCGCCCACCCCACCAAGTGCCACCGCCCGGTCGCCGCCGGACAGGTCCCCGTGCCCGTCGCCTACGCCGTCGGAGGCGCCCTCGCCGTCCTCGCGCCGGCCGCCGCGGCCCGGCTGACCTCGCCCGCCGTCGCCGCCCTGCTCATGGCGTACCTCGGCATGCAACTGGCGTACTGCGTCAGCCTCAAGCACGTCCTGGTCGTCGACCTCGCCGTCGTCACGACCGGGTTCCTGATGCGGGCGATGGTCGGCGGGCTCGCCCTGGGCATCCCCCTGTCGCGCTGGTTCCTGATCACGACCGGGTTCGGGGCGCTGTTCATGGTGTCGGCCAAGCGCTACTCCGAGGCCGTGCAGATGGCCGGCAAAGCGGGCGCCACGCGCGCGTTGCTCACCGAGTACACCACCGGCTACCTGCGCTTCGTCTGGCAGCTGGCGGCCGGCGTCGCCGTCCTCGGGTACTGCCTGTGGGCCATGGAGGAGGGCGGCGTCCCGCACACCGGCCTGCTGCCCTGGCGCCAGCTGTCCATGGTCGCCTTCATCCTCGCGATCCTGCGCTACGCCGTCTTCGCCGACCGCGGCACGGCCGGCGAACCCGAGGACGTCGTCCTGCGCGACCGCGCGCTCGCCCTCATCGGGGTGGTGTGGCTGGCGATGTACGGGATGGCGGTGGCCGATTGGTAGGCACGCGCGCGTGGGCCGACCCGAGCGAGCCGTCCCGCACACGCGCGTGGGCGCCGGAACGGGAAGACGCACCCACGCGGGAGAGGGCGGGCCCGAGCAGCACCCGCCGAGAACTCGTCGGCTTCGCCACCGTCGGCCTCCTCGCCTACGCCGTCGACCTCGCCCTCTTCACCTTCCTCCGCGGCCCCGCCGCCCTCGGCCCCCTCACCGCCAAGGCTCTGTCCTTCGTCGCCGGCTGCACCGTCGCCTACGCCGGCAACGCCCTCGGCACCTACCGCCACACCCACCCGACGGGCGTGCGCCCCTACGCCGTGTTCGTCGCGGTGAACATCGCCGGAGCGGCCGTACAGCTGCTGTGTCTCACCGTCAGCCACTACTGCCTCGGATTCACCTCCCAGCGTGCGGACACCGTCTCCGGAGCGGGTATCGGTATGGCACTGGCTACTGTCCTGAGGTTTTGGGGCACTCGGACATTGGTCTTCCGGACGGAGGGCAGAGTCGGATCATGGACTGGCTGAAGAAACTTCCCGGCGTCGGGCCCGCGGTGGCCCGGCTGATGACCACGCACGCGTGGCGTTCGTACGAGCGCCTGGACCGCGTGAAGTGGACACGGCTGGCCGCCGCGATGACGTTCATCAGCTTCGTCGCGCTCTTCCCACTGCTGACCCTGGCCGCCGCGGTCGCCGCCGCGACACTCAGCCAGAAGCAGCAGGACAGACTGGAGGACAAGCTCGCCGACCAGGTGCCCGGCATCTCCGACCAGCTCGACATCGACGGCCTGGTCCAGAACGCCGGCACCGTCGGTCTCATCGCCGGCGCCGTCCTGCTGTTCACCGGCATCAGCTGGGTCGGCAACATGCGCGAGTGTCTGCGCGCGGTGTGGGAACTGCCCGACGAGGAGGAGAACCCCGTCCTGCGCAAGGCCAAGGACACGGGCGTCCTGGTCGGCTTCGGCGGCGCCCTCCTGGTGACGATCGCGGCCTCCACGGTCGCCTCCGCCCTGGTCGGCTGGATCACCCGGCAGATGGGCATCGACGAGGGCGGCTGGGGCGGCGTGCTGCTGCAGATCGCCGCGTTCCTGGTCGCCGTACTCGCCGACTTCCTGCTCCTGCTGTACGTCCTGACCCTGCTGCCCGGCGTCGAACCGCCGCGCCGCCGGCTGATGGTGGCCGCGCTGATCGGCGCGATCGGGTTCGAACTGCTGAAGCTGCTGCTGAGCGGCTATATGCAGGGCGTCGCCACGAAGAGCATGTACGGCGCGTTCGGCGTGCCGGTCGCCCTGCTGCTGTGGATCAACTTCACCGCGAAGCTGGTCGTGTTCTGCGCGGCCTGGACGGCTACGCGGAGCAAGGAGACCGAACTCGGCGACGAATCCGATGGCACCTCCGCCGAGCCGACCAACTCGACCGACTCGAGCGAGTCAGCCGAGCCCACCGAGTCCGGGGAGTCGGCGGGCTCGACGAAGGAGTCCGGGCGATCCGGCGTCAGGAACGACTCCGGCGGCGCACCAGGTCGGGCAGCGGCCACCGGCGGTTGATCAGGAACGCGCCCGCCGCGAGCAGCACCAGCACACCGCCGGTGATCCCGAACGCGATCCCCATACCGCCGGAGCCGCTCGCCGCCGAGGCGCCCACCGCCGGCTTCGACCCCTCACCGGAGCCACCGGCCTCCCCGGAGTCCTTCGCACCCGGCTGCGCGCTGGACTGCGCCGCGCTCTTCGGCGGCACCAGCTCACCCACCGGCTGCACCTTGCCGGCCGCCTTGAAGCCCCAGTCGAAGAGCTTCGAGGTCTCCTTGTAGACCTCGTTGTGCTCGCTCTTCTCCGGGTTCATGACCGTGACGAGCAGCACCTTGCCGTTCCGCTCCGCCACACCGGTGAAGGTGGCGCCGGCGTTCGTGGTGTTGCCGTTCTTGACGCCCGCGATGCCCTGGTAGACGGGGATGTCGCTGTCGCCGGCCAGCAGCCTGTTGGTGTTCTGGATCTCGAACGACTCGCGGACCGACTTGCCCTTCTTGCTCTTCTTCGTCTCGCCCGGGAACTTGGCGCTGACCGTCGAGCAGTACTCGCGGAAGTCCTTCTTCTGCAGCCCGGAGCGGGCGATCAGGGTCAGGTCGTACGCCGAGGAGACCTGGTGCGGAGCGTCGTAACCGTCGGGGGACACCGCGTGCGTGTCGAGGGCCTGCAGCTCCTCGGCGTGCTCGTTCATCTCCCTGACGGTCTTGTCGATTCCGCCGTTCATCTTGGACAGCACATGCACGGCGTCGTTGCCGGAGCGCAGGAACACGCCGAGCCAGAGGTCGTGGACGGAGTACGTCTCGCCCTCCTTTATCCCGACCATGCTGGAACCGGACCCGATGTCCGCCAGGTCGGACGGGATGACCTTGCGCTCCACGCTCTTCGGGAACTTCGGCAGCACCGTGTCGGCGAACAGCATCTTCATGGTGCTGGCGGGGGCCAGCCGCCAGTGCGCGTTGTGCGCGGCGAGCACCTCGCCGGACTCGGCGTCGGCGACGATCCAGGAGCGGGCGGTCACGTCCTTGGGCAGGACGGGGACACCGCTCGCGAGATTCGCCTGGGTACCGGGCTGCCCCAGTCGCTCGCCGCCCACGGTCGACATGTTCGCCGGGGGAGTGGCCGACGGGCTCGTACTCG
This sequence comes from Streptomyces sp., assembly GCA_013362785.1. Taxonomy (GTDB): domain Bacteria; phylum Actinomycetota; class Actinomycetes; order Streptomycetales; family Streptomycetaceae; genus Streptomyces. Next base: position 46,061 of record JABFVM010000027.1, on the reverse strand, counting down.
GTGTCGGCTTGGGGGCCGCGTGGGAGACGGGCGCGGTCAGCGCGAGGGACGAGACGACGGCGGAGGTGACCAGCAGGGTTCGCCTGGCGGTCTTCTTGGGTGCGGGCACGACGGAGAACGTACATGCCGTTGCCATGGAAGTCGCGCTTCTGTCCCCACCCCGATCGGAGGGCCGAACAGCAGCCGGTGATACTGAACTCATGAAGCTCAGCCGCCCCGTCTCCTGGTTCCTGCTCGCCTTCGGGGTGTGGAGCTGGGTCATCTGGGTCACTTTCGTCAAAAACCTGATCAAGGACAGCAGTGGGCTCGCGTTCGACGACGGGCACCCGACGGCCTACTTCTGGGTGCATCTGATGCTCGCCGTCGTCTCCTTCGTATTGGGGACGGTCGTCGGCGTCATCGGGTTGCGCGGAGTGCGCGCACTGCGCCGGACGTCATAGGAACTCGGCCAGGACCTCAGGCGTTCACTCGTCACACAACCGAAAGGGAACGTCGGCGTGGTCATCGTCTTCGCGCTCGTCGCGCTGCTCGTGCTGTCCGTCCTGGTGACGGGCAACTGGTGGCTGTGGCGCCGTCTGTTCCGCGACACGACCCGAGCTCCCGGGTTCGTGCGCCGCGCGGGCGTGGTGGTGATCGCCGGTGGCTGGGCGCTGACGGTCGGCGCCCTCGTCGCCGAGCGCACGGGCGCGCCGTTCTGGCTGCAGCAGGTCCTGGCCTGGCCGGGCTTCCTGTGGCTGGCCCTGTCGATATACCTGCTGCTGGGCGTGCTGGCCGGTGAGGTAGTACGGCCCCTTCTGCGGCGGTGGCTCGAACGGCGGGCACGCGCGGAGGAGGTCGTACGGGCGCCGGGGCCGGAGCAGAAGCCGGTGCCCGCGGGAGTGACGGCGGGCACGGAGACGGCCGAGAACCAGCCACTCGCGTCCCCCTCCGGCCCGGCTCGGACACGTACGGCCGCCCCGGAACCGGCGCCGACCCCCACGGCCGGCACCCCGACGACCGTCACTCCCGCGGCCGGCACCCCGACGACCGTCGCTCCCACGGCCGGCATTCCCACGACCGACGCCCCCTCGGCCCTCACCACCCCCAACCCCACCCCAAACCCCAACCCCGCCCCCACCCGTCGTCTCTTCGTCTCCAGAGTCGTCGCCGGGGCCGTCGCCACGGCCGCCGTCGGTACCGTCGGCTACGGCACGTACGGCGTGCTGCGCGGTCCGAAGGTGAAGCGGGTCACCGTCCCGCTGGCCAAGCTTCCGCGCGCGGCGCACGGCTACCGGATCGCGGTCGTCAGCGACGTCCACCTGGGCCCGGTGCTCGGCCGGGGCTTCGCCCAGAAGGTCGTCGACACGATCAACGGCACCCAGCCCGACCTCATCGCGGTGGTCGGCGACCTCGTGGACGGCAGCGTGCAGGACCTCGGCCCGGCGGCGGCCCCGCTGGCCCAACTCCGCGCCCGGCACGGCGCGTTCTTCGTGACCGGCAACCACGAGTACTTCTCGGGCGCCGGCCAGTGGGTCGACGAGGTACGCCGGCTGGGCCTGCGCCCCCTGGAGAACGCCCGTACCGAGCTGCCCCACTTCGACCTGGCCGGTGTCAACGACGTCGCGGGCGAGAGCGAGGGCCAGGGCCCCGATTTCGCCAAGGCCCTCGGCGACCGGGACAAGGCACGCGCGTGCGTGCTCCTCGCCCATCAGCCGGTCCAGATCCACGACGCCGTCGACCACGGCGTCGACCTCCAGCTCTCCGGCCACACCCACGGCGGCCAGCTCTGGCCCGGCAACCTCATCGCGGAGCTAGCGAATCCGACCCTGGCCGGCCTGGAGCGTTACGGCGACACCCAGTTGTATGTGAGCCGGGGCGCGGGCGCCTGGGGTCCGCCCACGCGCGTGGGCGCTCCGTCGGACATCACGGTGATCGAGCTGGCGTCCCGTCAGGCCTGACCAAGAGAGGCCCGGGAATATCGGCGGCCAGTCTGTGAATAGCCTGTGAAATCCGCTGGAAACACCCGTAGGTAAGTTCTTTCCCATGTCACCAGAATCCCCTTCCCTGTGGTGAAAGCCGTGTGATTAGGTGTGCGCGCCACTAAAGGGGAGTGGCGAATTCCAATGCTCATGCGGGGGCCCGTCAAGGGCCTGGGGAGAGGGCACCCATGCGTTCGGTTCGCATGCGGATTCTCGCGACGCTGCTCGTCCTGGCGGCCGTCGCTGTGGGCGGCTGGCAGTTGCTGCCGTCGCAGGACGACCAGGGCAGGACCATCACGGTCGGTACGACGGACGCGGTGACGTCGCTCGATCCGGCCGGCGCCTATGACGCGGGATCCTGGGCGTTGTTCAACAACGTCTTCCAGTCACTGCTGACCTTCGAGCCGGGCGGCAGCACACCCGTCCCGGACGCGGCCCGGAGCTGTGTGTTCGTCGGCACCGAACTGAGCACCTACCGCTGCGAACTGCGCGACGGCCTCATGTTCCCGAGCGGGCGCGCCATGACCGCGCAGGACGTCAAGTACTCCTTCGACCGGGTCAAGCGGATCAAGTCGGATGTCGGCCCGTCCTCGCTGCTCGACACGCTCGGCTCGGTGACCGCGAGCGGCCGTACGGTCACCTTCCATCTGTCGTCGCCCGACGCGACGTTCCCGCTCAAGGTGGCCACCGGGGCGGGCTCCATCGTCGACCGCGACAAGTATCCGGCCGACGGTCTGCGCACCGACAACGGTGTCGACGGCACCGGCCCGTACACCCTGACCGAGTACACGAAGGAGAAGCAGGCGGTCCTCGCCCCCAACTCGCGCTACCAGGGCGCCCTCGGCGGCACCGGCCGCCCCGTCGAACTGCGCTACTACGCCGACGCGGACGCGCTCGACAAGGCCTGGAAGGCGAAGCGGATCGACGTCGCCACCCGCACACTGCCGCCCGAGGTGCTCGCCGGTCTGAACGCCGCCGACCCGGGCCAGCGTGTCTCCGAGGCCGACAGCTCCGAGGTCCGCAACCTGTACCTCGACACTCGCGCGGACTCGCCCCTGCACGATGTCCGGGTCCGCCAGGCCATGGCCTGGCTGATCGACCGCGGAAGGCTGGCGGCCACGGTGTACAAGGGCACCGTCGACCCGCTGTACTCGCTGATCCCGACCGGCATCACCGGCCATACGACGTCGTTCTTCGACACCTATCCCGAGCTCAGCACCGCCAAGGCGCGCACCCTGCTCACCGAGGCCGGCGTCAGCCTGCCCGTCCGCTTCACCTACGGCTACGCCACCGGCCGCGGCGCGGCGAGCGCCGAGGAAGCCGCCGAGCTCAAACGGCAGTTGGAGGCGGGCGGCCTGTTCAAGGTGACCGTCAAGGGCTACGAGTGGACCGACTTCCAGAAGCGCTGGGCGAGCGGCAGGCTCGACGCGTACGCCGTCGGCTGGGTCGCCGACTTCCCCGACCCGGACACCTACGGCGGCCCGCTCATCGGAACCGACGCCACCATGAACACCGGCTACAGCAACAAGAGCGTCGACCAGCTGATCACGGCCAGCCAGCAGTACGCCGACCGCGGCGAGGCCACCCGGGACTTCCGCTCCGTGCAGGAGGCCGTGGCCCGCGACGTCCCGGTCATCCCGCTGTGGCAGGCCAAGGAGTACGTCGTCACCAGTGAGGACGTCGGGGGCGGCCAGTATCTGTCGGACGGCACCGGTGTCTTCCGCCTCTGGCGCCTCAGCTGGATCTGACGCGATCTCGCCGCTGGACGTTCCTCCTGGTGATGCCAGGGCACCGCTCGGCACTGCACCATGTGACGAAGGTGTGCGCGGGGTGAGGAGCAAACGTGCTGAGACGCAACGCCTTTCGGCTGCCCCGGCACCCGGCGTCCGTCGGTCTCGCCCGGCGCCGGGTCCGGGACCACCTGGCCGACTGGGGGCACGGGCCGCGCGATCCCGCGCTGGAGGACGCGGTGCTGCTCGTCTCGGAGCTGACCACCAACGTCGTACGCCATGGCCCTCTGCTGGAGCGCGAGTTCGAGGTCGCCGTGACCGCGCTCGCCGACGGTTCCTGCCTGATCGAGGTGTCCGACGAGGGGCAGGTCGAGCCCCGGTTACGGGTGGTGGGGGAGTGGGACGAGACCGGCCGGGGCCTGCATCTGGTGGAGAACCTTGCCGCGGCGTGGGGGGTGTGGAGCCGGGGGCGGCACGGCAAGACGGTGTGGGTACTGATCCTCGCCAACGCCGGCCCATGAGACCCGGAACAGTTTTACGGCCGTAAAGCCGCACCCGCCGAAACCGTCCCCGCGACGACAAGTCACCGTCCCCCCCCACGACAGGCCACCGTCACCGCGACGGCAGCGTCACCGTCACCGCCAGCCCCGCACCCGGTGCCGTCCGCACCGCCACCGCACCCCCGTGGGACTCCACCACCCCCTGCACGATCGCCATCCCCAGCCCGCTCCCCGCACCCCCGCCGGCCCGGAAGAACCGGTCGAAGACACGCGCCGCGTCCTCCTCGCACAGCCCCGGCCCCTCGTCCTCCACACACAGCCGTACGACGCCGTCGACCCGCTCCACCCCCAGCCGCACCGGCACCTCGGCGGGCGTGTGGATGCGGACGTTGCTCAGCAGGTTGCCCAGCACCTGGCGCAGCCCGGACTCGTCGGCGCGCACCAGCAGGGCGCCGTCGGCGCCGACGGATATCGGCCGCTCCGGCTGCTGGACCCGCAGATCCTCGGCGGCGTCGCGCACCAGACGGCTCAAGTCGACGTTGCGGAACCGCAGTTCGGGCCGCTGGTCGAGGCGGGCGAGGGTGAGCAGCTCGTCGACGAGGCGGCCCATGCGGTCGACCTCGCCGTTCATCCGGTCCCAGACCCGCTTGCGCTCGGCCGGATCCGGCAGCATCCCCTTGTCGTACAGCTGGAGGTAGCCGCGTATCGCGGACAGCGGGGTGCGCAGTTCGTGCGAGGCGTCGCCGACGAAGCGGCGCAGCTGGGCCGTGCTGTGCTCGCGCGTGCGGTACGCCGACTCCACCTGGTGGAGCATGGAGTTGAGGGCCACCCGCAGCTGTTCGACCTCCAGGGTCGGGTCGCTGTTGGAGGGGATGCGCCGGGTCAGATCGCCCTCGGCTATCGCCGACGAGGTCTCCACCATGTCCTCCAGCGGCCGCATCCGACGGCGCACGCTGAACATGGTCAGACAGCCGAGCAGCGCAAGGAGCAGGGTGCCGACGGCCAGGTCCATCCTCAGCGCCTTGCCCATGCCCTCGTGCAGGCCCTCGGTCGGCAGGGCGATCAGCACGACGGTGCCGTCCGACAGCCGGGCGCCGACCATGCGGTAGCGCTCACCCTCGACCCGTACGTCCCTCGGCTCCTCGTCGGCGGCCAGCGCGGCCGGGTCCTGCGCGGCATCGGCGAGCGCGTGCTGGCGGGGTGTCGGCTTCAGCGGGCCCAGGGCCACCGGCTGCCCGGCGGAGTCGACCGCGACGTACACCATGCTCGGGCTCGGCAGCGGGTCCGTGTCCGTGGCACCGTCGCCGGTGAACTTGTCCAGCGCGACGCCCAGTTCGCTGAGCGACTCGATCTGCTGGAGGGTGAACCCGGCGTGGGCCAGGGTGGTGCGCGCGCTCTTCAGCTCGGTGTCGACCTTGTCGAGCAGATAGAACCGCGCGGTCATCAGGCTGACCGCGGTGGCGACGACGATGCCGACGGCCAGCAGCGCCACGTTCGCCAGCGTCAGCTTGCCGCGCAGCGAGTGGATGCCGCGCCGGCGGCAGATCTCGAAGATCCTCAGGGCCCTCATGCCAGCCCGTATCCGACGCCCCGCCGGGTGGTGATCACCGGCGGTCCCAGGGCGTCCAGCTTGCGCCGCAGATAGCTGATGTAGGTCTCCACGACGGTCGACTCGGGCGGGGTGTGCTCGTACTGCCAGACGTGGCGCAGGAGCTGCTCCTTGGGCACGATCCGGCCGCCGTTGCGCACCAGGAACCGCAGCAGCGCGTACTCGGTGGGGGTGAGTTCGACGGTGCGGCCCGCGCGGCGCACCGAGTACGTCGTCTCGTCCAGCTCCAGGTCGCCGTAGCTGAGCGGCGGGCGCTGGGGCAGGACGTCGGCCGGGCGGGTGCGGCGCAGTACGGCCGTGATCCGGGCGATGACGACGTCGACGTCGAACGGCTTGGTGATGTAGTCGTCGCCGAAGCCGAGGGCGCCGACGATCTCGGCGGGCGAGTCGCGCGCGGTGAGGAAGACCAGCGCCAGGTCGGGGCGGCGCTCGCGCAGCTCACGGCCGAGGGCGCGGCCGTCGCCGTCCGGGAGCATGACGTCGAGCAGCGCCACGTCGGGCCGGGTGCGCCCGGCGAGGGCGAGCGCCTCGCGGACGGTGCCCGCGATCATGACCTCGAAGCGGTGGTAGCGCAGGGCGATCGCGAGGACGTCCGCGATGCTCTCCTCGTCCTCCACGACCAGCACGGTGCCGTAAGCCGTCGTCATGCCCCCAGTATCGGCGGGACCACTGACAGTCGGGTGGGCCGGCCGCTTTGGAGTTCCTTGAGAGTCATGGCCGGCGCCTGCCACGCGCGCGTGCCACCGCCAATCCTGTTGCCCAGGACCTGGGGGACCGACCGAACCGAATAAGGAGCGTTGAGCGTGGCGGCATTGGCACGGTGGTGCTATCGGCACCGGCTGGTGGTCCTGTTGCTGTGGGTGGGGGCGTTGTTCGGCCTGGGAGCGGCGAGTTCGGCCGCGGGCACGAACTACGCGAACGTCTTCTCCCTCCCGAACACGGACTCCACGACCGCGTACGACCTGATGCAGAAGGCCTTCCCGGAGCGCGCGGGCGACACCGACACGGTGGTGTGGAAGGTGGACGAAGGGGCGTCCGTGCGGGACGACTCCGTACGGTCCCGGATCGAGCCGGCGCTCGACGAGATCGGGCGAATGAAGGGGGTCGGCGAGGTCACCGACCCGTACGCGGCACAGGGAGCCGCGCAGATCAGCCGGGACGGACGGATCGCGTACGCGCAGATCACCTTCACCGAGCAGGCGAACGGCGTCCCCATCGGGCTGATCGAGGACGTCGTGGACCGGGCTCAGGCCGCCGAACGCGACGGACTGCGGGTCGAGCTGGGCGGCCAGGCCATCGCCCGCACCCAGGAGCCGCCCCAGGGCATCGCGGAGGGCGTCGGCATCCTCGCGGCGGCGGTCGTGCTGTTCCTCGCCTTCGGCTCGCTCTTCGCGATGCTGCTGCCGATCGTCGTGGCGATCGCGGGCGTCGGCACCGGCATGATCGCGACGATGCTGATGAGCCATGTCACGGACGTGCCCGAAGTGGCCCCGCTGCTCGGCTCGCTGATCGGCCTCGGCGTCGGCATCGACTACGCCCTGTTCATCGTCACCCGGCACCGGCGCGGCATCCTGCGCGGCATGAAGCCCGAGGAGGCGGCGGTGACCGCCCTCAACACCTCCGGCCGCGCGGTGCTGTTCGCGGGCGGCACGGTGTGCATCGCGCTCGCCGGAATGCTGGTGATGAACATGCGGTTCCTGGACGGCGTGGTCGTCGCGACCTCGCTCACCGTCGTCCTGAGCGTGCTGGCCGCGATCACCCTGCTGCCCGCGCTCCTCGGACTGCTCGGGACGCGGGTGCTCAGCCGCCGGCAGCGGCGCCGGCTCGCCGCGGCGGGACCGGAGCCGGCGGAGACGAGCGGGCTCGCGGCGCGCTGGTCGTCGTACGTCCAAAGGCACCCGCGGCCGGTCGCGGCGATGGCCGTCGTCGTGATGGCGGCCCTCGCGATTCCCGTGCTGTCGCTGCGTCTCGGCGCCACCGACCAGGGCAACCACCAGGAGTCGCAGACCACCCGGCAGGCCTACGACCTGCTCGCCGAGGGCTTCGGCCCCGGCTTCAACGGCCCGCTCCAAGTGGTCGTCGAGGGCGACGCGCCCGAGGGTCTGGTCAACGACATCCGGTCGGCGGAGGGCGTCGCCCAGGCGGCCGCCGTGCCGCCCGCCAACGGCGTCACGGTCATCCAGGTCGTACCGACCACCTCGCCCCAGTCCGAGCAGACGGACCAGCTCATCGACCGGCTGCGCGACGACGTGATCCCGAAGTCGGGCGCCGAGGCCCATGTCGGCGGCGTGACGGCCGTCTTCAAGGACTTCGCCTCGGTGACCGGCGATCGCCTGCCGTACTTCGTCGCGACGATCATCGCGCTCGGCTTCCTGCTCCTGCTGGTGGCGTTCCGCTCGCTGGTGGTGCCGCTGACGGCCGCCCTGATGAACCTCGTCGCGGCCGCCGCGTCCTTCGGTGTCCTGGTGGCGATCTTCCAGTGGGGCTGGGGCACCGAGCTGATCGGCGTCGGCAAGGAGGGGCCGATCACCTCGTTCCTGCCGGTCATCATGCTGTCCCTGCTGTTCGGCCTCTCCATGGACTACCAGGTGTTCCTGGTGAGCCGGATGCACGAGGAGTGGGTGCACACGAAGGACAACGCGCGCGCGGTGCGCGTCGGCCTCGCGGAGACCAGCCGGGTCATCAACTCCGCCGCCCTGATCATGATCTGTGTGTTCAGCGCCTTCGTGCTGAGCGGCGACATGGAGGGCGCGATGGCGGGCATCGGCCTCGCGGCGGCCGTCGCCCTGGACGCGTTCATCCTGCGTACGGCGCTGGTGCCGGCCGCGATGCACATGCTCGGCAACGCCAACTGGTGGCTGCCGGACTGGCTGGAGAAGCGGCTGCCGCATCTCGCGGTCGAGCCCAAGGAGGAGGCGGCGCCGGAGGCCGAGCCGGAGCCGGTCGTGACGGGCCGGGCCTCCGTCGTCCACGGGTTCGTCCGGGGCGCCGACGGTGAGCCGGTCGACGGCGCCGCGGTGACGCTGCTGACGAAGGGCGGGCGTCAGCTGGACCGGGTGTCCTCCCTGGCCGACGGCTCGTACATCGTCTCGGTGCCCGCGCCGGGGACGTATCTGCTGGCGACGAGCGCCGAGTCGTACGGCTCCCGGGCGGGGCAGGTGGTCGTGGCGGACGGGCCGCTGGTGTACGACGTGGAGCTGGCCGAGGGCGAGGTGGACGCCGTCAACTGAGCATCGCCCGAGGCGGTTTCAGGGGCGCTCGTCCTCGGCGGGCGCCCCTTTGCCGCCGACATTCTTGTCAGCCCTTGCCGCCGTCGTTCTTGTCGGCCTTCTTCCTCGCCGGATCCGGGATCGCGTTGGTCATCCCCGGCAGGAAGTCCGTGAACAGCTCGTGCACCTCGCGCACCAGTGGCCGCAGCACCCGGAACCGTGCCAGCGAGACACCCCGCGCGGTCAGCCGGGCGCCGCGCTCGGCGAGCCGGTAGCTGCGCTCGCGGCCCTCGGTCCGGTCGAAGATCCAGTACAGGACGAGCCCCATCTGGGAGAGCCACATCAGCTCCGGCAGGACGTCCCGCAGCTCTTCGGGAACCTTGGTCTTCGTCGCGCCCGCCAGCACCTGCCGCTGGATGTTGATGGCCTCCACGCGCGCGTGCTCCGACTCGGGGGAGAAGGGGCTGAGCGGGCTGTCGGGATCGGCGGCGTTCTTGAAGAACTGCACCGCGAACTCGTGGTACGGCGTGGCGATGTCCAGCCACACCTTCAGCACCCCCGCGAGCCGCGCCTCCAGGTCGGTCTCGCGGGCCAGGACGCCCCGGACCGCCGCCTGGTGCTCGGCGGCGATCCGGTCGTAGAAGCCCTGGATCAGGTGTTCCTTGCCCGCGAAGTAGTAGTACGCGTTGCCGACGGAGACCCCGGCCTCCTGGGCGATCGCCCGCATCGTCGTCTTGTCGTAGCCCCGCTCCTGGAACAGCCGCATGGCGGTCTCCAGGATCAGCGCACGGGTCTGCTCGGACTTGCTGGGCGTGTCGCCCTGTTCAGGGCTGTCGTTCTTCGAGGGCACGGAACGAGAGCCTAACGAGTGCTGTTTCGGCCGTCCGTCAGGAGGACCGTCTGTCAGTAGGACGGTCGGTCAGGAGGACTGTGCCGTCTGGTAGAGGTTCTGGGCGTCGGCCCCGAAGTACGGGCCGTACATCCGGTTGGGCAGGAAGTTGTACTTGAAGCTGTTCACCGAGGACAGCAGGCCGGTGCCGGTGGACTCGTTGAACTGCGTGAACCAGGGGCCGCCGCTGGAGCCGCCGGTCATGTTGCAGTTCATGCCGTGGTCGTTCGACAGCAGGAAGTCGCGGTTGGTGGTGCCGCTGCAGTAGATGAACTTCTCGCCGTCGTACGGGGCGGCTGCGGGGAACCCGAACGAGTACATGCGCAGGTTGTAGCCGGTGTTGAAGGCCAGTCCCTGCCCGCCGACGACGTCCGTGAGCTGCTTGCCGTCCAGCGGGGCGACGACGGCCGCGCCGACGTCGTAGTTAATGTCCTCGCTCGCCGTCCACTGCGGGGTGGACAGGGTCTTCGACGCGGACCACCGGCCGTACGGGGCCTGCCCGTCGTGGTAGCCGGGCACGAAGACCCAGTTGGTGTGCCAGGCGCCGTCCAGCTTCACGCAGTGGCCGGCCGTGATGACGGTGCTCTTGTTGGCGCTGGTGACGGCGTTGCCGGAACACGACGCCGTACGGCCCTGGTAGGTGAAGAACACGCGGCCCGCCGTGTTGACGACGGCGCCGCCGCCGGTCCATTGGCCGCCGCCGTTCGGGAAGGCCATCAGACCGATGTCGGACGCGGCCTTCTTGAGGGCCTTGGCCGGGGCGCTGGGCGCGACGGTGGTCGCCACGCCCTTGAGGGGCTTCGCGACGCTGTCGTGGTGGCCGTCGACGCCCACCAGGTCCAGCGGGGCGGCCTCGCGCATCCGTTCCGCCGTCCAGAAGTCCCGGGCCTGTGTCTGCGCGCCGGCCGAGACCGAGCTGACCGCGGTGGAGCCGTCGGCCCTCGGCGCGGCGCCCGCGGGTGTGGCCAGGGCGCCTGCGGTGAGCAGTGCCGTGACGCCGACCAGGGCGCCGAGCAAGGGGCGGGGTATGCGGGTGACGTGGGGTGTGCCTCTCACGCGTACTCCTTCTGCGATGGGGGGACCGGGCGACCGGGTGGGCCGCCCGGCTGACCGTCAGTCGGTGCGAGTGCGGAGTGGAGAACCGGGAGGCAGCGTGCCAACCCCAGCACCGTTTTGGAAGGGCGCGTGCCCAAACGGAGTCCGGAACCGAGGCGTTCAGGACGGACGGGGCCGGGTGGCGCAGGTGCCGTCGTCGCAGCTCGGCGGGTAGTACGTCCAGCCCTGACCCGGGTCGTACGACCACCCCTCCGCGCGCCGGTAACCCCGCCCGCCCCACTGCGTCCCGGCCTGCTGCGCCCCGCGCCACTTGGCGGCGGCGAGCACGGCTCCCTTGGCGAGCCGTGCCCCCGACGGGGTGCTGAGGCGATGCGCGAGTCCCCTGTGCTCGCGCAGCGCCCACAGCGTGACGATCCAGGCGGCGGTGCCCCGGTAGACCTGCCCGGCGTCGCCGACGACGGTGATGTCGTCGAGCGTGGCGCCGTGGTCGAGGTCGGGGTGGCGCCGCCGGGCCTCCTCGGACCCGGCCGGCACCATCTCCAGCGGCACCAACTGCGGCTGCTTCACGAGCCAGGCGCGCAGGAAGGTGCACAGGGAGCACTCGGCGTCGTAGAGGACGGTCAGCCGGCGGACCGGGGCGGCGGGCCCGGTGCTCGGGGCGTGCGGCCCGCCTGCCGCGAAGGTGCCGCCGTCCGCGAGCCCGCCTCCGGGCTCCGTCGTCCCGGCCACCGGGTCACGCCCCGGCAGTCGGGGCGACCCAGCCCTGCGGGGCGACCGGAGGCACCTGCTCCCGCTCCATCACGCCGCGCCGCCGGATCTTGTTGAGCACGTAGACGTTGGCCAGGTGCATCACGCCGAGCACCAGCAGCACCACGCCGAGCTTGGTCGACAGGGCCTCGAAGATGCCGCGGGTGTCGAGGACGGTGTCGTCGTCGCTCAGGTACAGCGCGACGAAGCCGAGGTTGACGAGGTAGAAGCCGACCACCAGAAGGTGGTTCACGGCGTCGGCGAGCTTCTCGTTCCCGCGCAGCACGTCGGCGAGGAAGATGCGGCCGTTGCGGCTGAGAGTGCGGGCGACCCAGATGGTCAGGCCGATGCTGACGACCAGGTAGATGACGTAGGCGATGACCGTGCGGTCCATGGCCTGCCCCCTTCTTGAACGCGTTCAAAACGCTGACAGGGAAAACTGTAGGCCCTGCCTTTGAACATGTTCAACTCAATGGGATGAGGCCTCCGTCACGCCCCCCGGCGGGGACGTGACGTCAGGGCCTGCGACCGAGCTCCGGCCGCTTGGAGTAGTCCGTGAACCCGACGACATTGCCCCAGGGGTCGGCGATCTCGACGGTCCAGCCCGTGGCCATGGAGATGGGCTCGTCGAGCGGCGCGACGCCCGCCTCGGCCAACGTCCGTGCCGCCGCCCGTGCGTCCGGCACCTCCAGCCACAGCCGCGGGCACAGCCAGGGCGGCGACCGGTGGGCCAGCGTCTCCTCGTGCCGCAGCAGAATCCCGGGCGTCTCGCCCCCGACCTTCAGCCCGGCGATCCCGGCCTCGTCCAGCCGGAACCCGACCGTGAACCCGGCCCGCTCGTAGAACCGGACGGCCTCGCCGAGGTCGCCGACCGGCAGCAGCACGTTGTCGAACCCGAGCAGCTCGTACGACTCGTCATCTGACATGGCGTCAGAATAAGGGGATGATCGGCCGGAACCCGTGATTGTCAGTGCCGGCTCGTACTGTCGGCGGCATGGGAATCGTGATGGTGGTCGACGAGACGACAAGCGGGAGCCGCAGCGACGGCTGGGGGCTGGAGATCGCCGAGGAGCGGCTCACCGTGCGCGAGTTGATCCGGCGCCGGGTGTTCCAGGAGGTCGCCGAGTACAACGCGCGTACGCCGGAGGTCTTCCAGGGCCTGGTGCAGCCGCAGGACGCGGAGCGCGTGCTGAACGGATACGCGCTGCGCACCGGCCGCCGGATAGACCCCGAGGCCCAGACCGAGCTGGCGCTCAAGGCCTTCGCGGGCAACGGCTTCCTCGTGCTCGTGGGCGACCGGCAGGTCACCGACCTCGACGCCGAGATCGAGCTCGCGCTCGGCACCGAGATCACGTTCCTCAAGCTCGTACCGCTGGTGGGTGGCTGATGAACGACACGACCCCCCAATACGCCCGGCTGGTCCGTGACGTCCTGCCCCTCGTCGCCGCCGAGGACGCCGAGCAGGTCGTTCCCGAACTGCTCGCGCTCGCCGAGCTGACCGGCGGCCGATGGGGTCCGCGGGGCCGCGAGGTCATCGACGCGATCGTGGCCGCGGACCCAGGGTTCCAGGCGCAGGTCGTGCACGGGCTCGCCGCCCGCTACCACGAGCTGGGGTACGACACGTCCCCGCGCGGCCACCTCGTGCTCCTGGTCGCCGGTCTGCTGGCGAGGCGGCCGAGCACCGAGGAGCGGCCGGTCGACACCCGGGCCGCGCGGATCGCCCTGGTCGCGGAGCAGGACGTGATGTGGGACACGGCCGCGCTCATCCAACTGGCCGAACTGGAGCTCGCCGACGGGCGGGAGCTGCCCGCCGACTTCGTCGCCCTGGTCCGCCGTTCGTGGCTGACGCTGTGGCAGGGCAAGAAGCGTCTGGGTCCCCTGGTCGCGAGGCTGGACGGCCCCGCCGTGAACCCGGGCGAGGCCTGGTCCGACCGGGCCATCGCCGACGCGGCCGAGCTCGGTGCCGACTGGCACCGGCTGCTCGCCCACGCGGCCACCGCGACGACCACCCGACCGGCCGCGAAGTGGGACAAGACAGGCCACGAGCTGATCGAGTCCCTCGGCGCCGACGAGGTGCGGGAGCGGCTGCTGTCCTGGTTGCGCCTGGTGGGCAGGCCACGCACCCGCCCGCTGCTCGGCCTGACCTACGGGCCGGATGCCAACGCCGTCTTCGACCCGTACAACGCCGATGCCCTGCGCGGCCTGACCTGGCTGCTCGCCCTCCTCCCGGCGCACCCCGATACCGCCCGCACCCTGGGCGCCCTCGCCGAGACCGCCCTGCGCAAGGTCGCCGGCCTCGGCCCGGTGAACCCCAAGGTCGCCAACGCCGCGGTCAACGCGCTGGCCCGCATCGACGGCGAGCCGGCCCTCGCCGAACTCGCCCGCCTGGCCACCCGCGTCACCTTCAAGGGCACGCTCAAGCTGCTCAACACCGCGCTGGACGCCCGCGCGCAGGCGATGGGCCTGAGCCGCGAGGAGATCGAGGAACTGGCCGTGCCCGGGTACGGCCTGACCGAGGTGGGCCGCGCGGAGCACCGGCTCGGCGAGGTCACGGCACTGCTGGAAGTGCGGGGCCCCAAGGCCGTGTTGAGCTGGCGCAACGCGCACGGCAAGGCGGTCAAGAGCGTCCCCGCCGCCGTACGACGCGACCACGCCGACGAGCTCAAGGAGCTGAAGGCGGCGGTCAAGGACCTCGACAAGATGCTCTCGGCACAGAGCGAGCGCCTGGACCGCCAGTTCCTGGCCCGCCGCACCTGGCCGTACGCCGCGTGGCGCGAGCGCTACCTCGACCACCCGCTGGTCGGCACCCTGGCCCGACGCCTCCTGTGGACGGTCGACGGTACGACCGTCGGGTATGCGGATGGTGAGCTGCGCACATTGGCCGACGCACCGGTGACCGGCGGCACCCGGGTCGAACTCTGGCACCCCGTCGGCCATGGACCCGCCGAGATCGTCGCCTGGCGCGACTGGCTGGAGCGGCACGGCATCACCCAGCCCTTCAAGCAGGCCCACCGCGAGGTGTACCTGCTCACGGACGCCGAGCGCGCGACGGGGACGTACTCCAACCGCTTCGCCGCGCACGTCCTGCGCCAGCACCAGTTCCACTCCCTGGCCGCGATCCGGGGCTGGCACAACAAGCTGCGCCTGTCCGTGGACGACGAGGCGCCGCCCGCCGTCCGGGAGCTGCCGCAGTGGGGTCTGCGTGCCGAGTACTGGGTCGCCGGCGACGGGGGCGAGCACTACGAGGACATCACCGAGTCCGGCAGCTTCCTGCGGCTGCGCACCGACCAGGTCCGCTTCTACCCGATCGACGCCCCGCAGAACTCGGCGCACTGCTGCGGCGGCGAGTACCGCATGTGGCTGCGCGACGGCACGGACCCGGTCGACCCGCTGCCGCTGACGGACGTCCCGCCCCTGGTCCTCTCCGAAGTCCTGCGCGACGTGGACCTGTTCGTCGGCGTGGCGAGCGTCGGCAACGACCCGACCTGGCAGGACGGAGGCCCCGACGGCCGCTTCCGCGAGTACTGGACGTCGTACGGCTTCGGTGACCTGAACCAGAGCGCGGAGACCCGTCGGGCCCTGCTCGAACGCCTGATACCGCGGCTGGCGATCGCCGACCGCTGCACCATCGAGGGCCGGTTCCTGCACGTGAAGGGTGAACGCCACACGTACAAGATCCACCTCGGATCGGGCAACATCCTCATGACCCCGAACGACCAGTACCTGTGCATCGTCCCCAAGTCCAGCCCGGCCGCCCCGCAGACGGGATACCTGCCCTACGAGGGCGACCGGATGCTGGCGGTGATCCTCAGCAAGGCGATGATGCTGGCCGACGACACGAAGATCACGGACCCGACGATCCTGAGCCAGCTATGAGCAGGACGCCCGCCGCGTACTCACCGCGATGTCATCCATCCGGATGTCGTACGACGACGGCGTCGGGTCGGCCTGGTAGAGCTGCCAGCCCAGCTTCAGCTTGTCGAAGGCCGGGAAGGTGAAGGGACCCGATGTGCCGCCGTGCTGGTTCGTGGAGACGGTCAGGTCGGGCTGCTCGACGCCGTCGAAGTAGACCGTGACGCGGTTGTCGGCGGCGTCCAGGTGGAACTCCACGCAACTCCACTTGCCGGCCTTGGCCGGTGCGGAGGTCTTCCAGGACGTCCAGTCACCCGTGGGGCCGAGATCGGAGCCCACGCCCCAGAAGTTGCCCTTGTCGGTAGGGGCGTACTGGCCGCCCAGAGGGCGCACGAGGGTCGGGGAGTCCGACCCGGACGCCTCGGCGATCGTCCAGTGCGCCCAGTCGGGAGCGGCGGGGAAGGCGTCGACACGCAGGCGCAGGCGGGCCCAGTAGCTGTTGCCGGGGGCGGCCAGGCCGGGGAAGACCAGGAAGGCCCGTCCGTTGCCCTCGGTATGGAGGCGGAGTTCGCGGCCGTGGCCGGTGGTGCCGGGGGCGACGGTCAGGGTGCCGTCGGAGGTGTCGGTGGTCCAGCCGGGACCCGATGTGACGGGGCCGAGGGGGAGACGGTCGAAACTCTCCCGGGCTAGCGTTCCGTAGGGGGAGGAGGTCGCGGAGGCCGTGGGGGGTGTCGCGAGCAGTACCGCCGCGGCGGCGCACAGCACGGCGGCCGTTTTCCTCAGGAATGCCATGGGGTCAGTGTGCGACTGGAATCACACAAGTCCCAGTGGTCACAGAGGAGTTGGCCGACGAAGACGCCCTTGGTGTCTTGATCGGGGGGAGAGAGAGCGGGATGGCTGGTGCTCCGGCAGCGAAGGCCTTCTTCGCCGAGGTGAGGGCGCAATTCGGGGAGATCGCAGCGAGACCGATGCCCGGGAGTGGTGGACGGCGGAGGGCCCCGCCCCCGGTGCCGAACCGGGAGACGGGGCCCTCACAGACGTACGCCGTACGGAAAGCCGTACTGGACCTGATCTCAGAAACGGCGCGTGATCAGGGCCTTCTTGACCTCGGCGATGGCCTTGGTGACCTCGATGCCGCGCGGGCAGGCGTCCGTGCAGTTGAAGGTCGTGCGGCAGCGCCAGACGCCGTCCTTGTCGTTGAGGATCTCCAGGCGCTGCTCGCCCGCCTCGTCACGCGAGTCGAAGATGAAGCGGTGCGCGTTGACGATGGCGGCCGGGCCGAAGTACTGGCCGTCGTTCCAGAAGACCGGGCACGAGGAGGTGCAGGCGGCGCAGAGGATGCACTTCGTCGTGTCGTCGAAGCGCTCGCGGTCCTCGGCCGTCTGGAAACGCTCGCGCGTCGGCTCGTTCGTGTCCTTCGTGATGAGGAAGGGCATGACGTCGCGGTACGCCTGGAAGAACGGCTCCATGTCGACCACGAGGTCCTTCAGGACCGTGAGGCCCTTGATGGGCTCGACCGTGATCGGCTTCTCGGGGTTGATGTCCTTGATCAGCGTCTTGCACGCGAGGCGGTTCTTGCCGTTGATCCGCATCGCGTCGGAGCCGCAGATGCCGTGGGCGCACGAGCGACGGAAGGTCAGCGTGCCGTCGACGTCCCACTTGATCTTGTGGAGGCCGTCGAGGACGCGCTCCTTGGGGTCGATCTCCAGCTGGAAGTCTTCCCAGATCGCCTCGTCCGAGACCTCCGGGTTGAAGCGGCGGACCCGGAAGGTGACCGTGATGTAGGGGGACGCGGCGGACTCTGCCTCCACCTTGTCCATAACGGGGGTAGCCATCAGTACTTACGCTCCATCGGCTGGTAGCGGGTCTGGACGACCGGCTTGTAGTCGAGACGGATGGACTCGGCGCCGTCGTCGCCCACCTCGCGGTACGCCATGGTGTGGCGCATGAAGTTGACGTCGTCGCGGTTCGGGTAGTCCTCGCGGTAGTGACCGCCGCGCGACTCCTTGCGGGCCAGGGCGGACACGGCCATGACCTCGGCCAGGTCGAGCAGGTTGCCCAGCTCGATGGCCTCCAGCAGGTCGGTGTTGAACCGCTTGCCCTTGTCCTGGATCGAGACGTTCTTGTAGCGCTCGCGCAGCTCCGCGATCTTCTCGACCGCCGTCTTGATGGTCTGCTCCGTGCGGAACACCATGACGTTGGCGTCCATGGTCTCCTGGAGCTCCTTGCGGAGCGTCGCCACCCGCTCGGTGCCCGTCGACGTGCGCAGGTTCTCGACCTGGTCGATCACCAGCTGCGCCGGGTCCTCGGGCAGCTCGACGTACTCCGCCTTCTGGCTGTACTCGGCGGCGGCGATACCCGCACGGCGGCCGAACACGTTGATGTCCAGCAGCGAGTTCGTGCCCAGACGGTTGGCGCCGTGCACCGACACACACGCGACCTCGCCGGCCGCGTACAGGCCCGGGACGACCGTGGTGTTGTCGAGAAGCACCTCACCCTCGACGTTCGTCGGGATGCCGCCCATGGCGTAGTGCGCGGTGGGCTGGATCGGGATCGGGTCCGTGTACGGCTCGATACCGAGGTAGGTACGCGCGAACTCGGTGATGTCGGGCAGCTTGGCGTCCAGCTGCTCCGGCGGGAGGTGCGTCAGGTCCAGGTAGACGTGGTCGCCCTCGGGGCCACAGCCGCGGCCCTCGCGGATCTCCGTGTAGATGGAGCGCGAGACGACGTCACGGGACGCGAGGTCCTTCATGACCGGCGCGTACTTCTCCATGAAGCGCTCGCCGTCCTTGTTGCGGAGGATGCCGCCCTCACCGCGGGCGCCCTCCGTCAGCAGGATGCCCATGCGCCAGATGCCGGTCGGGTGGAACTGGAAGAACTCCATGTCCTCCAGCGGCAGACCCCGGCGGTACACGGCCGCCTGGCCGTCACCCGTCAGCGTGTGCGCGTTCGACGTCACCTTGAAGAACTTGCCGCAGCCGCCGGACGCGTAGATCACGGCCTTCGCCTGGAAGACGTGGATCTCGCCGGTGGCGAGCTCGTACGCGATCACGCCCGCCGACCGCTTCACGCCGTCGACCTCGGTGATCAGCTGGTCCAGGACGTAGAACTCGTTGAAGAACTCCACGCCCTCCTTGACGCAGTTCTGGTACAGCGTCTGGAGGATCATGTGGCCGGTGCGGTCCGCGGCGTAGCAGGACCGGCGGACCGGGGCCTCGCCGTGGTTACGGCTGTGACCGCCGAAGCGGCGCTGGTCGATGGTGCCGTTCGGGGTGCGGTTGAACGGCAGGCCCATCTTCTCCAGGTCGAGGACCGAGTCGATGGCCTCCTTCGCCAGGATCTCGGCGGCGTCCTGGTCGACCAGGTAGTCACCGCCCTTGACCGTGTCGAAGGTGTGCCACTCCCAGTTGTCCTCCTCCACGTTGGCCAGCGCGGCGGCCATGCCGCCCTGCGCGGCGCCCGTGTGGGAGCGGGTGGGGTAGAGCTTGGTCAGCACGGCGGTGCGGCTGCGCTTGGTCGCCTCGATGGCGGCCCGCATACCGGCGCCACCGGCGCCGACGATGACGGTGTCGTACTTGTGGATCTTCATGATTCTCGCAGCCCCGTGCCTAGCGGATGTTCGGGTCGAAGGTGAAGATCACCAGCGTGCCCAGCAGGATGGTGAACACCGTGGCGGTGTAGAGCAGGCCCTTCAGCCACAGCCGGGTGTTCGCGCGCTCCGCGTAGTCGTTGATGACCGTGCGCAGGCCGTTGGCGCCGTGCAGCATGGCGAGCCACAGCATCAGCAGGTCCCAGACCTGCCAGAACGGGGACGCCCAGCGGCCGGCCACGAAGGCGAAGCCGATCTTGGAGACGCCGCCGTCCAGCACCAGCTGGATCAGCAGGTGGCCGAGGACCAGGACGACCAGCACGACACCGGACAGGCGCATGAACAGCCAGGCGGCCATCTCGAAGTTGCCCCGGGTGGACCTCGGGGTCTTCTTGGTGCGCTTGCGCGGGGCCTCGATGTACGGGGCCGGGTTGTCGACGTTGTAGAGCTCGGCGCCCTCGACGGGGCCGATCCCGGACACGTCGGCGGTCTTCTCGGTGGTGGACATGCGCGTCAGCTCCCGAACAGTTCACGAGCGGCGTGGCCGAGCACGGGGTAGATCGCCCCGAGCATCAGGACCAGCCAGAGGCCGACTACGGACCAGAGCATCTGCTTCTGGTAGCGCGGGCCCTTCGACCAGAAGTCGACGGCGATGACGCGCAGGCCGTTGAGCGCGTGGAAGAGGATGGCGGCGACGAGGCCGTACTCCAGCAGCGCGACGATCGGCGTCTTGTACGTGGCTACGACCTTGTCGTAGTCCTCGGGGGAGACACGGACGAGGGCGGTGTCCAGCACGTGAACGAACAGGAAGAAGAAAATGAGGACGCCGGTGACTCGATGAGCCACCCAGGACCACATTCCTTCCCGGCCGCGGTACAGCGTTCCAGCCGGCACGGAAGTTCCTCCGGGAGCGGGGATTGGGGCCAGCCGGCTTGTGCTGTCGGTCGGGCCCGGCCGGGTACGGTCCACCGGCCCTCAGCATCGTATCCATGGGCCGCCGGGAGGCTTACCGGGGGCCGGGGTATGTGATCAAACTGGCACGCGGATGGGTGATTGGCGGCTAATGGGGCGGTGTGCCCTGTTGTTTGCCGGGTGCGGTGCCGTTGTGGCTGGTCGCGCCGTTCCCCGCGCCCCTCAGGGCACTTACCAACCGTCCCTTTGCCAGGCGGCGGAGTTCTTCTGCCGCCACCACCCGCTCCTCCTCCGGATCGTTCGCCAAACGTGACCGGATGCCTGCCAATACCTGGTCCAGGGCCTCGTTCGGTGCCAGGCCGTCCAGGCAGATGACGAAGGCGTGGCCGAACTTCGCCTCGTATGCGGCGTTCGCGGCGCTCATCGCCGTATGGGCCGCGCCGTAGACGCCCTCCGGCAGTACGGGCAACGTTTCTCCTGCCAGTGCCTGCGCCAGGTCTCCCGGTGCCAGGTCGTACGCCGCCTCGTCCGAGGCCGCCAGGAGGGAGTCGACGTCGGGGTACGGACGGTGGCTCGCGAGGCGGTCCGCCCAGCGCGGGCTGTGCAGACACGTGAGGAGGGTGTGGCGGACCTCTTCGGTGGGAGCGGTGTTGAAGGACTCCAGCGCCGTCGGGGACGGTGGAGTACGGGTCTGCTCGGGGAGCGACGGTATGGCCACTCGGCCAGGAAGGTGTGTGGGCGTCACGTGGGTTTCGGCAGAGGATTTTGGGAAAGGAGTGGCGCTCACGTTATCGAGAGTGGACGTGACGTGTCCGACGGATGCCCGAATTTCAGTCGAACGGGAGAGTTTCGGAACGTGTGGTGGACGCGCGTGAGGGTGGCCGCAGGGCCTAGGTTGGCGCCGTGAGCCAGCACAAGCACAGGCGCCGGTCACCGGCGAAGAGGGCGCTGAAGCAGTCGTGGGTGCTGATCGTCGCGGTGGTCGTCGTGACGGTCGCGGCCGGGGTGAGCCTCGGGCTCCTGGCCACCGGCGGCGACGGCGGATCGGGCCGTTCGGAGCAGGGGCGCACGGCGCCGGGCACCTCCGAGTCCGCTTCGCCCGCCGCGCCGAAGCAGCCGGCCGCGCCGACTCCGTCACCCACCCGGTCGTATCCGCTCTCGAAGGCTCCCCGGACCATCCCTGCCGTGAGTTCCCACACCGCCGCGCGCGGCCCCGGCTGGCGTCCCGCGCGCGGGGAGCGTGTCGTCGTCAGTGACTCGAAGCTCGCCGACGAGGGGCGGCTCATCGCCGGTGAGCTGGGGCTGACGTACGCCGGTGAGAAGGAGGACGTGCGCGCCGGGGACGTGCGGCTGGCGTTGAGCGGTGGCAAGGGCTC
Source organism: Streptomyces sp. (assembly GCA_013362785.1). GTDB lineage: Bacteria > Actinomycetota > Actinomycetes > Streptomycetales > Streptomycetaceae > Streptomyces. The sequence continues at coordinate 24,634 of JABFVM010000027.1, read as the reverse complement.
GGGCCCGGAGTCGTACACGATGACCGTGCGCGACGGGCGTGTCGCCATCAGCGGGCCGGGTGAGGCGGGCGTCTTCTACGGGACCCGGACGCTGAAGCAGGAGGTGCACGGCGGCGGTACGGCGCCGGAGGGCGTCGTGCGGGACGCTCCGGCCAAGCCGGTGCGCGGGTTCATGCTCGACATCGCCCGCAAGCACTTCACCGCGGACTGGATCGAGGACCGGGTGCGCGAGCTGGGCGACCTGAAGTTCAACCAGCTGGGCCTGCACTTCTCCGACGACCAGGGCTTCCGGATCGAGTCCGACTCGCATCCCGAGATCGTGTCCCAGCAGCACCTCAGCAAGGCCCAGGTCAGGAAGATCGTGCAGCTGGCGGCCGCCCGGCACATCACCGTCGTGCCCGAGATCGACTCGCCCGGGCATCTGGGCGCAGTCATCGCCGCGCACCCCGATCTGCAGCTGCGCAACGTCTCGGGGGTCGCCACGCGCGGGGCCATCGACATCTCCAAGGGCGAGTCCGCCCGGATCGTCGACGACCTGCTGAACGAGTACGCCGACCTGTTCCCCGGCGGCCAGTGGCACCTCGGCGGCGACGAGTACCAGGCGCTGGTCGTGTCCAACCCCCAGGCGTCCTACCCGCAGCTGGCCACCGCCGCCCGGAAGGCGTACGGCTCCGGCGGCACCGTCGCCGACCTCACGACCGGGTGGCTCAACGACCGCGCCGCCACCGTCCGCGCCCACGGCCGCACGGTGCGGGCGTGGAACGACGGGTTCTTCCGGGACACCTCGGTCCAGCCGGACAAGCGGCTCCAGGTGGCGTACTGGACCGGCAAGGAGATCGGCGCGCGGGTGCCGGTGGAGTATCTGCGGGCCGGGCGCAAGGTGATCAACTACAACGACGAGTTCCTGTACTACGTGCTGGGGCAGCCGCAGACCTTCGTCTATCCGACGGGCGAGCGGATCTACCGGCAGTGGACGCCACGGGTGGTGCGGGGCACGGTGGCCGTGCCGAGCAGCTACGACGGCCAGATCCTGGGCGGGTCCTTCGCGGTCTGGTGCGATCTGGCGAACTCGCAGACACAGGCCCAGGTCGCCGCCGGAATCCGGATGCCGCTGCGGGCGACGGTGCAGAAACTGTGGGACTCGGGACGCCCGGAACTGTCCTGGGCCCAGTTCAGGGCACTCGCCGACCGGCTCGGCTGAGGGCTGTGGATTGCCCCATACGGCTGCGGACCTGTGTACGACTGTGGTGTATTCGGCCGGAGCCGAACCGAACAGCCAGGGGGATGCGGGATGGGCTACTGGGGGTACTTCGTCGTGGGCCGCGGGGAGCGGCCGCTGACGGAGCTGGACGCGCTGGTCGGCGCCGAGGGCATGGCCCTTCGGGACGAGGCGCCGGGCGGCTGGCAGGTGTGGGAGTGCCCGGGCAGCGGCGGTGACATCGGGAGCATGAACGCGCTGGCCCAGGAGACCGGGGCGCCCGCGCTCTTCGGGTACGTCATGGACAGCGACTGTGTCGTCGTGGAGGCGGCGGCGCCGGACAGCGGGGCGTGGACGACCTGTCTGGCGCGGGCCGCGATGGCCGGGTACCTCCCCGCCGGGGACGAGGGCCTCACGCTGGAGGACTACTTCCTCGAACCCGGTGACGCGGCCGACCGGGCCGTCGCCTGGGCCGCCGAGGCCGGGCACGAGGTGAACGCCGAGTCGCTCGTCGACGTACTCACCGCTGATGCGGACCCTTTGGCCGAAAACATCTTCTTCCGGCTGCTCGACCGGCTCGGCGTCGTGCCCCTGTGACAATCACGGGCCGTCGCACGCAGTAAGGGGAGGTGTGGCCTCCGTAAGGGAAGGGGCCTGCCAGGGGCCTGTGCGGGGACCCCGACCCTCGAAGATCACCCGCTTAGGGAGGCGTGGATGAGCCTGGTGGAACTGATCGCTCAGGCCGACGAACGCGGACTGGCCACCAGCGGGTTGGCTTGTTTGGATCGGTGTGTGCCGTTGCTGGGCGGTGACGACGAGGTGTTGCGGCCGCTGTGGGCCAACCTCGCGACCGGCGGGGACCCCGCCGCCTGGGGCGGGCTGCTGGAGCAGGTGCGCGCCAAGCTGGGCATCGCCGAAGTCGTGGACGACGAGGACCTGGAGGACGAGGCCGCGCTGCTCGCCCGGCGGATGCTGGCCGCCGCCCCGGCCGTACGGTCCGCCGCCGAGGCACGGATATGGGCCGACGCCTGCTCGGTCGCCTCGCTGCAGATACACCGGCTGCTCGACCCGGCCGAGGACGACGCCTCCTCCCGCGGCCGGCTTCCCCAGGCCCTGAACTCCGTGCGCGCGAACGGGGCGCCCGTCGTGGGCCGCGCCGAGGGCATGTCGCCGCTGGTCGCCGCCGAACTGCGCCGCCAGGTCAGCGTGCTGGAGATCCTCGCCGGGCACGGCGCGGGCGGGTTGCGCCGGGCGCTGGAGGTGTCGACCGAGGGGCGCCGGGTGCTGCGGGCCGTGGTGTCACGGCGGGCCCGGGGGAAGGGCTGACGCCCTGGGCCTGCCGGGGCCGTCAGATCATCAGCCACTTCACCACCGCGTCCCCGTACTGCGCCGACTGCGCGTAGAACGCGGTCAGGTCGCGGTGGGTCGCCGCGAAGAGGCCGCGCGCCTCGGGCTCCGCGTCCGACATCGCGTACGGCCGCATCAGATGCACACGCGTGTGCCGCCACAGGTCGTCGAAGTCGGCCGCTCGGAGGAACTCGGCGACCGAGGTCACCTGGGACGCGGTGAGCAGCATGAACGGGGGCAGGGCCGGGTCGGAGTGGAACACCGGTCGGCCGCCGAGCACCACCTGGGTGCGGGGGCCTTCCGAGGCGTGGTTCGGGGGGATGCCGCAGTAGAGGAGTTCGACGTCGCCGTAGAGCTTGTCGAGTACCTCCTCGCGATGGCGGCCTATTCGCTCCCGCACGGTGTCCCAGTCGTCCTCGAACAGGCGCTGGAACCAGGTGGCGCTGTTGCGCAGTGCCGAGGGCGGCACCGCCCGGAGATGGAAGTACATGCTCATCAGTGACTGGAGCGCACGGGAGCGGCGAATCGTCACCCTCGTGTCAACTCGGACTTCCGCGTAAACCTGGTTCCTGAGGGAGTCCTGTGCCGGTCGTGAGGGTGGCGTGGGGCGGTCCTGCACCGGTCCTGGAAAGCCCCCCGATCCGGGTGACGAAAAGCCGTTCGGCCACGCTCTTCCTGGATGTGACGACTCAGCAGGAGACCAGGCCCACAGCCGCCGCCAAGCCGGTGCGGTGGGCGGCGGACGCGGTGGCGATGATGCGCGAGGGAGCGCGGCTGCGGCTCGACTACTCGGCGCAGAGCCTGTGGCGGGTCGACCGGATGATCGAGGGCCTGCGCGGCGAGGGAACGCCGTACGCCGCCGTGGAGACCACATTGCGCGGTCTCGGCGCGTACGCCGGTGAGGTGATCGTCCGTCAGGCCGACGCCGAGTGGTGGGCGACCGGCGGCGACCACTGGATCCGTACGCCGGACGGCCGGATGTGGGACCCGATCGACGAGGCGCGCCGGTGTTTCGCGGGCGACGGCTCGCTGCGGCTGCTGTGCCGGGACGCGACGCGGCCGTAGGCCCTGTCGTCAGGTGTGGACATGACTCGGCCGGGGCCCGTGAATGGGCGGGCCCCGGCCGGGTCAGACGGATCGGACGGTTACGGCGTCAGGGTCTGGCCCAGATGGCCGTCCGTCGGGGTGCCCAGGGCGGTTTTGCTGTGGATGACCGCCTGGCTGTAGCCGAGGCCTGTGCTGTTGCTCGGGAGGTACAGCAGGATGCCGTCCGTGCCGTCCTCGCCCTCCGCTCCCAGCGTCAGGTCCGCGCGGCCGTAGCCCGACAGGTCGCTCAGCGAGACCGATGAGCCGAACAGGTCGCCGGACTCCGCGGTGCCGGGGACGCCGGACGTCTCCTGCGACAGGCGGATCGAGCCGGTGCCGGTCAGGCCGGTCGACGTGCCCTTGACCAGCAGTACGTCACCCGCGTTGGACTGGTTGACGCCGCCGCGCGGGAAGTCCTCGCCGGGGATGCCGGTGAGGGCGTCGGCGAAGCCGTCGGCGTTGTAGTCGCCGACCGAGACGGAGGCGCCGAACAGGTCGCCGGACTCGTTGCCGCCCGCGACGTTCGCGCTGTCCTGGTGGATGGTGGTCATGCCGGTCGTGGTGAAGCCCGTCGACGTGCCCGGGACCATCGTGATCTGGCCGCCCGAGAGGCCGCCCGACTCCGACGCGACCGGCTGGCCGATGACGATGTCGTCGTAGCCGTTGCCGTTGACGTCGCCCGCGGCGATGGAGCGGCCGCCCTTGACGGAGAGCACGCCCGCCTTGGTGAGACCCGTCGCCGAGCCCGCGAAACGGACCACGCGGGAGATGCCGCCCGTGTCGCGGTAGTTGAGGGCGATGTCCGCGTAGCCGTCCCGGTTGAAGTCGCCGGTCGCGGCGTCCGGGTAGGCGACGGAGCCGGTGGCCGTGGTGAGCGTGCCCGTCGCCGTCGCGCCGCCGGTGAGCCGTGCGTTCCAGTTGCCGCCCTTGCCGGTGCCGGCCGCGAACACGTCCGCCTTGCCGTCGCCGTTGAAGTCGCCGACCGCGACCGTCGAGCCGAGCCCCGCGCCGGTCGCCGTGATGCTGCCCGACGTGGTGTACGAGAAGCCGGTGTTCAGCGCCGGGCCGTACATGACCGTGACCTGGCCCCGGTCCGCGTGGCCGCTGGTGTCGTCCTCGCCGGGCGCGCCGATCGCGAGGTCGGCGTAGCCGTCGCCGTTGACGTCGCCCCAGGCGGTCGCGGTGCCGAAGCTGTCGCCGGACTCGTGGGAGCCGGGGACGCCGGGGCTGTTCTGGGTGAGGGTGCGCTTCGCGGCCGGGACCGGGCCGTCGATGCCGCCCGGGACGACGGTGACGGTGCCGCCGTTGCTCAGCGCGCGGGGCGTGCCGGCGACCAGGTCGGTGATGCCGTCACGGTCGAAGTCGGAGGTGGCCAGGGCGTGCGAGATGCCCGGGGTCTTGGCGATCTGGGCGATCCGGCTGAGCTTGGAGTAGAGGTTGGCGCCGGGGCAGGCCGTGGAGTTGGTGTCCCGGTGGCCGAGGACGCGGGGCAGCGTGACCGAGGTGCCCTTCGGGACCTTGTTGCCGCTGTAGCCCTGGTCGACGCCGGACGTCAGGGTCACCTTGCCGGTCGGGTCGATGCCGTACATGCCGAACTTCCAGGCCACGATCCGCGCGATCGCGTCCAGGCCCGCCCGGCTCGGCTGAGCCGACTCGTAGTTGCCGATGTACGAGATGCCGACCGTGTTCGTGTTGAACCCGGCGTCGTGCGCGCCGATCACCGGCAGGTCCATGCCGCCGCTGCGGCCCTCGAAGATCTGGCCGCACCTGTCGACGACGAAGTTGTAGCCGAGGTCGAAGTAGCCGCGGGAGAAATGTTCCTGCTGGATGGTGCGCATCCGGGCCCGGGACTCGCCGCAGGACAGGGTGTTGTCGCTGTCGACGCCGGTGTGGTGCACCACGGCGGCCTTGATCTCGGTGCCGTACTCGGGCGTGCCGTCGTAGTCCGTGGACGCGCCCCACTCGGCCTGCGTGATGACCGGCGGCTTGACGACCGTCGAGGGCCGGGGCGCCGGGACCGTGGAGGTCGGGCTGGGGGAGGCGGTCGGGGAGGTGGACTCGGTGGGCGTGCCGGTCGGCGTCGCGGTGTCCGTGGGCGCCGGAGGGTCGGTCGGCGTGGCCGGGTCGGACGGCAGAACCGTTTCCGTCGGCGTGACCGTCTCCGTCGGCGTGCCGGGGTCCGTCGGCGTCGGGTTCTCCGTGGCCGGCGCGGTGGTCTCCTCCGCCGCGAAGGCGGCCGGGCGGATCGCGCTCGCGCCCGCCGGGTCCGTGCCCGGGTCGAGCAGCTTGACGTCCATGCCGGCGGGCTGGCCGCCGACCTCGGTGCCGGCCGCGTTCACGACGCGCACCTCGATGCCGTCGGAGTCACCGGTCCACACCGACTCCGTACCGCCGCGCAGGGCGGCCCGCGCGCCCTCCTCGCCATCCGCCTGGCTCGGCTCGGCGGTGACCTTCTGCCAGCCCGACCACTTGCCGGTCTCGATGTCCCGGGTGCGCACCTCGGGCGTGCCCTTGGCCTGCGCCTCGGGGTCGTTCCAGGTCAGCACGACCGCGCTGAACCGGTCGGTGCCCTGCTGGGCCAGGCCCCTGCGGCCCGAGCCGCGGTCCTTGAGCTTGAGTGTGTGCACCGACGGCTTGCGGCTCTCGCCCTTGGCGTCGGCCGGCGCGGACGGATCCGCCATGGCGTACGTCACGACGCCCGCACCGCTCAGCACGACGGCACCCACGGTCAGCCACGCACGTCTCTTCAGGCTGAGCGGTTTGTAGGCATGGGTCCTACGAGGACTCAACTGTCCCACCCCTGGTAAATGGTCACGGTCGCATCACCTGTCACACAGGTGGCATCTACAGACAGCGCACAACCCAGGGAAACCGTCACCCACCGACTACAAGCGGCGGGGCCGCGCCCTGGACGGACGCGGCCCCGCGGGCGGAGTCGGGGGTCAGCTCGCCCAGACCTCGGCCTCGTCGGCCGGGACCGTCGTGGCCAGGCCCAGCTCCTTGCGGGCGGCGACCGTCTTGTTCGGGTCGATGCCGGTGAAGGCGGAGTCGTAGGCGATGTAGAACGCGTCGGCGTCGGCGGCGTTGGCGGCCTTCTGCCACTGCCCGGCCGTCTTCGTCAGCGACGCGCGGAGCTTGGCGACCTCCGCGCCCTTGACGTCTCCCAGGCCCTTGACGTGGGCGTCGAGGGCGGCCGCGACGGCCTTGGCCTGCGCCTTGTAGCCGGGCAGGTCGTCCTCGACGGTGTCCTTCTCGGACTGGTTCGCCCACAGGGCGTCGTAGACGGCGTTCGAACCGTTCAGGAACGTCGTCTGCTCGGGCTTGAGCGAGCCCGGCTTCAACGTGCCGGTGATCTTGCCCGATTCCTTGGTGTAGGTGCAGCTCACGGCGCGGTCACCGGTCGCCCAGCTCTCCTTGGTCGGGGTGTAGTAGAAGACCGCGACACCCTTGGGGAGCGCCCAGGTGTCCGGGGCGAACTTCCCCGCCTCGACCGGGCAGCGCTTGTCGGCGATCGCCGAGACGCCGTCGTTGCCGGGGTACGTCTTCTCCCCGTCGATCGAGAACTCACCTACGACCTGGGCCTCGTGGGCCTCGTCGCAGGGCACGATCTCGACGGCGATCGCCTCGCCCTCGGCCGCGCCGTTCGGGTTGTAGCAGTCCCCGATGTCCAGCGAGAACACCGACCGCTGGCGGGCCACCTTCTTCGCGCCGTCCTGGGCGCTGTCGACGGCATCCGAGATGTCCGAGCACCCCACGGCGCCGACCGCGAGGAGGGCGACGACGGCGGATATGCCGCCAAGGGGGCGGAAAGGACTGCGGCTAGACATGGCGTGTACATCCTCTTATGAGAACTTTATGAGGGGTGGCGGGCGCATCGTATGCCACGGGGCTCGTGCTCGTTTCTGACCCTCCGGGACCGGCGATGGTTGTACTCGTCCGTCTGCGTCGTCCGTCCGCGTCCGTCTCTTTCGCGGACGCGCGAGCTGCCCAAAGGTTGTACGGATCCTGTGACTTCACTGTGTGCGAAGGAACACGTGCGCTGCCCGTGATGGTCATGCCGTGACGTCCGCTTGATCAGCGGGAGGACCAGAAGAGGGCCTTCCGTCGAGCGAGACGAGGGGTGGGGTCCCATGAGGACAGTGGACGAACGCACGCCGTGCGCCCGGGAGATGCGCCGCCGTGCGGCGAGCTTCGTCACCCGGGCCACCGCCCGCAACCGGCTGCCGCTGGACTACTCGGTGGCCAGCCTGCGCATCGTCGACTTCCTGATCGACGGCCTGCGCAAGGGCGGCGCCGACCGGGAGCGGGCACGGGAGCCGCTGCTCGGACTCGGGGCGTACGTCGGCGAGGTGCTCGTACGTCGTGCCGGGGCGGTGTGGGTGGACTTCGACCCCGACCAGTGCGCCTACTTCGACCAGCGGGTCGGTGTGCGGATGCCGGACGGCCGGGTCTGGAACCCGCTCGGCAAGGTCCACAACCGCTTCGACCTCGGCGGCCCCGACGAGTCACTCCAGACCTTCTACCTGACCCTGCACGGCCGTTCCCGGGGAGCCGTCGCATGAGCGGACGCCGCACCGCCGCGACGGCCGTACTCCCCGCCTCGCTCCCCACCTTGCTCCCCGTCTCGCTCCTCGTCTCCCTTCTCGCCTCCGCCGCGCTCACGGGCTGCGCGGCGGACGACACGCCGTCTGCCGATCCCGCCCGTCGGGCCGCCGCCGAGAGCTCCACCGGAACCACCGCCACGCCCTCCGACGAGACCTCCGCCGAGCCGGCGAAGCCGACGACCGCCGCGGACTACCTCGCGCTGGCCGGGAAGGCGATGGCCGCGCAGAAGGGCTGGCGGTTCGCGGTGCGGGGCGACGAGAACCTCGTCCTCCAGGGCCGGACCAGCGGCGCGACCTACTCCGCGACCGTGCGCCGCACGACCGGCGAGCCCTGGGCGCTGCACTCCACCGGCAACATCCGCACCAGCAAGGGCGTGACCAGGTCCGAGGCGGTCTACGTCGTCGACGGCGTCGGGTACGTCAAGGAGAGCGACGCCGGCTGGCGGCACGGGCCCCTGTCCGACCCGGAGATCGCGGCCAAGGTCGAGGACCCGCTGGCCGCTCTCGACGCCTTCGAGGGCTACGGCGAAGCGGTCTCCCACAGCGCCTCCGGGCGGCGGATCGAGCTGCGCGTCCGTACGGCGTCCGCCGCACTGCCCGCCGTACGGGACCAGGGCGTCGTACGCAAAGCACTGCGCGAACTCGCCCCGACCCTGAAGCAGTTGCGCGCGGCCGGGATCGCGGCGCCGGAGAGCGGGATCACCGTGGAGCGTGCCGAGGAGTCGCTCGTCCTCGACTCCTCGACGTACCGGGTCGTCTCGCACACCTTCCGGTGCGTCCTGCGCATCCCGAGCGGGACCGGGAGCATCCGTTACGGCCAGGAGGTGACCGAGCGGACCTCGGGGCCGTACACGGGATCCGTCGTGCTGCCGGAGGGGGCGTGACACGCGCCCAGTGACACTTCTGTGAAGCCGGGCGCTGATGTGCGTGGAGGGACGTCGACAGGAATGGCGTACCGCAAGGTGCGGATTCGTCACGAACCGGTACGGACGAGGACAGTTCTTGGGCCAGGGAGGCGAACCCCGTCGCGTGCGCGCGCACGACGGGGAATTGGGTACGGCCGTCGCGCGGGCCCAGGAAGGTGACGAGGCCGCCTTCGCGGTCGCGTACCGGCTGGTGCAGCCAGGACTGCTCGGGTACCTGCGCGGGCTGGTCGGGGACGACGCGGAGGACGTCGCGTCGGACGCCTGGCTGGAGATCGCCAGGGACCTCGGCCGGTTCAAGGGTGACGGAGCCGGGTTCCGGGGCTGGAGCGCGACCATCGCCCGGCACCGGGCGCTGGACCATCTGCGCAGGCAGAAGGTACGGCCCCGTTCGTCGGCGCTGGAGCAGGACGTGCTGGACCTGCCCGGCCCGCACAGCACGCACGACCAGGCGCTGGAGTCGATCTCCACGGAACGGGCCCTGGACCTGGTCAGCGGGCTGCCGCGGGACCAGGCCGAGGCGGTGCTGCTCCGGGTCGTCGTCGGACTCGACGCACCCTCCGCGGCACGCGTCCTGGGCAAGCGCCCGGGCGCCGTGCGGACGGCCGCGTACCGCGGTCTGAAGCGCCTGGCGAAGCAGCTGGGCGTCGCAAGTGTGACGGATGACGGCCCCCGGACGCTGGGGGAATCGAAATGAACAGTGAGGGCGACGGCGGCGGCCAGGACGGCGCATCGGCGTCTCGGTGACACGAGACGGCGTGCGATGAGTCGTACGGGCGGTGTCGGACGTACTGGCTCTACGAGCACGTGTGTCCACTGTTGTCACACAGGTCACGTAGATCACGTACGACACGTGCATCACGCAGCCCCCAAACAAATCAGGTCGGACAGGAACGGAAACGGACATGGGTGAACAGCAGAGCGGCGGTGGGTCCACCAGCCGTCGGCGTGTGCACCCTGACGGCGTGGCCGCGGTGTTCGACGACGCCGCGCTGGAGGCGCTGCTCTTCGCGGCCGTGCTGCGCGGGTACCGCGAGGACAGCGAGGGCGAGCAGCGTGCCGTGGCCGCGTTCCTGGCCGCCCGGGACGCCGGGGTCCACCGGGCCCGCACCCGGCGCCGGGACGACTGGCGGCCCCGGGAGCGGCGGCGGCTGGCGCTGTCGCTGAAGACCACGCTCTCCCTGTTCGCCGCGAGCCTCACGCTCGGCGGCGTGGCCTTCGCGGCGATCGGCTCGTCCGATTCGCCGGACACCCCTGCCGACGACAAGGGCAGGTCCACCCCGTCGGCCACCGGCCCCGACCGGCCGTCCTCCGGGCCCTCCTCCGCGACGTCCGGCAGGACCTCCGGCAAGCCCGGCCACCCGGCCACCGCCCAGGACACCGAGGCCAAGTGCCGCGCCTACGACCAGGTCAAGGGCAGCGGCCAGGCCCTCGACTCGACGGCCTGGCAGCGGCTCATCGCCGCGGCGGGCGGCGCGGACAAGGTGGCCGCGTACTGCGCCGAGCAACTGGCGGCGGCGAAGACCAAGCCGACCAAGAAGGCCGACGGGAACAGCGCCACCACGGGCAACGGCACCGCGGGCAACGACAGCACCGGCAACGGCGCCACCGGCAACGGCCAGGAGACGGGCGGCGGCGACAAGACGTCCGGCAAGGGCACCGGGGGTACCGGGGGCACCGGGAGTGCCGGGAGTGCCGAGAGCGCTGAGAAGGCCGAAAAGCCCGCGAAGAACTGACGTCACGCCCTGGGACCGACCGACATCACCCATGCGGTCTCGGTCGGATTTGGTCCGGATCTGCCCCGGCTCGATCAGGCGTACTCACCTGCCGTGCGGCGCGATTCCCACGCCGAGGCAACGGCCGGGGCCGCCACCCCCCACAGGAGAGGCCCCGGCCGTCGCGCGGCACGGGCCGCGCGGCGGCCCGTACTCTCTACAGCGCCATGACTGCGTTTTCTGTCACACCTGGGCGGACACTTCGCCGATTCCCGGGTAGTTGCATGTTGTACGGACATGGACGAGCAGCGGTTTCAGGCCGTAACGTGCCTTTCGCGCCGGACGCGGAGGCTGTAAGACCACCGCAACGACCTGCGGTCTTGGCACCGCAACCATCAATTGAGGTAATCCAGTGCTGGGGGACGACGCGGAGTTGACTGCCGCGGTGCTTGCGGCACAGGACGGAGACGAGACCGCGTTCCGGACTGTGTACCGCTCCGTGCACCCGCGGCTGCTCGGGTACGTACGGACACTGGTCGGCGATCCCGATGCCGAGGACGTCGCGTCGGAGGCATGGCTGCAGATAGCGCGTGACCTGGAGCGATTCAGCGGGGACGCGGACCGTTTCCGCGGCTGGGCCGCCCGAATAGCCCGCAACCGCGCGCTGGACCACATACGGATGCGCGGCCGCCGCCCCGCGATCGGCGGCGACGAGACGGAGCTGACCGGCAAGGCCGCCGAGTCCGACACCGCGGGCGAGGCCATGGAGGCCCTCGCCACCGACGGCACCCTCTCCCTCATCTCACGGCTGCCGCAGGACCAGGCCGAGGCCGTCGTCCTGCGCGTGGTCGTGGGGCTCGACGCCAAGACGGCCGCGGAGACCCTCGGCAAACGGCCGGGTGCCGTACGGACCGCCGCGCACCGGGGCCTGAAGCGGCTCGCCGAGCTCCTCGGCGACGATCCGGAATCGGCCGGGGTCCTCGACGCCCTGCCTCCCCAGCGAGCACCCCGCGACCGTGCGGTGACGTCCGCGAGTGTGACGCATCTGCGTTCGCGGACGCAGAAGGATGTGTGATGGCCGACGAGCAGTACAGGTGGCTGGACCGCGAAACTGCGGAGCGCTTGCTGAGCGGAGAGTCACTCGAAGCTGTTGAAGCGGCCCATCGCGACGAGGCCGAACAGCTCGCCAAAACGCTTGAGGCGCTGACCGTCGAACCCGCGCCGAGCAGCGCCGAACTCCCCGGAGAAGCGGCCGCGTTGGCGGCGTTCCGTGCCGCGCGCGCGAACCATGACGACGTTGCCATGACAGCGGGTCACCGCTCCGGCTCGCACGCCTCCGACGCCGCGCACGCCTCCGACGCCGCCGATGTCGGGCTCGTCCGGATCGGCGCCCCCGACCGTGCCGCCCGGCGCCCCCGCTGGGGCCGTCCCCTGCGGCTCGGTCTCGCCGCCGCGCTGGCCGTCGGCATGGTCGGCGGGGTCGCGGTCGCGGCCGGAACCGGAGTTCTGCGGACACCGTTCGGCACGGACGAGCCGGGCCGTCCAGCCGGCACCGCCTCGGCGGCCGTACCGCCCGACCGGCCCTTCGTCTCGCCCTCGCCGGAGATCGGCGGGCAGGGCGTACCCACGCCCGACGGCACCGACAAGGCGCCCACCGGACCCGGCCCCGGCGCCGGCCAGGACACGGCACCCGGCGGCGCGGCCAAGGACCGTGGAGCCGCCGGCGAGGACCAGGACGGGCCGTCCGTCGGCTGGCGGAAGGCCGTCCCGGCCTGCCGTGACGTACGCGACGGCAAGGATCTGTCCCGCGAGCGCCGGCGCGCCCTGGAGAGCGCGGCGGGCAGCTCCGCACGCGTGTGGAAGTACTGCAAGGGCGTCCTGACCGGTGCCGGTGAGAGCACCCTGGCCCAGGGCGGCCAGGGCCAGGGCCAGGACGACGACGACCAGGGCAAGGGCCAGGGCAACGGCAAGGGCGACGACGACCAGGACGACGGCAAGGGCCGGGGCAAGGGCGACGACGACGGCCGGGCGATCGGCAAGGGCCTCAAGGGCCATGGCATCGGTCACCACCACACGGCCCTCACCGCCAGGACCCCGTCGACCGGGCGGGCCCGCCTCCTGCCGGATCCCGTCCAGCTTCCTACACCCCTGGTGCCGAGGCCGTCGTACAGCGCGCTCTGAGCGTGGCGTCGTAGCAAGCCTCTGACCTGCTGTTTTGTAACTCGTTGAAAAATCTTCGCACCGGGAGTGACGTTTTCAGCCCCACCGGCGCTGATGAGAGTGAGCCGACTGGTCATCGGCCGTCGCACAGAGCCGGGGTTCCCCCCGTACCTGCGGCTCGTGCATCGGCGCGGGCGGGACACGTTCCCCCGGTCCCGCCCGCGCCCCATCTCTTTCCGCGGCGTTCCGCGCCGCACGCCTCACCAGTGGACGACGACCTTGTCGCCGTCCCGCACCTGGGCGAACATCTCCGAGATCGCGCGCTCGTCCGCCACATTGACGCAGCCGTGCGAGGCGCCCGCGTAGCCCCGGGCCGCGAAGTCGGACGAGTAGTGCACCGCCTGGCCACCGCTGAAGAACATCGCGTACGGCATGGGCGAGTCATAGAGCGTCGACACATGGTGCCGGGACTTCCAGTAGACGCTGAACACACCCTCCCGGGTCGGTGTGTACTCCGACCCGAACCGCACCGGCACCGTCAGGACCGTCCGCCCGTCCACCATCCAGCGCAGCGTCCGGCTCGACTTGCTGATGCACAGCACCCGGCCGGTCAGACACCGCGCGTCCGGCTCGTCGGCCGGCTGCCCGCCCATCAGGTACAGGTCCCATTTGCCGGGTTCGCTCGTCATCTTCAGCAGCCGCTGCCAGGTGACCTCGTCGGTCCTCCCCGTCTTCGGCAGCCCCCGCTTGCCCTGGAAGCCCCTGACCGCCTGCTCGGTCAGGTCGTCGTACGTCCCGGTCGGCCCGTCGAAGAGCCAGGCGACCTGCCGCAGGCGGGCCTGGAGCTCCCGGATGTCACGGCCGGTGTCACCCCGCTGCCAGAGCACGGCGGGTGCCGCAGGAGGGGGTGTGTCGCCCGGCTTGTCGTCGGCGGGTGCCGAGGACTTCGGGGACGGGCTGCGGTCGTCTGGCAGCTCTATGCGGATCGGCGAGTGGCGCTCCTTGCCGGAGGCCTGCACCGTGCAGCCGCACAGCAGCACGGTGAGCGCGGTGCCCGCGGCGAGCACGGCGTTTCTGCTTCCCATCCCCATGCCTCTGGTACGCATCCCGACCCCCGGCGTCTCACCCCGACCACCCCGATGTCACCCGAGATGTTCCCCGCGCGTGACCGGTCGCGAACCAGGCGGCATGGTGGAACTCAGTGGAACTCAGGGGGCGACCCGGTGAGCGGGTCCCAACGCGGGAGGCGACACCATGGCGCGCGAGTCGGAGTCCGGACTGCCCATCGAGCCGGTCTACGGACCGGACGCGCTGACCGGCTGGGACGCCGCCGAGAAGCTGGGCGAACCCGGCTCGTACCCCTTCACCCGGGGCGTGTACCCCACGATGTACACCGGCCGCCCCTGGACGATGCGCCAGTACGCCGGTTTCGGCACGGCGCGGGAGTCGAACGCCCGCTACCGCGACCTGATCGCGCACGGCACGACCGGCCTGTCGGTCGCTTTCGACCTGCCCACCCAGATGGGCCACGACTCGGACGCGCCGATCGCGCACGGCGAGGTCGGCAAGGTGGGCGTGGCGATCGACTCGATCGACGACATGCGGGTGCTGTTCGGCGGGATCCCGCTGGACCAGGTGTCGACGTCGATGACGATCAACGCCCCGGCCGCGCTGCTGCTCCTGCTGTACCAGCTGGTGGCGGAGGAACAGGGAGTCCCGGCGGACCGGCTGACCGGCACGATCCAGAACGACGTGCTGAAGGAGTACATCGCGCGCGGCACGTACATCTTCCCGCCCAAGCCCTCCCTCCGCCTCACCGCCGACATCTTCAAGTACTGCAGGGCCGAGATCCCGAAGTGGAACACCATCTCGATCTCCGGCTACCACATGGCGGAGGCGGGCGCCTCGCCGGCGCAGGAGATCGCCTTCACCCTGGCCGACGGCATCGAGTACGTCCGCACGGCGGTCGCGGCCGGCATGGACGTCGACGACTTCGCGCCGCGCCTGTCGTTCTTCTTCGTCGCCCGTACGACGATCCTGGAGGAGGTCGCCAAGTTCCGCGCGGCCCGCAGGATCTGGGCCCGGGTGATGCGGGACGAGTTCGGCGCGCGGAACCCCAAGTCCCTGATGCTGCGCTTCCACACCCAGACGGCGGGCGTGCAGCTGACGGCCCAGCAGCCCGAGGTGAACCTCGTGCGCGTCGCCGTCCAGGGCCTGGCGGCGGTCCTCGGCGGCACCCAGTCCCTCCACACCAACTCCTTCGACGAGGCCATCGCCCTCCCGACGGACAAGTCGGCCCGCCTGGCCCTGCGCACCCAGCAGGTACTGGCCTACGAGACGGACGTGACGGCGACGGTCGACCCCTTCGCGGGCTCGTACGTCATCGAGAGGATGACCGACGACGTCGAGGCGGCGGCGGTCGATCTGATGCGAAGAGTCGAGGACCTCGGTGGCGCGGTGGCCGCCATCGAGCACGGCTTCCAGAAGAACGAGATCGAACACAGCGCCTACCGCATCGCGCAGGAGACGGATGCCGGCGAGCGGGTCGTCGTCGGAGTCAACCGCTTCCAACTCGACGAGGAGGAACCGTACGAGCCACTGCGCGTCGATCCGGCCATCGAGGCCCAACAGGCGGACCGCCTCGCGAAACTCCGCGCGGCACGTGACCAGGCAGCGGTGGACTCGGCACTGGCCGCCCTGGCGAAGGCCGCCGAGGGCCAGGACAACGTCCTGTACCCGATGAAGGACGCCCTCCGGGCCCGGGCGACGGTGGGCGAGGTGTGCAACGCGCTGCGGGAGGTGTGGGGGGCCTATGTGCCCTCGGATGCCTTCTGAGCGGGGGGTTCCCGGGAAGCGGGGCGGTGGTCGGGGGCGTTCTGTCCGTGAGACGCCGCGGACGACTGTCGTACCCGCGTGCGACACTCCCCTCATGCTCGGCGTCATCGATCTCCCCACCTACTTGGCAGGACTTGTCCTGATCGTCCTGCTCCCCGGCCCCAACTCCCTGTACGTGCTGTCCGTCGCCGCCCGGCGCGGTGTGCGGGCCGGGTACACCGCCGCGGCCGGTGTGTGGTGCGGGGACACCGTGCTGATGACGCTGTCGGCGGCCGGAGTCGCCTCGCTGTTGCAGGCCAACGCCGTGTTGTTCGGGATCGTGAAGTACGCCGGGGCCGGGTATCTGACCTGGCTGGCGATCGGGATGATGCGGGCCGCCCTGGGGATGTGGCGGGCTCGGCGGGAGGCGGTCGTCGAGGAGGCCGCCGATGCCGGTGCCGCCGACGAGCGGCCCTACCGTCGGGCCTTCGTCATCAGTCTCCTCAACCCCAAGGCGATCCTGTTCTTCGTCGCCTTCTTCGTGCAGTTCGTCGACCCCGGGTACGCCTACCCGGCGCTGTCGTTCGTCGTCCTCGGCGCGTTCGCGCAGCTCGCGAGCTTCCTGTACCTGAGTGCACTGATATTCAGCGGCACAAAGCTGGCGAGCGCCTTCCGGCGGCGCAGGCGACTGTCGGCGGGGGCGACCTCGGCGGCGGGCGCGCTGTTCCTCGGGTTCGCGGTGAAGCTGTCGCTCGCCGGTGCGTGACCAGGGAACAGGGCGTGACCAGGGGCGAGTGCCCAGGGTGTGACCAAGGGCCAGCGCCCGTGCATGACTAGAGGCCCACTCGCCCGACGTACTCCCGCAAGCCGCCGCTAGTCTCGCCCGCCCACCCCACATAGCCGTCCGGTCGCACCAGGAACAGGCCCGTCCCGTACGACTCCTGTACCTCTCCCCGGACCACGCTGACCGACTCGGACAGCTCCGGCAGCTCCGGCAGCTCCGGCAGTTCAGGCAGTTCCACCCCGACCGCCACCAGCGTCCAGTGCGGCCCCCGGAACGTGTCGAAGAGACGTACGCCGCCCAGGGTTCCGTCGGGGGCGCGGTCGCCCGCCCGCAGCGGACCCGGGGTCGCCCGCGTCTCCTGCGTGAGCGTCGACTCGCGGTAGCCCAGGGCGAGTTGGCGGGTCGCCTCACCGCGGCGGACCTCGCCACGGTGGACGCCGGTCGACAGTCCGAGCATGTCGGCGGCGATGGGGCGCCGTTCCGCCTCGTACGTGTCGAGCAGCGCCGCACCGGCCCCGCCTCGCAGGACCGCCCCCAGCTTCCAGCCCAGGTTGTAGGCGTCCTGGACGCTGGTGTTCAGACCCTGGCCCCCGGCCGGTGAGTGGACGTGCGCGGCGTCCCCCGCGAGGAACACCCGCCCGTCCCGGAACCGGTCCGCCAGGGCCGCCCGCGGCCGGAAGTCCGAGGCCCAGCGGACCTCCGTCACATCCTCGGGGGCGAGGTGGGAGCGCGCGGCGACCACCTTGCGGATGCCTTCCAGCGAGAGGTCCACCGCCGCCCCCTCCGGGAACTGCGCCACGAACTGGAAGTCCTCCGTCCCCGCGAGCGGGCACACGGAGAGGAAGCCGTCGTCCTCGGCGCCGTCCTCCCCGCGCGGCGGGAAGATGTGCCAGTTGTCCCGGTCCAGGCCCGTGATCCGGACGTCCGCCACCAGGATCGGGTTCGGGTCGACGGTCTCCCCGGTCATGCCGATGCCGAGAGCCCGCCGCAGCGCCGAACGGCCGCCGTCGGCCGCGACGACGTACCGCGCGCGGACGCTCTCGCCGGCCGCGAAACGGACCGTCACCCCGTCCTCGTCCTGCGTGAGCTCGACGGCCTCCCGGCCGAACGCGACCTGCCCGCCCAGCTCGGTCAGCCGCGCGCTCAGGATCTCCTGCGTCCGCCACTGCGGCACCATCAACGGCTCGGCGGCGTACGGCGAGTCCGCCGTCGCCTCGGCCGGATCGAACATCTGGTGCTCGCCCACCCGCTTGCCGTCCTGCCAGATCATCCCCACCGGATAGCCGCCGCCCGCCGCGCGGATCGCGTCGAGCACGCCCAGGTCGTCGAAGACCTCCATCGTGCGCGGCTGGATGCCCTTGCCGCGCGAGCCCGGGAACAGCCCGTCGGCCCGCTCCACGACCAGCGCGTCCACCCCGCGCCGGGCCAGGTCGATCCCGAGGGCGAGGCCGGTCGGGCCCGCGCCGACGATCAGGACGTCGACGTCGGTACGCATGTCGGTACCCGGCTCAGAACGCATGTCGGTACGCATGTTGGTACGCATGTCGGTACGCATCGGGCAATCCCCCTTAACGCTGTTAAGTGCTGTCGGGTACGAGCGTGCCCTTAACGCCGTTAAACTGTCAAGCGTGACCACCGAACGCCGAGCGCCCCTCGACCGCGGCCGCGTCGCCGACACCGCCCTCAAGCTCCTGAACGAGGTCGGCCTGGACGGCCTGACCCTGCGCGCCATCGCCAGGGAACTGGACGTCAAGGCGCCGGCCCTGTACTGGCACTTCAAGGACAAGCAGGCGCTGCTCGACGAGATGGCGACCGAGATGTACCGCCGGATGGTCGCCGGGACGGCCCTCGATCCCGCGGACACCTGGCAGGAGCGGCTGCTCAGGTCCAACCGCGGACTGCGCGCGGCGCTGCTCGGCTACCGCGACGGCGCGAAGGTCTTCAGCGGCTCACGCTTCACCGGCATCGAGCACGCCGAGCAGATGGAGGCCAACCTGCGCCTGTTCACGGCCGCCGGTTTCGCCCTCGGCGACGCGGTCCGCGCGACCTCGACGACGTACTTCTACACCCTCGGCTTCGTCACCGAGGAACAGGGCGTCGAGCCCATGGCGGGGGAGCGCCGCGAGGGCTACGACATGGACGAACGCGCCCGCCTGATGGCCGACTATCCCTTGTCGGCTCAGGCGGGCGCGGAGATCTTCGCTGACTACGACCGGCACTTCGAGGAGGGGCTGGCGGTGGTGATCGCCGGGATCGGGGCGCGGTACGGGGTCAGGTAAGGGGTCAGCTGAGGGGCGCGGTCACGTGTGGCTGCCGATCCAGGTGAAGTAGCTCCCGGCGACCGGCGATCCGGCGAGCGAGCTGGTGTAGACGGCGTCCCTCTCGGTGGGGCTCGTCCGCAGGAAGCCGGTCGACCCGTTGCCCTCGCCCTCGTTGTAGAGGGCCCGGTCGGAGCCCCGGTAGTACCACCACTGGTCAGGGGCGGCGCCACAGGTGCTGGTCCACACGGCGTTGACGGAGTTCTTGAAGTCGGTCGTCAGGCATTTGCCGGTTTCCCGGTTCTTGAGCTGGAGGTATTGGCCGTGACCGGAGCCGACCCAGTCCCACTGCTGCCGGTTCGAGCCCTGACAGGTCGTGTGGTACGCCACCCCGCTGTCGCCGGCGGTCAGGCAGGTGTTCCACGCGCCGTTCTCGAACGTCCAGTACGTCGCCGCCTGCGCGGACGACGGGAAGATCATCCCGGCGCCCACGGCCAGCGTGCTCAGCGCGGTGACGGTGGCGAGTCGCAGCTTCTTCATCACGAGCCTCTCTCCGAAGAGCGGGAAGTGAACCGATCGAGCGAGAAGTGAACCGGTCAACAGCATTGCCGCCTGCGGCTGTTGGAGCCTTGACGCTCAGAGCACACTCATGTGGCAATCCGTCCACCGGGGGCACCGGCCTGCCGCCGGAAGTCCGTCGGAGCGATGCCGTACACCGCCCGGAAGGCCCGGGCGAAGTCGGTGGCCCGGGCGAAGCCCCAGCGCGCGGCGACGGCATGCACCGGCGTGGCCGCCTGGGCGGGGTCGGCGAGGTCGAAGCGGGCGCGTTCCAGGCGCCGCCGACGGATGTACGCGGCCACGGTCTCCCGCTCGGCCTCGAAGAGGCGATGCAGATAGCTGAGGGAGATGCCGTGCGCGGCGGCGACGGCACGCGGGGTCAACTCCGGGTCGGACAGGCGGCGTTGGATGAACGCCATGATGCGCACGGTCAGCGGCCGACCGGCGTCGGTGCCGGTGTTGCTGCTGCCGGTGTCGGCGTCGGTGTCGGTGTCGCCGTCGGGGGAGTGGGACAGCAGTGCCGCCACCATGTTGCCCAGGACCGTCCCGAGGCGCGGTCCGTCCGCGGGCTGAAAGGTGCCGGTGTCCTCCGTCAGCTGGGTGAGCAGACGGGCCAGCAGGGCGCCCGAGCCCGCGCGGCCGGCGATACGGCGCCCCAGCATCCGGTCCGTCTCATCCGGCGGCAGCGGAAGCAGCGCTTCGGGGAGCGCGATGCCGACGGCTCTGATCGGGCCGCCGCGCAGCTGGAGCGGTCGTACGCGGTCGTCGCAGTAGAAGTCGCCCGCGCCCAGGACGGTTTCGCGGCCGTCGTGGAGGATCGCCGCCTCGCCGTGCGACAGCAGGAGCAGGTGGATGCGGCGGGTGGCCGTCCGGCGGACCGGGGCCAGGGCCCGTGGGAACTGCGGCGGGCAGGTCACGGACCACACCGATGCCGCACCGTGTTCGACGAGCCGTACGTGTTGCCGGATGGAGGCGCGGTGATGGCCGTACACCCGGGTGGGTCCTCCCATGGTGTCCCGGCCCTCAGCCGCGGGGCGCCCGGAGGGCCTGCCGGCGCCAGTCCCGTGGCGGCATGCCGTACGCGGTGTTGAAGGCCCGGGTGAAGGCCGGGTGCTCGCGGAATCCGCAGTCGGCCGCGATGCGGTTCACCGGCGTGTCCCGCAGCCGCGGGTCGGCGAGCGCGCACCGGGCCCGCTCCAGGCGCCGTCGGCGGATCAGCTCGGTGACGGTGGTGTCCCGGCTCCGGAAGAGACGGTGCAGATAGCTGACGGAGATGTGGTGGGCGGCCGCGATGTCCCGGGGCGAGAGGTCCGGGTCGGACAGCCGGTCCCGGATGAACGCCTCGATGCTCAGCAGCAGGGTTCTTCGACGGGACTCCTCCGGCAGCCGCGGGCCGGTGTCCAGATGGTGGGCGAGCGTCGCGGCGAGCAGGTCCAGGGTCACCGTGCTCAGCCGGTCGACGTCGGCGGCCGTACGGGGGGTGCGGTCGGCGGCCAGATCTCCGAGGAACTGCGTGAGCAGCGCACCCATGCCCTCGTGGCCCGGTAGCCGGGTTCCGAGCAGCCGGTCGGTGTGCCGGGCGGACGGGGGCAGCAGGGCGCGGGGTACGTGTGCGCGTACCAGTGTGACCGTCCCCGGGCCGGCCGTCCGCACGGTGAACGGCCGCGAGCTGTCGTAGAGCGCGAGATCCCGCTCGCCCAAGAGGGCCTCGCGTCCGGCCTGGGTCACCACCAGCGCGCCCCGGCGCGGGAAGACGACCGAGCACAGTCCCGGGTCCGGCTGCCGGATCATCGCCGCGGTCCGCGGCACGAGGGACGGCGGGCAGGTCAGCTCGACGATGTGCACCGGGCCGAGGTCGAGGACCCGCATCGGATGGTCGCGATGGTCTCTGTGGAAAACGGTCGTACACATACATTCCCCCCGGGTTCTGTCGAGTCGTATCGAACACCCGAGCGGGGATGGTAAGCGCTGTTGGTGGCGGTCACATGGACGCGGGAAAGGGGGCGCCGTCCGGTTACTTTTCGTTCACCTGGAAGTTGGCAGGGAGTTGAGATCCGGCGTCGAACATCTCCTACGGTCGCAGGGATCCCGTCCGGAGAGAGCCCAGGTGTACGCGTGACCAACCGCCCCCCGACACTGTCCGTGATCGTCCCGTGCTACAACATCGAGTCCTATGTCCCCGAGACCGTGACCAGCCTGGTCAACAACGAACGGGACGACTTCGAGTTCATCTTCGTCGAGGACCGGTCCACCAAGGACAAGACGTACGAAGCGCTGCTGACGCTGACGAAGAGACTCAGGAACAGCCGGGTGATACGGCACGAGCAGAACGGCGGACTGGCCACCGCGCGCAACACCGGGATCGACGCCTCGGAAGGCCGCTACCTCACCTTCCTCGACGGCGACGACTGGCTTGCCCCCGGCTATCTCGCCGATCTGGTCGACGCCGTCGAACGCTTCGACGTCGACTTCGTACGCACCGACCACGTCCAGGTGACCGGCATCGAACGGACCGTGCACCGCGCCCCCGAGGGCCGTCGGCACACCCCGCTGGACCCGCGCACCTCGATCCTGCCGGTCGACGACACCACCATGGTCGACTACCCGTACGCCTGGGCCGGCGTCTACCACCGCCGCCTCCTCGACAAGGGCATGCTGCGCTTCCACGACGGGCTGAAGACCGCCGAGGACCGCCCCTGGATCTGGGACCTGCACCGCAGGGCCGACTCCTACGCCGTCGCCAGCCTGCGCGGCGTCTTCTACCGCCGGGGCGTGGCCAGCTCGCTGACCCAGATCGGCGACGTCCGCCAGCTGGACTTCTTCCGCTCCTTCGACCTCGTGCTCGCCGAACTCGCCGACGACCCCGAGGTGGGCCGGCTGCGTAAGAAGGCGCTGCGCAACTACTGCGTCGTCATCGCCCACCAGCTGCTCAGCCGCGGCCGGTTCGAACGCAGCATCGCGGCCAAACTCAAGCAGATGGCCGCCGAGGCGCTGGGCAGGATGTCCGAGGAGGAACTGGAAGAGGCTCTCGTCGGGATGGGCGAGGAACGCGTGTACATGCTGCGCCGGATACGGGGCGGCATGAAGGGAGTGGCGGCATGATCCAGATCTTCTTCTCGGCCACGCAGTACGCGGCCGCGACCGTCACCGCCGCCATACGGGCCGGCCAGTTCGGCCCCCGCGAGGGCGTCCGCCGCATCCTCGTCGTCAGCAACACCGCCGCCATCCCCGAGGTCGGCACCCCGCTGGACCGGATGGCCGGCTTCGAGAAGCTGCGCCCCGAGTTCGACGAGGTGCGCTCCTGGAACGAGTTCATCTCCCCGCACCACCCGGCCGGCTGGTCGCCGCGCGGCCAGGACACCCTGCTGTGGGAGAAGGCCGTACGCCTCGCCTGGAACCTGGGCGACGAGCCCGTAGAGATCGCCTGTGAATCCATCCAGGCCAACCCCTCCCGCGCGGTCGCCGACATCTTCGCGGACAGCCCGATCCATGTGTACGCGGACGGCCTGATGAGCTACGGCCCCACCCGCAACCGCATCCCGCACGGCATGAGCAGCCGCATCAAGCGCGTCCTCCACCTGGATCTGGTGCCGGGCCTGGAGCCCATGCTCCTCGCCGAGTACGGCGTGCCGCCCGAGGCCGTCCCGAACGACGCGATCGTCGACGTACTCGCCCAGATCGGCGAGTCCGGCGCCGGCCTCCTCGCCGAGCGCCTCCCGGCCGACAACCCGCCCACCGCCGTCCTCCTCGGCCAGTACCTCTCGGCGATCGACCTGATCAGCCAGGACGAGGAGGAGCAGCTCCACATCCGCTTCCTGCGCGCCGCCGCCCGGGCCGGTCACCGTGACGTCCTGTTCAAGCCGCACCCGAGCGCGCCGGCCGTCTTCAACGAGTCCCTGGAGGCGGTGGCGAAGGAGCTCGACGTCCGGCTCACGGTGCTCAACGAGCCCGTCCTCGCCGAGACCGTCTTCGCCTACCTGAAGCCGAAGCTGGTCGTCGGCTGCTTCTCCACGGCACTCATGACCGCCGCCGCCTTCTACGGCATCCCCGTCGCCCGCGTCGGCACCGAGCTGCTCCTCGAACGCATCACGCCGTACGAGAACAGCAACCGCATCCCGCTGACCATCATCGACGCGGCCCTGCCCGACGCCGAGAACGCCGAGCTGGGCTCCCCGCTCGAACTCGCCGGGATGGCCGAGGACCTGGCCCCGCTGGTGCGCAGCGTCGGCTTCTGCATGCAGTCCCGCAAACACCACGCCCTGCGCGACGAGGTCACCGCCTGGCTCGGCGCCAACCTGGCCCAGTACCAGCGCTACTTCAAGCGCCGCCGCCTCACCAGCCTGCGCCTGCCCGGCGGCAGCCCGGTCCGCGCGGAGGCGCTGCGCAGGCACCCGGCGGTACGCAAGGCAGTAAGGCGCCTACGCCAGACGGCGCGCTAACAGCAGATGGGGGGTAGGGGGCGCAGCCCCCACCCCCCAGGGGCGCGGGGAACTGGGCGACCAGCCCCCACAGCCCCGCACCCGACCAACGACCTAACGCAGCCGAACCGCTGGAAGTCCTCGTTTCAGCTTCGGCCCGAACGGCCGCTCCACGAACCGGTGCATCAGCCAGGCCAACAGCAGCAGACTGCCCACGGACAGCGCCAGCGTCGGATAGGAGCCCAGGCCCAGGCCCCGGTGCAGCACCCGGATGAAGAACCAGCCCAGGTGCTCATGGATCAGATAGAAGGGGTACGTCAGCGCCCCGGCCACCGTCAGCCAGCTCCAGTTGGCCCAGCTCGTCCAGCCCAGCGCCACCACCGCCACGGCGGCGAAGGCGCAGAAGACGATGGCCTGGATGACGAGCGGGTTGCGATGGAAGTCGCCCTGCGCGCCCGGGTGCCACAGCGCCGTCACCGAGTAGCGCTGGCCCAGCAGGAAGGACATGCCGACGATTCCCCACAGCAGCAGGTCGCTGCCGAAGCGGTGGATCAGGTACAGCGCGAGACCGCCGATGAAGAACGGGGCGTGGTCGCGCATTACCAGCTCGTCGGTGAGCGGGTTGTCGGCGACCCGGGCGAACGCGCCGGCCAGGGTCCACAGGATGCAGAAGGTCACCACACGCTTGTAGGTGACGCCCTTCCAGATCACGAACAGGGCGAACAGTACGTAGAACTTCAGCTCCACCCACAGCGTCCAGCACACGCCC
>JABFVM010000128.1 GCA_013362785.1 Streptomyces sp. | reverse complement strand
CGAGGGGTCGTACGACCTCGTGATCCTCGACATCATGCTGCCCGGCATGAACGGCTACCGCGTCTGCGCCGCCCTGCGCGCCGCCGGGCACGACGTGCCGATCCTGATGCTCACCGCCAAGGACGGCGAGTACGACGAGGCCGAAGGGCTGGACACCGGCGCGGACGACTACCTCACCAAGCCGTTCTCGTACGTCGTCCTCGTCGCCCGCGTCAAGGCGCTGCTGCGGCGCGGCGGCCAGGGCACAGGGGCCTCTCCCGTGCATGTCCTCGGTGACCTCAAGGTCGACACCGCGGCCCGCCGGGTCTTCCTCGGTGAGGACGAAGTGACCCTCACCGCGAAGGAGTTCGCGGTCCTGGAGCAGTTGGTGACGCGGGCCGGCGAGGTGGTGTCCAAGACGGAGATCCTGGACCACGTCTGGGACTTCGCGTACGAGGGCGATCCGAACATCGTCGAGGTGTACATCAGCACCCTGCGCCGCAAGCTGCGCGCCGGGCTCATCCGGACGGTGCGCGGCGCCGGGTACCGGCTGGAGAAGGAACGATGAGAAGGCTCTTCGGCTCGGTCCGGGCGCGGGCCACCCTCGGCGCCACCCTCGTCGTCGCCGTGGCGCTGGTCGCGGCGGGGGCGGCGGTGCTGCTGTCGCTGCGGTCCAACCTGATCGGGCAGGCCGGTACGGAGGCGGAACGCACCGCACGGGCCGTGGCGACGGACGTCGCGCTCAAGCGGGCGGACCAGCCGCTGTCGGTGGACAACGACGAACCCGTCCAGGTCGTCGACCAGAACAACAAGCTGCTCGCGGCCAGTGAGGATCTGGAGCGGATCAGCGGAACGGGCACCGACGCGGTGCGGCCGCAGCAGCAGCCGTCGCCGGGTGCCACCGCGGGCGACTCCGACGACGACTCCGACGACTCGGACGAGGCCTCCTCCCTGGAACCGGGCGAGATCAGCGAGCACACCACCTTCACCAACGGCACCGCCACGCTCGACGGCGAGACCGACGACTACCGCTTCGCCGCCGTCCATGTCGAGGTCGAGGGCCGTGGGCTCCTCACGGTGTACGCCGGTGCCCCCCTCTCCGCCGAGCAGAGCGCCGTCAACACCGCGCTCACCGTCATGCTGATCGGCTTCCCGCTGCTGCTCGCGGTCGTGGCCGGCGTCACCTGGCTGGTCACCCGGCGCGCGCTGCGCCCGGTCGAGGGCATCCGCGGTGAGATGGCCGCGATCACCGCCTCCGAGGACCTCGCGCGTCGCGTCCCGGTGCCGGACACGCACGACGAGGTCGCCCGCCTCGCGCTGACCACCAACGAGACGCTGGCCGCCCTGGAGACCTCCGTGGAGCGCCAGCGCCGCTTCGTCGCCGACGCCTCCCACGAGCTGCGCAGCCCGATCGCGTCCCTGCGCACGCAGTTGGAAGTGGGCGCCGCGCACCCCGAGTTGCTGGACCTCGACGGCGCCGTGGAGGACACCGTACGGCTCCAGGGCCTCGCCGCCGACCTGCTGCTGCTCGCCCGGCTGGACGCGGGGGAGCGGCCCGGCGACACCCGGTTCGACCTCGGTGCGCTGGCCCGGGAGGAGGCCGAGGGGCGGGCGAACGTGACGGTGGAGGCGGACGCCGTGCCGGTGACCGGGTCGCGCGGACAGCTGGGGCGGGTGCTCACCAACCTGCTGGACAACGCCCAGCGGCATGCCCGCTCGGCGGTCACGGTGACCGTCCGGGAGGAGGCGGGCCGCGTGGTCGTGGCCGTCGCCGACGACGGGGACGGGGTGGCCGAGGCCGACCGGGAACGGATCTTCGAGCGGTTCGTCCGGCTCGACGAGGCCCGCAGCCGCGACGACGGCGGCGCCGGGCTGGGCCTGGCCATCGCCCGCGACGTCGCCGTACGACACGGCGGCACCCTCACCGTGGACCGGGCACCGGCAGGCGGAGCCCTGTTCGAACTCCGCCTGCCGCAGGCGCGCTAGGCGCCGGTTACGGGCGGCCGCGCTGGCCGCGGAGGTGTTCGGCGATCGGCTTGAGGCCCTTGTCGAGTTCCGTCAGGGTCTCGGGGGCCAGCAGGTCGATGAAGTGCCTCCGCACGGACGCCACATGATGGGGCGCGACCTTCTTCATCGTCTCCATGCCGTGATCCGTGAGGACCGCGTAGAGCCCGCGACGGTCGGACTCGCAGTTCTCGCGCCGGACCAGGTTCGCGTTCTCCATCCGGGTGATCTGGTGGGAGAGGCGGCTCTTGGACTGGAGGGTGGCGGACGCGAGGTCGCTCATCCGCATCCGTACGTCCTCCGACTCGGAGAGATTCACCAGGATCTCGTAGTCGTTCATTGTCAGGCCGAACGGCTGCAGGTCCCTTTCGAGCTGGTACGTCAACAGCCTGTTGACCTCCAGGTGGGTGCGCCAGGCGCACTGCTCCGCATCGGTCAGCCAGCGCGTGGCCGTCTCGGTCTCCATGAATGAAGTCTACCTAAGAAGTTGAAAGGCGAACTAGTGAGGGTTTTCTATGACACATCCGTGTGAAGCCTGTGTGCTCACACGTTCGATGTCACACTCCGCAGACTACCGCTCACAGCCCGAAGCGACGCTGGAGGTCTCCCAGCTGTCCGGGAAGGCGCGGTACACCGGCCATTTGTGAAGGGCCTGTGTGCGAACCACCGGAACCGGGTACTCCGGCGTCCGGCGGAAGCGCCCCCGTGGCCTGCTCGGCCATGAGGATCTCGGTCGACTGGAGCAGCACCGTGCCGGCTCCGGCGAACTCGAACTGATGCTCCTCTCCGGAGGCCCCTCCGAGGCCCGTAAGTGCACGTAGACCGCCCATTACGCCGGTCATGTAGCCATGGTCGTAGTGGTGGCACGGCGACGGGCAGTCGGCCCAGCCGACGAGTGCCTGCGGGTCCACCCGGATCGGGGGTTCCATGAACACCACCGGACCGTTAGATGCGGCCACGAACTTTCCGGTTCCGATGAGGGTCAGAAAACCCGGCACAATCGATTGCTTGAGCGCGAGACTTGGCTGAAAAGCGAGCAGGTTGCCGGAGCGAATGGTCAGGTTGCCGTCGTCGAGGTCGTACGAATTGACGTCGAAGGCCCGGTCGGCCAGCAGCATCTTCCCGGAGCCCTCCGCCACGACCCAGTCGCTCGCGTGCAGTGGCGAATGAAAGGACGTACGGACAAGACGGTCGAGTCGACCGTGCCCGATGCCGTTGAACTCCATCGAGCCGTAGTAGGCGATCATCTTCCCCTTCTGCAGGAACCACTGGCTTCCCTTGAGTTCCACGCAGAAGGTGTAGGCGTTGACGTTGTCGTCGGAGGGCAGGGTCATGGGGTCGTACACGGTGGGACCCCCGGCCGGGTAGTGGCTCACAGCTTCTCCTCCGACGCCTGGACGTACACCGCACCGCTGCCGCTGAGCTCCAGCTGGAAGGCCTCGCCGGAGCCGCGGCCCACCATGTCGCGCCAGCCGAGGGCGGTGGACAGCTTGTTGCGTACGTCACCGTGGTGGGCGACGTAGGCCTGGGGGTCCACGTGGACGGGGCGCTGCGGGGTGATCGGGATCTCGAAGACGCCGCCGTGCGCCATGACCGCGACGGCGCCGTGCCCCTTGAGGGTGGTCGTGAACAGTCCCTGCCCGCTGACCTGGCCGCGGACCATGCCCATGACCCCGCCCTGTGAGCCGAGGAACATCGTGCCCTGCTGGAGCGTGCCCTCGAAGGCGAGGAGGCGGTCCGCCTCGACGCACAGGGTGTCGCCGGCGAGGCTGATCACCTGGACGTGGTGGCCGCCGTGCCCGAACAGCACCGTGCCGCTGCCCTCGACGGTCATCAGCGGGGTGTCCTCGTTCGCCACCCGGCGCCCGATCATCGACATGATGCCGCCCTGGCCGCCG
>JABFVM010000081.1 GCA_013362785.1 Streptomyces sp. | reverse complement strand
GCCGCAGCCCTGCTCCAACTGCTCATCCACGTCCCGGCCCTGGAGCGCTCCAACGCGCTGTTCGCCTCCGCGGTGGCCTACGCCTATCTGGTCGCAAGCGGCCTCAAGGTAGTCACCTCGCCCGAGCAGGTGCGCGATCTGGCCCGCCTGGTCAAGAGCGGTGAGGCGACGGTCGAGGACATCGCACGGGAACTGCGCCAGTGGAGTCTGTGAAGCGGCGTCCGTGATCAGCCGGGCTGCTGTTCCTCCGGCCGCCAAGCCGTGCCCAGCACGCAATAGGACGACGGGAGCACCGGCCCGTTCTCCGGCATCATCACCTGCCGGTACGGGCCGAGTTCGAACCCGGCCGTGCGCAGCGCCGCGACCGGCTCGCGGGAGACATGGCAGCCACCGCTCACCAGTGGCCATACGGTCCGGTCCAGCGCGCGCTGCGTGAAGTGCATAGCGGGACCGCCGCCCCGGCCGTGCTCGAAGAACCGCACGACACCGCCGGGCCGCAGCACCCGCCGTACCTCACCGAGCGCCCGCGACACGTCCCGGACACTGCACAGCACCAGCGAGAGCACCACCGCGTCGAAGGCCTCGCTCTTGACCGGCAGCGCCTCCGCCGCGCCCGGCACCACGTCCACGGGCACCCCGGCGCGCAGCGCGGAATCCTGCGCCAACTTCCGCAGCAGGCGCTCGGGTTCGATGGCGACGACCTCGGAGACCGCGCTGGGGTAGTGGGCGAAGTTCAGACCGTTGCCCGCACCGATCTCGATCACCCGGCCGGACAGCCCGGCCAGCAGCCGCTCACGGATGTCGCCCATGCCCATCCGGGTCTCGGCGTTGACGCTGATCCGGGCGTAGAAGCGGGCGAACAGCGGGTGGTGCACGGCATCCCGTGACACCTTGCCGGAACCGGCGGACCTGAGAGCCATGGGGACCTCCCGGACGGGGCGGGACTCACTCCCGATTGTCCCCCGTCCGGGACCGGCGCACCCCCGCTGTCGCCGTGGCTGTCGGCGTGGCTGTCGTACGGCTGCCGTTCGGGCGGGCCCGGCCTCAGCCGATGAAGTCCCTGACCTGCTCGTACACGCCGTGGTCGTTGTTCATGTCGGTGTGCGAGACACAGCCGACCTCGACGTTGGTCGCACCGCTGAGGATCGCGGTGGTGTCGGGCGTGAGCGCGTCGTCGCAGTTCGACCAGTAACTGGCGTACGACACGCTGCCCGGGGTCTCGTCACCGGAGTTCAGGGCGGTCAGGAACGAACTGCCGGTGTTCATCTCCGCGCAGGAGGTGTACAGCCACGCGCACCACGAGGCGGTGGTCGTGCCGTGGTTCACGCCGGCCGTCGAGACGAAGTCGTCCACGTACGACGTCCCGCCGAGGTTCTTCAGGTAGTAGCGGGAGCTGAGCGCGCCCATGGAGTGGACGACCAGGTCGACCTTGGAGGCGCCGGTCCGGGCGAGCACGTTCTTGATCTCGGTCGAGAGCTGCTGGGCGGTGGTCGCGTTCGACTTGGCCCAGTCGTACGACACGGCGTCCAGCTCGGCGGATGTGTAGCCGTCCGCCTTGAAGTAGCCGATCCAGTCGTCCCAGCTGCTCGCCGAGCTGCTAAGGCCGTGCACGAAGACGACGGGGTCGTGGGCGGCGGCGTGCGCGGGTGTGGGGGAGAGGGAGAGAGACAGAAGGAGCGATGAGGCCAGGGCCGTGAGGGCCGTGGCCATGCGACGCGTGCGGCGCTGCATGATGCCTCCTGAAACGTGTGGGGTTGTCAGGAGTGTCGAGCCGGGTCTACGCGCGCCGCATCGGCGAAATCGCCGGTCTTTACGGTTCAATTAACTCGCCAGTAACGTCATTTGTGTGGTGACTCCGGTGAACCCCCCGCCTCTCGACCGCACTTCGCCACCGCAGCGCACGGGCGCGTGGCGACAACTGGCCGCCCCTGTCCCGGAGGGCGTCCGGGTAAGGGTGCTGCGTGCCGTGTACGGCGATCCGCGCGCCGCCGCCGAACTGGCCCCGCGTCTGACCGGCCGCCAGACGGCCGGCATCGACCCGCTCCCCACCGACCCGGCCGCGCTGGCCCCGTCGCTGCTGCGCGAATGCCGGGCGCAGATAAGGGCGTTGCCGGACGACACCCGTCTGCTGCTGCTCCTCGCCGCCGCCGACCAGTACCCGGTCTCCACCGACGCCTTCCTGCGCGCCGTCACGGCTGCCCGCCTCGACACCCGGTCCCTGGACGCCGCCGAGTCGGCCGGGATCGCCCACGCGGGAGCGGGCGGGGTGGTGTTCCGCGACGCGTGGACCCGGATCGCGGCCTACGAGACGGGCTCCCCGGCGGACCGCCGCGACGTGCACCGACTGCTGGCCCGCGTGCTGCGCGGCGAGGGCGAGACACCGTGGCGCTCCTGGCATCGGGGCGCGGGGGCACTCGGCCCCAGCGGCCGACTGGCCGCCGAACTGGGGGCCGCCGCGGTCCGGGCGCAGGACACAGGCCACCTCCCCCTGGCCCGCGCCCTGGCCGAACGGGCCGCCACCCTCTGCCCCGACCCGCCCGAACGGGCCCACCTCCTCTCCCGCGCCGCCGCATACGCCTGGCACTCGGGCGACGGCGACCGGGCCCGCGAACTGGCGTCCACCACCTCGGACGACGCCCTGATCGGGGTCCTCGCCCTGCGAGCGGGCAACGCGACGGAGGCATTCGACGCGCTCCTGACGGGGGTGGCAGCGGCCGTGACCCGGGCTCACACCGATTCCGGGGCTGCGACGCCCTCTGCGGGGAAGCTCCGCGAACCGTCGCCGGCTCCCGTCCGGCCGGTGCCGACCGGGACTGCGCTGTCTGTGCCGGGGGCTTCCGCCTCGCCTGTGTCGGCCGGGGGCGCTTCGTCTGTGCCGGGGGAGTCTGTCTCGCCTGTCCCGGCGGACGCGGCCTCGCCCGTGCCCGAGGCTTCTGCTTCGTCCGTGTCGGCCGGGGCCGCCTCGCCTGTCCCGGAGGTGTCCGCCTCGCCCATTCCAGCCAGGACCGCCTCGCCCGTGCCGATGGCCACCGCTTCGCCCGTGCCAGCCGTGGCCGACTCCGTCACTCCGGCGGCCACCGCATCCACCACATCAGCCGTCGTCGTCTCTCCCCAGCCCACCGCCATCGTCACCCCCGCACCCGCACCCGCCCCCGCTGCCTACGTCACTCCCGCACCCGACCCCGCCGCTCACCTCCTCGCCCGAGTCACCGAAGCCGCTATCTACACCGGAGACATCCGCCGCCTGCGCGAGGCCGGACGGGTCGCGGATCGGCTCGGTGTTGTGGCGCCCGGCACGCTGACGGGGCTCGTGGCTGCCTTCGAGGGGCGGTACGAGGATGCCCGGGATCTGTTGAAGTCGGCGGCCGGGAGATGTGGGCCGGGTGGTGACCCCACCGTTCTGATCCATGCCGGGATCGCCGCGCTGCTCCTCGGTGACCACACCCGCGCGGCCACGGCGACCGTCCGGGCCGCCGCATCCGCCCGGGCGCTCGGCAGCCCGGTGACCGTGCCGCAGGCGATGGAGTTCCGTGCGTACGCCGACTTCTGGACCGGGCGTCCCCGGGCCGGCGAGTCCGCCGCGGCCGATGCGCTGTGGCAGGCCCATGCCACCGGTCAGGACAACGGTGCCTGCCATCTGCAGGCCGCCCTCGCCATGTTCGCGGCGCTCACCGGAGACGCCGACGTCTGCCGGGAACGCGCCGCGACCGCACGGTCGTACGCCCTCGCCCACGGACTGGGGCTGCCCGCCGCCCTCGCCCAGTGGGCGCTCGCCTACCTCGACCTGAGCAGCGGCCGGTTCGCCGCCGCGGCCGCCCGGCTGCGCGCCCTCGCCGGATTCGGTCCCGGCCACGGTCACCGGGCCATCCGCCACCTGGCCACCCCGCACTACGTCGAGGCC
>JABFVM010000098.1 GCA_013362785.1 Streptomyces sp. | reverse complement strand
GCGCAGTTCCTCGTCCTCGTCGACCCGGGTGGCGCCGGGGCGGGTGGACTCGCCGCCGACGTCGACCAGGTCGGCGCCCTCCTCGACGAGGGCGAGGCCGTGCTTGACGGCGGACGTGGTGTCGAACCAGCGGCCGCCGTCGGAGAACGAGTCGGGGGTCACGTTGACGACTCCCATGACCGCGCACCGGTCCCACCCCGGAAGGCCCGCGACGCGCCCGCGTCCGCTCTGCTTGCTCATACGTTCAGCGTAGGCCCAAGCAGGGGTCGCGACGTGCCGCGGCCCGGGCGGAAGCCTGGGGACGGGGGCGGGATCGGCTTCCGCTCGGGCCTGCTTCGGTTCGGTGCGGTTGTGGTGCGTGGATCTTTCGTTCCGCGACCTGTTCAGGCCCGCGTGGGCTTCCCGTCTCACGGCTTTGTCAGGCCGCGTGTGCCTCCCACGCCACGACCTCGTCAGGCCGCGCGCATCTCGTGCTCCGCCACCTGGTGGGCGCACGGGCGGGGTGCGGTCCGGCGGCGGCGCAGGAAGCGGGGGAGGGGCAGGGCCAGGTTCACGAAGCCCTCTGCCTGCATGGCGGCGAAGCCGAGGCGGGGCAGGTCGCCGGAGGCGCGGTAGACCACGAAGCGGGGCTCCCAGCGGGGCTGGAACTTGGCGTTGAACTTGTACAGGGACTCGATCTGGAACCAGCGGGAGAGGAAGACCAGCAGGCCTCGCCAGGCACGCAGTACCGGGCCCGCGCCGATCTTCTCGCCGCGGGCCAGGGCCGAGCGGAACATGGCGAAGTTGAGGGACACGCGCGCGATGTCGAACTTCGGGGCGGCCTGGAGGGCGGCCACGATGAGGAGTTCGTTCATGCCGGGGTCGGCGGAGCGGTCGCGGCGCATCAGGTCCAGCGAGACGCCGTCGTCGCCCCAGGGCACGAAGTGAAGGATTGCCTTCAGGTCGCCGTACGGACCCGGCTCGTCGTCGGCCTTGTGGGCGGTGGCGATGAGGCAGTCGCCGTCGGACGGGTCGCCGACGCGGCCCAGCGCCATCGAGAAGCCGCGCTCGGTGTCGGTGCCGCGCCAGTCCTCCGCGGCCTGCCGGATGCGCTCCAGCTCGGTCTCGCCGAGGTCACGGACACGACGTACGCGGGTCTCGTAACCGGCGCGCTCGATGCGCTTGACCATCTGACGTACGTTGCGCATCGCGCGGCCGGCGAGCGAGAAATCCGGGACGTCCACCACCGCCTCGTCGCCCAGTTCGAGGGCGTCGAGCCCGGTCTCGCGGGTCCACACCTCGGCGCCGGTCTCGGAGCAGCCCATGACGGCCGGGGTCCAGGAGTGGGCCTTGGCCTCGTCCATGAAGCGCTCGATGGCGCCCGGCCAGGCCTCGACGTCGCCGATGGGGTCGCCGCTGGCGAGCATCACGCCGGAGACGACGCGGTACGTCACCGCCGCCTTGCCGCTGGGGGAGAAGACGACGGCCTTGTCGCGGCGCAGCGCGAAGTGGCCGAGGGAGTCGCGGCGGCCGTGCTTGGCGAGCAGCACGCGCAGGCGCTCCTCGTCGTCCTCGGTGAGGCGGGCGGCGGGGTGTTCGGGGCGGAAGGCCAGGTAGATCGTGGTGACCGCGGTGATCCAGCCGAGGGCGCCCAGGGAGAAGGCGACCGTCCAGGAGGTGTTGCCCTGGTAGTCGACCGGCCCCTCGAAGCCGAACAGGCCGTAGATGACGTGCGCGATGCGGTCGGCCAGGCTCGGGTCGCCGATCAGCGTCTCCGGGTGGGCGCTGACGATGAGCAGCCCGAGGGCGAGCGAACCGGCACCCATCAGGACGAAGTTGGCCAGCGCGCGCCACCTGCTGCGCGGGTCGGGCAGGGCCGAGAATTGATCGCGATGGCGCAGCAGCGCCGCGAGCAGTACGACCGAGATCAGCACGCCGATGAGGGAGTGGCGGTACATGAACTGCGCCACGGCCCCCGCCGGGAGCAGCACGACGGCGGCACGCCAGGCCCGCCGCTTGCCGCGCTTGAGGCCGTGCGCGAGCAGCAGCAACAGCACGCCCGCGCTCAGCGACAGCGCGGCCGCGAACGGGCCGAACGAGCCCGGCAGCACCTCGGCGATGGCGTGCATACGGCTGTGCCGGAAGCGCGGGAAGACGCCCGCGGCGATGTCCAGCAGGCCGACCAGGGCGCAGGCCCGACCGACGAGCGCGGGAACGGCTTCGGGGCGCGGGCCGCGCAGCAGGTGCCGAACGCGGCTCGACTGACCCACTCGGCTCGAAACCTGGTTCGATTGTTGAGGAACCTTGCCCGACATTTCCACATCTGTCCTGACAGACATCGCATCCCAATAGTTCTGCGAGAGACCTTGGATCCGGTGCCGATTCGGGCATCCGGCGACATTGCGCCCTCTAGGACGGTGTCTTGAGGGGAGAGGTTCACTCAGCTCCCCAAAACCGTTTCAAAGGCCAAGGAAAGTCCGGGGCAAGCCCTCGCGAAGGAGCGGGGGAGGCGACGCGTGCGCAGGGGGTCTGCGGCCGCGATTCGGGCGGAAAGTGCGGACAGGTAATCATCGATGGGTCTCACGAGCGACAAGGTGCTGGCGCTGGCGGTTCTCGCCGCCGTAGGGCTGTTCGTCGGCACGGTGTGGCTGTGGCCACGGCTGGCGCGGCGTCGCTGGCGGGCAATCGCCGGCCGGGTCGGGCTGCTGCTCTCCACGCAGTTGGTGCTCTTCATGGCGGTCGGGCTCGCCGCCAACCAGGCCTTCGGGTTCTACGCCAGCTGGGCCGACCTGTTCGGGCAGGAGAAGGACCAGGGCGTCGTCGTGGACCACACGGCGGCCAGCGGGCCGCTGCGGGTCGTCGACACGGAGCGGGTGCCGGGGGCGGGGGGTCTGCGGCCGCAGGTGGGCGGTCAGATCCAGAAGGTCGACATCGTGGGCCGTACGACGCACATCGCGACGCCCGCGTTCGTCTATCTGCCGCCCGAGTACTTTCAGCCGGAGTACCGCACGCGTACGTTCCCCGCGGCCGTCGTCCTCACCGGGTATCCCGGTACGGCGAAGGCGCTGGTGAACAAGCTCGACTACCCGCAGACGGCCGCACGGCTCGCCGGGGAGGGCCGTATGCAGCCGATGATCCTGGTGATGATGCGCCCGACCGTGGCGCCGCCGCGGGACACCGAGTGCGTGGACATTCCACGCGGGCCGCAGACCGAGACGTTCTTCGCCAAGGACCTGCCCGAAGCCGTGGGCGGGCACTACCGGGTGGGCGGCGGAGCCCGCAGCTGGGGCATCATCGGCGACTCCACCGGGGGCTACTGCGCGTTGAAGCTCGCCATGCACCATCCCGGGGTGTACGCGGCGGGGGTCGGGCTTTCGCCGTACTACAAGGCGCCGATCGACGCCACGACGGGCGATCTCTTCCAGGGCGACAAGGAACTGCGCAATCGCGCGAACCTGTGGTGGTACCTCAAGCACATGCCGGCACCGGACACCTCACTGCTCGTCAGCAGCAGCAAAGTTGGAGAATCCAACTACAAGGACACACTGAAGTTCATTGACCGTGTGAAGGCCACGAAGCGGACGCGGATCTCCTCGATCATCCTCGAAAGCGGGGGGCACAACTTCAACACCTGGCGGCGGGAGATTCCGGCCACGCTGGAGTGGGTGAGCGGGCGGTTGAGCGGCAGGTGACAAGGGTGGCCGGTCATGCCGGTAGCGCTTTTTGATCTTGGTTCCTGGTTAATTCGAGGTCGGATCTGATTCCTGATGCCGTGTGAACGACTCGGGATGGCTGTCTTTTTACGGGGCGGGGCAACAAGATTCGCCTACGCGCGGTAAGTTTCTGGCCATGCCACGTGGACGTCACCGCCATTCCCCGCCCTTGCACCGGCTGCTGCCCCCGTCCGCGATCGCAGGCGTCTCTGTCGTCTGCGCTTTCGCCCCATGGGTGTTCTCCGAGGCAATGGTGCTGCGCGGCCTCGCCGCGGCCGCCGCGGCGACGGCGGTCGTCGGCGGGGTCGTCATGCGCCGCTGGGACACACAGGCCGGCAAGAAGGTCGCCGACCTCACGCGCGCGCGTGCGAGCGACGAGTGGCGGTACGAGGAGCGGGTCGCCGAGCTGGAGACCGACCTTGAGGAGTCGCGCGAGCTTCGGGTGAAGCTGGAGCAGCGGCTGCGCGCCAAGCGGGCGGAGCTCGCGGGGCTGCGGAACGAGCATGCGGCGCTGCTGCGGCGGTACGCCACGGCGGAGACCGAGCGGGCGAGTGTGCTTGAGGAGCGGCGGGTTCTGGAGATAGAGGCGGCCGCGCCCGCGCGCGCGTTGCCGCCGGGGGCTGTGGCTGCCCCTGCTGCGGCCGAGGGCGCGGAGGTCGAGGCTGCCGAGGTTGAGGCCGCCGAGGTCGAGACTCCTGAGGCCGAGGCTGCCGAGGAGACGGCGGCGGTCGCTGTTCCGGCGGTCTTCTCGCCCGAGGGTTCGCGGCTGTTCCTGCGGGCCAAGGCGGCGTTGGCGCGGTTCGACGGGGACGAGGGCGTGGCGGAGAGTGAGTCGTCGGAGAGCGAGTCGTCGGAAGGCGATGAGTCCTCGGAGGGCATCGAACTCGTGACGGACGCTGAGCTCTCGACGGACGGTGAGTCCTCGGGGAGCGGCGAACTCTCGACGGACGGTGAGTCCTGGGAGAGCGGTGAGCTCTCGACGGACGGTGAGTCCTCGGAGAGCGGTGAGCTCTCGAAGGGCGGCGAGTCGTCGCAGGACGAGTCCTCCAAGGGCGAGTTCCCGTACGACGATCCGCCGAAGAACGATCCCCCGAAGGGCGACGGGCCGTCCGGTGACCGGCCTTCCGGCAAGGAGTCCGGCAAGGAAGCCGTGACGGACGGGTCGGGCGCCGCAGAGGTGGAGGCGGAGGCCGTCGGCGGGTCCGGCATGGAACCCGCGCTGGAGGACGAAGCGCAGGGGAAGCCCGAGGCGGCCGACGCGCATGAGCACGCGGCCGCCCACCCCATGGCAGGCACGGTCGCCAAGGCGCAGCCCGCAGGGCACTTCATCGAGCCGACCGCCGTGGCCGTCGTGCCGGGTACGCCCGCGCGGCGTCCGGCGGTCCAGGGGGGCTTCGACTTCTTCGGTACGAAGGCGGGGGCGGCGGGACCGTCCGCGCTGGAGTCCGTCCAGAACGAGGACCTCGCCGACGTCGTCGGTCAGGAGGCCCTCGCCCTCCACAAGGCCGAGTCCGAGGCGGAGTTCAAGCAGGCGGACGAGGAGTCCCGTGGGATCGGCCAGGTCATCGACCTGACCGCGCACGACGAGACGGAACAGATCGATGTGCAGGGGCTGCGGAGCGCGGTTTCCTGACAGCGTTCGGGGAGGGGCGCCCGCGGCACCCCTCCTCAGGTCATCCAGCTCGGGCCATGCAGCTCAGGTCATCCATCTCGGGCCATGCAGCTCAGGCAATTCAACTCAGGCCATCCAGCGATCCGGCAGTGCGTCCCTGCGCCCCGTGCGTGACCGCTCCGCCTGTGCGTGCAGCAGCTCCCGCGCCTCCGCGGTGTCCCTCAGGCGGGCCGTCACCGTCTCGTTCGCTCCCGTGTCCACGTGTACGTCGGCCACGCCCCACAGCCGCTCCCAGGGGCCCTGAGTGAGCCGTACGCTCTGGACCTTCGCGTGGGGCACCAGCGCGAGGCTCCGGCCGAGCAGGCCGGTGTGGGCGGCGAAGACCGCGTCCGTGACGGTCAGGCCGTAGCCGCGCCACCAGAGCGGTACACACCGGGCCGCGCGACGTGGAGGGCGGGTCAAGGATGCGCGCGGTGGGACCGTCACTCCGGGCAGTACGCGCGCGATGACCGACTCGGCCACCTCGCGTGGGGCCACCGGGAGCAGGACGGAGTTGGAGGAGCCCGCGACCTTCAGCTCCACGCGTACCCAGCCGCGTCGGCGCCAGAGGAGCGGTTCGACGAGGCGGACGGTCTGCACCCGGCCGGGCGGCACCGTCTCGTGGGCGCGGTCGAGGAGGCCGTGGTCGATGCGGAGTCCGTCGGGGGACTCGGCCAGCGTCCAGTCGTACTCGGTGACGAAACGTCCCACGCTGCTCGCCCCAGCCGCTCCGAACAGCGGAATCGCCGTCGCCAGGACCGTCCACGCGCTCCCCGTCACCAGCCAGAGGATGGTCGGTACGGCCACGGCGGCGGCCAGCGTTCCCCAGGTCGCGCCGGTGAGGGCGAGGGAGACGGCCAGGACCTTCGGGGGTACCCGCAGGAGTTCCTGGGACGGCGCCTCGCCTATCTCGTGTGCCGTCTCGGGGGCGAAACCGGCGGCTCGTGCGAGGAGTTCCGCGCGGAGTGTGCGTGCCTCCTCCGCGCCCAGGAAGGCCAGTTCGTCCTTCTTGTCGGTGCCTATGACGTCGAGTTTCAGCTTCGCCACGCCCGCCACGCGCGCGAGGAGCGGCTGAGTGACGTCGATGGCCTGGACGCGTTCCAGCCGGATGTGCGCGGTGCGCCGGAACAGCAGGCCGGTGCGGATGCGCAGTTCGGTGTCGGTCACCGCGAAGTGGGTGAACCACCAGGTGAGGAAGCCGTACAGGGCGGCGGCGGGGATCAGTGCGGCCAGTGCGAGCAGCAGGGTGGTCGTGGTGAGCCGGGTGAGCTGGCGCTGGGCCTGGTCCGGGTCGTGTGCCGCCCAACCGATCAGGACCGCCACGGGTGCCCACGCCCGCCTCAGCGGTGTCACGGGGTGCAGACGGCGTTCGGTCAGGGGGCGCTCTTCGCGTACGACGGCGCCGTCGACGCCGGGCGTCGTCACAGGCCCGCCGATCGGGCCTCGCCCAGCTCGGTGAGCCGGTCCCGCAGCCGTTCCGCCTCCGCCGGGTCCAGACCGGGGATCGTGGCGTCCGTGGCCGCGGCCGCCGTGTGCAGCTGCACGCTGGCCAGGCCGAAGTGGCGCTCCACGGGCCCCGAGGTGACCTCGACCAGTTGCATACGGCCGTACGGCACGACCGTCTCCTCATGCCACAGCACGCCCCGGCTGATCAGCAGGTCGTCGGCGCGCTCGGCGTAGCGCCAGGACCGCCAGTTGCGGCCCAGCATCACCCAGCCCCACGCCATCAGCGCCAGGGGCAGCACCGCGAAGGCCGCCCAGAGCGGACCGGCGAGCAGCCCCAGCAGCAGGCCCAGGCCGATCGCCAGCAGGCCCAGCCACACCACCAGCAACAAGCGGCGCATACGGAGCAGACCCGGTGGCAGCCCGGTCCACCCCGGGGCGGCCGCTGCCCGCACGTCCCCCGACTGCTCTTCCCCCGCCGTGCCCGTGTTCTCTTGGCTCCCCGTCTCCATGAGGCCAGCGTACGTAGGAGAGACTGTGTCCATGACTCCCACGACGGAGACCATGGTCGGTATCGGCGGCGCCGCGGAGAGCACCGACATGGTGCTCAACATCGGGCCCCAGCACCCGTCCACGCACGGCGTGCTGCGCCTCAAGCTCGTGCTGGACGGCGAGCGCATCGTGAGCGCCGAGCCGGTGATCGGGTACATGCACCGCGGCGCGGAGAAGCTCTTCGAGGCCCGCGACTACCGCCAGATCATCATGCTCGCCAACCGCCACGACTGGCTGTCGGCCTTCTCCAACGAGCTGGGCGTCGTCCTCGCCGTCGAGCGCATGCTCGGCATGGAGGTGCCCGAGCGGGCCGTGTGGACGCGGACCCTGCTCGCCGAGCTGAACCGGGTGCTCAACCACCTGATGTTCCTGGGCTCGTATCCGCTGGAGCTGGGCGGGATCACGCCGATCTTCTACGCCTTCACGGAGCGCGAGGAGCTCCAGCATGTGATGGAGGAGGTCTCCGGTGGGCGTATGCACTACATGTTCAACCGGGTCGGAGGCCTGAAGGAGGACCTGCCGGCGGGGTGGGCCACGCGTGCGCGTGCCGCCGTCGCCGACGTGCGCTCCCGCATGGACCGGTTCGACGACCTGGTCCTCGGCAACGAGATCTTCCGGGGGCGTACGCGGGGCGTGGGCACCCTCCCGCCGGGCACCGTGCATGCGTACGGCGTGAGCGGGCCGATCGCGCGCGGCTCGGGCGTGGACTTCGATCTGCGGCGCGACGAGCCCTATCTCGCCTACGGCGAGCTGGGCGACGTGCTGAGGGTCGTGACCCGGGACGAGGGGGACTGCCTCGCCCGGTTCGAGTGTCTCCTGGAGCAGACCCACAACTCGCTCGACCTCGCCGACGCCTGCCTCGACCGTCTCGCCGAGCTGTCGCCGGGGCCGATCAACCAGCGGCTGCCCAAGGTGCTGAAGGCCCCCGAGGGCCACACATACGCGTGGACCGAGAATCCGCTCGGCATCAACGGCTACTACCTCGTCAGCAAGGGCGAGAAGACGCCGTACCGGCTGAAGCTGCGGTCGGCGTCCTACAACAACATCCAGGCGCTGGTCGAGCTGCTGCCGGGGACGCTGGTCGCGGACATGGTGGCGATTCTCGGGTCGATGTTCTTCGTGGTGGGGGACATCGACAAGTAGGTGGTTCGGCAAGTAGGTGGTCCGGCGGGGCGGCGGCTTGGCAGGCAGGCCGCTCGCCAAGTAGGCCACTCGCGGCTCGCCAAGTAGGCAGCTCGACAAGTAGGTGGCGCGTCAGTCCGCCAGTACGTTTGGAATTCCAACCGGCTGCATCAGCCAGCCGAAGTCTCCCAGCCCGCCCGTCGCCGTCAGCTCGGCGGCCTCGCCTGCCGTCGCCAGGGCTCGTACGTACTCCGCCGGGCGGGTCGAGGCCAGCTCCAGCGGGGGGCGTGCGCCCGTGACGCCGAGGGTGTGCAGGGCCTCGCGCTGGGGCAGCAGGCGCGCTCCCGGCAGCGCGCACGCGTCC
This sequence comes from Streptomyces sp., assembly GCA_013362785.1. Classification (GTDB taxonomy): domain Bacteria; phylum Actinomycetota; class Actinomycetes; order Streptomycetales; family Streptomycetaceae; genus Streptomyces. The sequence goes on along the minus strand of JABFVM010000098.1, from coordinate 7,421 downwards.
AGCGCCACGTGGGCCGTGATGTCGCACGATCCGTCCGGGACCGGTGACGTTTCGCGCCCCTCGCGGAAGCCGGTGAGGGTGCCGAAGGGGGGCCGTGTCGTCGCCGTGTGCGCGTAGTCCACGGCGACCGCCAGACCCCGGTCCAGCGTCGCGACGGCGGCGGCCCAGGCCTCGTCCCTCGGCAGCCCGATCTCGGCACGCGCGCCCTCGGCGGACGGGGCGCCTTCCGCGCTCCTCGCTGCCTCCGCGCCCCCCGGCGCCTCCGCGCCCCCCGGCGCCTCCGCGCCCCCCGCTGTCTGTGTGCGCCCCAGCGGCCACCAACGCGCCAGCCACTCCGCCTCCGCCCCGGACAGCGGCTCCCCGAGACGTTCGGTGCCGTCCTGTCGTACGAGGACCTCGCGCGGCACGCCTGCGGAATCCACCTCCGCGACGTCCACGGGAACGTTGTCCAGCCACTCGTTGGCGAACAGCAGGCCCGTGATCCCCTTCGGGGGGCGGGGCAGCCACTCGATCCGGTGATCAAGGGATTCGGGTCGGTCGGCGATCTCCACGGCGTACGCACGCGTGCGTGCCGATACGTCGGTGGGCAGCGCCGCCAGTACGCGGGTGACCAGCTCGCCCCGTCCGGCCGCCATGTCGACGAAGTCGAGCGACGCGGGCCGGCCCAGCGCCTCGTCGACCCGGCACAGCAGCCGGGCCACGGCAGCAGCGAAGAGGGGCGACGCGTGGACGGAGGTACGGAAGTGGCCGGCCGGGCCCTCAGGGCGCCGGTAGAAGCCGTCCGGCCCGTAGAGGGCGCATTCCGCCGCCGCACGCCACCCGCGCCATTCGCCCGCCGCCTCTGCTGTCACCGGCCCAGGCTAGGGCAGGCCATAAGCGCACAGAGGCAGGCAGCCTCCACCTTGCGGAGTACGCGCGGGTGGTGCGGATCGGCCCTCCGGTTGACCCCTGCACGCATCTCGCTTCCCTACGCTGGGTTACGTGCAGCGCCTCTATGACTTCATCCGCAGGCACCCGACATGGGTCGACAGCTTCTGGGCCGTCTTCCTCCTCGGGATCTCCGCGGTCACCGTGGCCGTCCGGGAGGAGGCCGGACAGGACCTCTCGGGCACCGACTCCGAGGCGGCCATCATCCCGGTCGTCCTGCTGTTGTGCCTGGTGATCGCGTTGCGCCGGCGGATGCCGGAGAAGATGCTGCTGCTGGCCGTCGGCGTGGGGCTGGTGCAGCTGGCGCTGAACGTGGCGACCACGCCCGCCAACTTCGCCTTCCTGGTGATCGTCTACACCGTCGCCGCGACCGGCACCCGCTGGGCCTCCTGGCTCGCGCTTGGCGCCGGCCTGTGCGCGGCGCCACTGGCACAGCTGCGCTGGCCGGAGCGGGACTCCAGCGTCCTGGGCAACATCGCCCTGGTGATCTTCCTGACGGTGCCGTTCGCGCTCGCCTGGGTGCTCGGCGACTCGATCCGCACCCGCCGCGCCTACTACGAGCAGCTGGAGGAGCGCGCGACCCGGCTCGAAAAGGAGCGCGAGGCGCAGGCCAAGGTCGCGGTCGCCGCCGAACGCGCCCGGATCGCACGCGAGCTCCACGACGTCGTCGCGCACAACGTCTCCGTGATGGTGGTGCAGGCCGACGGCGCCGCCTACGTCCTCGACGCCGCGCCCGACCAGGCCAAGAAGGCCCTGGAGACCATCTCCTCCACCGGCCGCCAGGCCCTCGCCGAGATGCGCCGCCTGCTGGGCGTCCTGCGCACCGGCGAACACCAGGAGAGCGGCGAGTACGTCCCACAGCCCGACGTCGAGCAGATCGACGACCTCATCCAGCAGTGCCGCACCTCCGGCCTGCCCGTCGACTTCAAGGTCGAGGGCACCCCGCGCCCACTGCCCAGCGGCGTCGAGCTGACGGCGTACCGCATCGTGCAGGAGGCGCTCACCAACACCCGCAAGCACGGCGGGCCCAACGCGGGCGCGAGCGTGCGTCTGGTCTACTTCGACGACGGCCTCGGCCTGCTCGTCGAGGACGACGGCAAGGGCGCCCCGCACGAGCTGTACGAGGAGGGCGGCGCCGACGGCCGGGGGCACGGTCTGATCGGCATGCGCGAGCGGGTCGGCATGGTGGGCGGCACCCTGGACGCGGGGCCGCGTCCGGGCGGAGGATTCCGCATCAGTGCGCTGCTGCCGCTCAAGGCAGCACACTGAGGCCTCGGCATGCCCCTTGTTGACACCTGTAACGGCCTTGTAGACGGATACGAAAGACACGGAAGAGGACCCCGATGACGATCCGCGTGATGCTCGTCGACGACCAGGTGCTGCTGCGCACCGGGTTCCGGATGGTGCTCGCGGCCCAGCCGGACATGGAGGTCGTCGCGGAGGCGGGCGACGGCGTCGAGGCCCTCCAGGTGCTGCGCTCGACCCAGGTCGATGTCGTGCTGATGGACGTGCGCATGCCGAAGCTGGACGGTGTGGAGACCACCCGCCGCATCTGCTCGGAGGCCGAGCCGCCCAAGGTGCTGATCCTGACCACGTTCGACCTGGACGAGTACGCCTTCTCCGGGCTGAAGGCCGGCGCCTCCGGCTTCATGCTCAAGGACGTGCCGCCCGGCGAGCTCCTTGCCGCCATTCGCTCGGTGCACAGCGGCGACGCGGTGGTCGCCCCGTCCACCACCCGGCGCCTGCTGGACCGGTTCGCGCCCATGCTGCCGTCCGGCGGCAAGGAGCCCCAGCACAAGGAGCTGGAGCGACTCACCGACCGCGAGCGCGAGGTCATGGTGCTGGTCGCCCAAGGGCTGTCCAACGGGGAGATCGCGGCCCGGCTGGTGCTGTCCGAGGCGACCGTGAAGACCCATGTGGGCCGCATCCTGACCAAGCTGGGGCTGCGTGACCGGGTGCAGGTGGTCGTCCTGGCGTACGAGACGGGGCTGGTGCGGGCCGGCGGGCACGGCTGACGCCGTGCGAGGGCGTGACCCCGGCGTGACCGGTGCCCACTAGGGTCTGCGCATGCTCCTGTGGATCAACGGCCCCTTCGGGGGCGGCAAGACACAGACCGCACACGAGATCCGGCGCCGGCTGCGCGGCAGCGTCATCTGCGACCCCGAGCACGCCGGCTTCGGCCTGCGGCGCACGCTCCCGCCCGGACTGCGCGGTGACTTCCAGGACCTGACCTCCTGGCGGCAGGGCGTCGTGGAGGTACTCGACCTCGCCCTCACCCAGCACGAGGGCGTGGTGATCACCCCCATGACGGTCACCAACCCCGACTACTTCGCCGAGACGGTCGGCCGGCTGCGCGAACTCGGGCATGATGTACGGCACTTCACGCTGCTTGCCGAGCGAGAGACCGTGCTGAAGCGGCTGCGCGAGCGCGGCTTCGGGCACCTCCTGCAGTACGTCGCCGGAAAGAACGCCGGGCTGCGCCGGGAGAGTTGGGCCGTACAGCAGCTCGACCACTGTCTGGAGCGGTTGCCCGAGCCGGAGTTCGCCGAGCATCTGTGGACCGACCACTCGACCGTGCCGAAGACGGCGGACCGGATCGCCGTCCTGGCCGGGCTGCGACTGCGGCCGAACAACGAGGGCGCGCTGCGGACGCGGGTGCGGCAGGCGGGGGTCGGGATCAGACACATCCGGTTCGACTGATTCGACTGAACCGTCGTCAGATCAGCCGCCCTCGGGCTGAGCGGCCGTCTTCGGACGGCTGTCATCTCAGGAGCGCTTCGAGGAAGTCGCTGCCCAGCCGCGCCACCGCGGTGACGTCCAGCTGGTGCAGGACGTACCGGCCCCGGCGGCGGGTGGTGATCAGGCCCGCCTTCTTGAGGACGCTCAGGTGCCGGGATATCTCGGGCGCGGTCATGCCGTGGATCTGCACGAGTTCGCTGGTGGTGTAGGTGCTGCGGGCGAGGTTGCGGCAGAGCTGCATCCGCACCGGGTGGGACAGGGCGGTCATCCGCAGGGTCAACTGGTCGACCGAGGGCGGCGCGGCGAGGCCGGGGGAGCCGACCGGGTAGTGCAGCACCGGCTGCCAGGCGTGCCGGTGCAGCACCATCAGATGCGGCCAGCCCAGACTCGTCGGCACCAGCAGCAGGCTGCTCTCCCTGATGACGGTGTGGCCCTGGCGCAGCTTGTCGATGGTGATCCTTCCGGCGGCCTCGTCGACGCTCACCGCGGGGGACACCGCGGTCAGCGCCTCGGTCAGCCCCTTGTGCCGCAGAAGGTCGGTCTTGTGGCGGGCGTCCGCCGTCAGCTGGTGGCGCAGCCGGGACCAGGCGTCCGCGAAGAACGCCTCGTCGCAGTCCTCCAGGAACTGCCGCAGCCAGGCCCGGATACGCGGCGGATCCTCCAGCAGCCGCTGGCCGAACCGCAGCTGCTGCGGCCCACGCGCGGCGGCCAGCTCCAGGGCACGCCGCTGCAGCTCCGCGTCGGCCAGTACGTCGGGCGCCGGCGTGGCGTACGGAAGCGCGCAGGTGAACTCCAGCGCGGCGTCCACGAACTGCTCGTCCGTGAGCTTGTCCAGCAGATCCAGGTCCTCGGCGAGCGTGGCACCCGGCAGTGTGCAGCCGCCCGGGACGCCGGCGAAGGGCAGGAACAGGTCCGAGAACGTCGTCCGCCACAGGAAGTCGGCCTCGCACATCCGGTCCGCCAGATGCGAGTCCAGCCGGGCCGTCACACTCGTCACCCAGCCCTGCAGGCCCGGATGGTGCCCCGGCTCCGACAGCGCGTGCAGCGCCATACCGAGCTCGGCCAACGGGGAGGGCACGACGGCCAGCCTCTCCGGCCGCAGCCCCACGATGTCGATGCTCACGCTCATGCCCACATGGTGCACCCCGCCACTGACAACGCGGCCGTCGATTGACGGCGCCCGTCAAACGACGCGACACGACCGACGTACCGGAGCAACGGTGGATCACCGGAGCTGCCGCGGAGCCCGATCACCAGCACGTCATGTCTCCACGTCATGTCTCCTGCGTCCCCAGCAGTTACGTCCCCCAGAAGGCGATCAGCACCATGAGCATCACGCAGTACCACCTTCTCGACACCTACCGTGCCCGGCAGCTGGGCGAGCCCGCGCCGCCCGCGCCCGGCGCCCATGACTGGCAGGTCGTGCGCGAGTGGCGCGACCACCGGCAGTTCCGGGCCGTAGTCGCCGGGCGCCCGGCCCATGGGCGGCTACGACAGGCCCTGAGCCGCTGGCTGCATCCACACCCGCGCTCTACTTGCTGACCTCCTCGCCGACCTCCTCGGTCAGCCGGTGCACGAACTCGCCGACGGCCTCCCGTACGTCGTCGGCGGTCCACTCCAGCCCGGCGGCCCGTACGGAGACCTCGGTGAAGGCCAGGCCCGGCCCCTTGGCGTCCCAGCCGCCCGCGAACAGGACGGTCCCCGTCTCCTCGGCCTGCCGGATCGCGGCCTCCGCGAGGACGTCGGCGTCGTACGGCAGCCAGACCTGGAACTCATGGGTGTGCGGCGGCTCGGGGTGGACCCGCGACCACGGCACCCCGGCCGCCGCGAACCCCTCGCGCAGCGCGGCGGCGACCACGCGCGCGTGCGCCACGTACCGGGGCAGCCGGGGCAGCTCCCGCTCCAGACCGGCGAGGGCCGACAGCACGGTGGGGAACTGCTGGAACACCGCGCCGCCGTAGCGGTGCCGCCAGGCCTTCGCCTCGTCCACCAGCGTCTTCGGACCGGCGAGGGCCGCGCCGCCGAAGCCGTCGAGGGACTTGTAGAACGACACGTACACGCTGTCCGCCAGGCCCGCGATCTCCTCCAGCGGGCGGCCGAAGTGCACGGTGGACTCCCACAGGCGCGCGCCGTCGAAGTGCACCACCGCGTCGCGCTCCCGCGCCGCCTCGACGACCTCCGTGAGCTCCTCCCAGGAGGGCAGTACGAAACCGGCGTCCCTGAGGGGCAGTTCCAGCATCAGCGCCCCGAAGGGCTCGTCGAGGTCGCGCACCTCGGCGGCGGTCGGCAGCCGTGGCTCGCTCGTCACGCGGACCGGGCGCAGGCCGCTGACCTGGCTGAACGCATTGCGCTCATGCACCTCGGGGTGGGCCAGCGCATGCAGGGCGACCGTCGGGTCGCCGGTGCGGCCCGCCCAGCAGCGCAGGGCCACCTGCTGGGCCATCGTGCCGGTGGGGAAGAACGCGGCGGCCTCCGTGCCGAGCAGCCCGGCGGTCCTGTCCTCCAGGGCCTCGACGATGCCGTCGCCGTAGAGGTCCGACGGCTCGTCCAGGCCGTGCAGGTCCAGGGCACGCGCCTCGTCCAGCAGCGTCAGCCGCTCGCGGAGGGTGCCGAGGAACCCGGGGCGCGCGAGTGCGCGCCGCGCGCCGTGATAGGCGGCATTGCGCCGTTCCCGGCGCCGCTTGCGCCGCTCGTCGTCCGGCGACGGCTCGGTCGACAATGGCCGGCCGGGTGCGTGCGCGTCGGGTGCCTTCCGGTTGGGTGTCTGCTCCGCCGTATCGCTCATGCCCCGGATCATCCCGCGCGTCCGCCCGCACGGGCACCCGCATTTCGTATGCCCCGTACGCCCCGTACGCCCGTGCCGGTCCGCCCGGCGGCCGTGCCCGCCGGCATATGCGCGGCGGCGTGTGGATGCCCACAGCCTGTGGACAACCGAACGCCCCTCGAACCAATCGCGTTAACATGACGAGAAATCGTCCGGTACCCAGAGCGGACTGGAACGGGAAGGCCTCCGTCGCGTGAGTACAAGCCAACAGCCAGATCCCAAGGACCGCCCCGCGCGGCTCACCGTCGGCGTCGTCGGCGCCGGCCGCGTGGGCCCCGCGCTCGCCGCGTCCCTCCAGCTCGCCGGACACCGTCCGGTGGCCGTCTCCGGGGTCTCCGACGCCTCCCGTCGACGGGCCGAGCGGATGCTCCCCGACGTGCCGCTCGTGCCGCCCGCCGAAGTCCTCGCGCGCGCGGAGCTGGTGCTGCTGACCGTCCCGGACGACGCCCTGCCCGGCCTGGTCGAGGGCCTCGCCGAGACCGGCGCCGTGCAGCCGGGCCAACTGCTGGTGCACACCTCCGGGCGGTACGGCGCGAAGGTCCTGGACCCCGCCCTGCGCGCGGGCGCGCTGCCGCTGGCCCTGCACCCGGCGATGACCTTCACCGGCACGCCCGTGGACGTCCAGCGCCTCGCAGGCTGCTCCTTCGGCGTCACCGCGCCCGAGCAGCTGAGGCTGGCCGCCGAGGCGCTCGTCATCGAGATGGGCGGCGAGCCGGAGTGGATCGCCGAGGAGAGGCGCCCGCTGTACCACGCGGCGCTCGCCCTGGGCGCGAACCACCTGGTGACACTGGTCGCCCAGTCCATGGAGCTGCTGCGCGAGGCCGGCGTCGCGGCCCCCGACCGGATGCTCGGCCCGCTGCTCGGCGCCGCCCTCGACAACGCCCTGCGCTCCGGCGACGCCGCCCTGACCGGCCCCGTCGCGCGCGGGGAC
>JABFVM010000019.1 GCA_013362785.1 Streptomyces sp. | reverse complement strand
CTGCCGGGCGTGCCCGGGATCGGCGAGAAGACGGCCGCGAAGCTGCTGACCGAGTTCGGCGACCTGGCCGGGATCATGGCGGCGGTCGACGACCCGAAGGCGAAGCTGACGCCGTCGCAGCGCAAGCGGCTGGACGAGTCGCGGCCGTACGTCGCCGTCGCGCCGACGGTGGTGCGGGTCGCGGACGACGTGCCGCTGCCGGACGTCGACACCGCGCTGCCGCACACGCCCCGGGATCCGGCGGGCCTGGACGAACTGGCGCTGCGGTGGGGACTGGGCGGTTCGCTGCAGCGGCTGCTGGTGACGCTGGGGGCGTGAAGTGCGTCCCGAGTGAGTGCATGGGGCTCCTGGAGCGGGGAATTCGTTCCCCGTGTGCGCGAAATGCACCCTTTCATGAACGAGTCGTAGCGGCATCCGCCAGAGGGAGATGCTAACTTAGGTAAACCTAAGCTTTGGAACGAGGGAGGCCAGTGATGGCACTACGCTCTGCCCGCAAGCCGCGGAAGCCCCACTCCGCGCAGGTCATCCGTACCGAACGGCTGACCCCGCACATGCAGCGTGTGGTGCTGGGCGGTGAGGGGCTCGCCGAGTTCATGGCGGACACCTGCACCGACCACTATGTGAAGATCCTCTTCTCCCCCGGCGACGTGAGCTACCCGGAGCCCTTCGATCTGGAGCGCATCCGCGAGGAGTTCCCGCGCGAGCAGTGGCCGGTGACGCGGACGTACACGGTACGGGCCTGGGATCCCGAGCATCGTGAGCTGACGCTCGATTTCGTACTCCATGGCGACGAGGGCCTGGCCGGCCCCTGGGCGATGCGCACCCAGCCGGGCGACATCGTCCGGTTCATGGGCCCCGGCGGTGCCTACGCGCCCGATCCGGACGCCGACTGGCATCTCCTCGTCGGTGACGAGAGCGCGTTGCCCGCGATCGCCCGCACCCTGGAGTCGCTGCCCGCCGGCGCCACGGCGTACGCCTTCGTGGAGGTCTCCGGCCCCGAGGAGGAGCAGAAGATCGACTCCGATGTGGAGGTGATCTGGCTGCACCGCGGCTCCCGTCGCGTCGGCGATGCCCTGATCGAGGCCGTTCGCTCGCTGGACTTCCCGGCGGGCCGGATGCAGGCGTTCGTGCACGGCGAGGCGCACTTCGTGAAGGAGCTGCGCCAGCTGCTGCGGGTCGAGCGCGGTGTCCCCCGGGAGGATCTGTCGATCTCCGGCTACTGGCGCCTCGGCCACAACGAGGACGGCTGGCAGGCCTCCAAGCGGGACTGGAACGCACGGATCGAGGCGGAGCAGGAGGGGGCCGCGCCGGCGGCGTAGCCCTGGGTGGACTTCCCGACGCGGACTTCCCGGAGGGGCGGCATCTTCGAAGGTGCCGCCCCTTCGGCGTGCCAGGCGGCACTCGCTCGCGCCGCGCCCGGGCACTTCCCTTCACCGCCCCCGGGCCGTCCCCTCACCGCACCCGGGCGCTCCCCCTCACCGCACCCGGGCACTTCCTCTTCACCGCACCCGGCCGCTCACACCGACCGCTGGTACGACCGGAACGTCCGGATGGACAGCCACACCGCGGCGACCGCCAGTGCCAGCAGACCGCCGCCCCGGGTGAGCACGTCACCCCAGTCGGGATGGGCGGACATCGCCGAACGGCCCGCGACCATCGCCCAGTTGAGCGGGTTGAAGTCGGCGATGTGCCGTATCCAGCCCGGCATCTGCGACGGCGCCATGAAGGCGGAGGACAGGAAGGTCAGCGGCAGCAGCAGGAAGGTGTTGATACCGATGATCGACTCGCGCTCCCGCACCAGCATGCCCAGCGCGTTGGACAGCGCCCCGAAGATCGTCCCGAGCAGGACCGCGGCCAGGACCAGGACGACTATGCCGCCGATGCCGCCCGGGTAGTCGGCGCCGCCGAGCAGGCCGAGCAGCACGATGACGACCGACTGCAGGGCGGTGACCAGGCCGTTGTTGACGACGTTGCCGTTCATCAGGGCGGCCCGGCTGACCGGGGTGGTCAGGAAGCGGTCGAGGGTGCCGCGCTGGATCTCGTCCAGTGTGGCCATCCCCGCCCACATGTTGGAGCTGAGGGCGCTCATCACCACCACGCCCGGCACCAGGTAGTCGAGGTAGGAGGTGGTGCCGAAGCCGCCGAGCTCGACGACCTTCTTGAAGAGGCTGCCGAACAGGAACAGCCAGATCACCGGCTGGATCAGGGTGATGATCGCGTACGCGGGCTGCCGTGCGAACACCATGAGTTGACGTTGCGTCATGTACCAGGTCTGGGTGACCGCGGTGCTCATCGCGCACCCCCGGTCCCGGCGAGAACGCGGTCCTCGGCACTGGCGGCTTCGGCCTCCGAGTAGCGGCGGCCGGCGTAACGGAGGTAGACGTCGTCCAGGGACGGACGGGCGACGGTCGCGGTGGCGACGCCGACCCCGGCGTGGGCCAGCGCGGCGAGGAGCGCGGGCATCGCGGCGGCTCCTTCGTCGGCGCGGACGCTGACGCGGCGCCCGTCGACCAGCACCTCGTGCACACCCGGCAGCCCGCCGAGGGCGCCTTTGAGCAGGGTGCGGCCCGCTTCACCGACAGCGCCGCGCAGCTCCACATGGACGGCGTCGCCGCGGAGTTCGCCCTTGAGCGAGTCCGGGGTGCCCGCGACGACGATCCGGCCGCGGTCGACGATCGCGATGCGCTCGGCGAGCCGGTCGGCCTCCTCCAGATAGTGCGTGGTGAGCAGGACGGTCATGCCGTCCTCACCGGCCAGCCGCCCGATCTCGTCCCACATGGTGGCGCGGGTCTCGGGGTCGAGGCCGGTGGTGGGCTCGTCGAGGAAGAGCACCTCGGGGCGGTGCACCAGGCCGAGGGCGACGTCCAGGCGGCGGCGCATCCCGCCGGAGTAGCCCTTGACGGGGCGGTCGGCGGCGTCGGCGAGCCGGAAGCGGTCGAGCAGCTCGGCGACACGACGTCCGAGGTCGGCGCGGGCCAAGCCGTAGAGCCTGCCCTGGAGTTGGAGGTTCTCGCGGCCGGTGGCGACCGGGTCGGCGCCGGAGTTCTGGGCGACCACTCCGATCGCGCGGCGCACCCGGTCCGGGTGGCTCAGCACATCGTGGCCGGCGACGGTGGCCGAGCCCGAGTCGGGGCGGGCCAGGGTGGTGAGGATCTTGACGGTGGTGGACTTGCCGGCGCCGTTGGGGCCGAGGAGGCCGAAGACGGTGCCCGGCTCGACGGTGATGTCCATGCCGTTGAGGGCGGTCACCTCGCCATAGGTCTTGATGAGTTGACGTGTCTCGACCGCGGGCGCACGGGTGCCCCTGCTACTGGTACTCATGACAGCTGCTCTCCTGATGAGCGGATGATGAGCGGACTCGTGATCGTTCCGCGTGAGCAGCGCCGGGCTATCCTGGGTGTGCCGCACCTCGATGACCCGGTTTCTGCCGCACGGCGGATCCGTTTCGGGGTTCGAGACCCCGGTGGAGCTGCTGCAACAGCCCCGCCGGGGTCTTTCTCATGTAGTGAACTCGGCCGGCAGCTCCCCCGTCTCGTGAAAGCGCCGCCACGCATCGACGCCGGGCAGGTCGCCCTTCCTGGTCTCGTCGAGGAAGCCGCGGACCCACTCCGCCTGTGCCTCGACCATGTGCAGTTGGTACTCGACCTCGACGAGGAAGAGCCGTGGCAGCGTCTCGCAGAGCTTCTCCAGCGCGCCCCGGCCGCTCGCCACCTGCACCTCCAGCGAGCTCAGCCGCATCTCCAGCAGCCGCACCACCTCGTCGGGGGGCAGCGCAGCCATCAGGGAGAGCGCCGTCTCGAAGATCGGGTACTCCTTCGCCGGGACGGCGAGCAGGTCGGACAGCCACTCGGCCATCTCCTCGCGCCCGGCCTCGGTGAGCCCGTAGACCGTGCGCTCGGGGCGGTTTCCCTG
>JABFVM010000116.1 GCA_013362785.1 Streptomyces sp. | reverse complement strand
CTGGTACGTCGAGCCGACCCTCTTCGGAGACGTCGACAACTCCATGCGGATCGCCCGCGAGGAGATCTTCGGCCCGGTGATCTGCCTCCTTCCCTACGGCGACGAGTCCGAGGCCGTGAAGATCGCCAACGACTCCGACTACGGCCTCAGCGGCAGCGTCTGGACGGCCGACACCGCGCACGGCATCGACGTCGCGCGCCAGGTCCGTACCGGCACCTACTCGGTGAACACCTTCAGCCTCGACATGCTGGGCCCGTTCGGCGGCTACAAGAACTCCGGGCTGGGGCGGGAGTTCGGCCCCGAGGGCTTCGGCGAGTACCTGGAGCACAAGATGATCCACCTCCCGGCGGGCTGGGAGGCGTAGGGGATGGGCGACCGCTGGCACGTCGAGGTCGACCGGTCGGTGTGCATCGGCTCGGCCCAGTGCGTCCACCACGCCCCCGACGGCTTCCGCCTCGACAGCGGCCGCCAGTCCCATCCGGCCGAGCCGGAGACCGACGCGAACGAACGGATCCTCGCGGCGGCGGAGAGCTGCCCGGTGGAGGCGATCGTGATCACGATGTTGGAGAGTGGGGAGCCGGTGTTCCCGCCGGAGGAATAGTGTCCGAAAAAGTTCCCTTTTAGGCGGGTTCATTCGCGAGCATGCGATTTATCCTGGAAATCGGCCTACGAGGCGAGTGAGGGAGTCCGAACCGGAGTAGCCGACTCTGGCGAGAAGCAGACGGCTTCCGCTGGGGCCGACATCGACGGTCCGGGCTGAGAGGCCGGAAGGCAGCAGTCGGGCCGGAAGGCGACCCCCAGAACCTGATCCGGGTAATACCGGCGAAGGGAACCCGTCTCGTAGGTCTTTCGCGTGCGCCCGTGACTCGTGCGCCCGTGACTCGTGCGTCCGTTGCTCGTGCGCCTGTGGCTCATTCGGCAGTGGGTGCCGTCAGGTCGATGAGGCGGCACACCGTCTCGATGTCGATCTTGACCTGGGCGATCGAGGCGCGGCCGGAGAGCCAGGTGATCAGGGCCGAGTGCCAGGTGTGCTCGATGACGCGGACGGCGGAGAGCTGTTCGGGGGTCGGGTTCTCCAGGCCCATCGCGTCGAGGATGATCACCGTGGTCTGGCGGGAGACCTGGTCGACCTCGGGGGAGACGCTGCGGTCGGCGAAGGTCAGGGCGCGGACCATCGCGTCGGCGAGGTGCGGCTCGCGCTGCAGGGCGCGGAAGGCGCGCATCAGGGTCTCCGCGACCCGCTCGGCCGCCGTTTCCCCCTGCGGCGGCTTCTTCCGCAGCGTGCCGTGCATGTGCTCCAGCTGGTCCTGCATCGTGGCGACCAGCAGATGGATCTTGGACGGGAAGTAGCGGTAGAGGGTCCCCAGGGCCACCTGTGAGGACTCCGCGACCTCCCGCATCTGTACGGCGTCGAAACCGCCCCGGCTGGCGAGCTGCGCGCTGGCGTGCAGAATGCGCCGCCGCCGTGCCTCCTGCCGCTCGGTGAGGGGTGGGGAGGAGGGGCTCGCGCTACTGGCTTCCGCAGGCATGGATCCCGTTCCGTGACAGTCGGTGAGGGTGGGTGACCGGACAGAGCATGCCAGGGCGGCGGCCGTGGCGTGAATCACCTGATCCATCGCTCACAGCGGCACTACCTGCCGGTAGATTCAGAGCCTCTTGAACGATCAAGTCTGAAACTTGTTCTAGATTAGCCTCCCCGCGTAATCTCGCGGGACAAAGCAGGGAGAAGGGGGCCCGGAGTGACCGCTGAGGCCAGGGAGGCCAGGCCCTCGGAGGACCCGGCCGCCGACGGCGAGCGACCGCTCGACATCGCGCTTCTCACCTATAAAGGGAACCCGTTCTGCGGCGGCCAGGGCGTCTACGTGCGGCACCTCTCCCGCGAGCTCGCCCGCCTCGGCCACCGCGTCGAGGTCATCGGCTCCCAGCCCTACCCGGTCCTCGACGAGGGCGCCGACTACGCCGACCGCCTCACCCTCACCGAGCTCCCCAGCCTCGACCTCTACCGCCAGCCGGACCCCTTCCGCACTCCGGGGCGCGACGAGTACCGCGACTGGATCGACGCGCTGGAAGTGGCGACCATGTGGACCGGCGGCTTCCCCGAACCGCTGACGTTCTCGCTCCGCGCCCGCCGCCATCTGCGCGCCCGGCGCGGCGAGTTCGACGTCGTGCACGACAACCAGACGCTGGGATACGGCCTCTTGGGCGACGTCGGCGCGCCCCTCGTCACCACCATCCATCACCCCATCACGGTCGACCGCCAACTGGAGCTGGACGCGGCGGAGGGCCGGCGCCGGCGGCTGTCCGTACGCCGCTGGTACGCCTTCACCCGTATGCAGAAGCGGGTGGCGCGCCGGCTGCCGTCGGTCCTCACCGTCTCGGGCACGTCCCGCGAGGAGATCGTCGACCACCTCGGCGTACGGCAGGACCGTATCCACGTGGTGCACATCGGCGCGGACACCGACCTGTTCTCACCGGATCCCTCGGTACGCCGGATACCGGGCCGGATCGTGACCACCTCCAGCGCCGACGTCCCGCTGAAGGGCCTGGTGTTCCTGGTCGAGGCACTCGCCAAGGTCCGCGCCGAGCACCCCGACGCCCATCTCGTCGTCGTCGGCAAGCGGCCCGAGGAGGGCCCGGTCGCGCAGGCCATGGAACGGTACGGCCTCGAAGGCGCCGTCGAGTTCGTCAAGGGCATCTCCGACGCCGAGCTCGTCGACCTGGTGCGCTCGGCGCAGGTCGCGTGCGTGCCGTCGCTGTACGAGGGCTTCTCCCTGCCGGCCGCCGAGGCCATGGCGACCGGCACGCCGCTGCTCGCCACGACCGGCGGGGCGATCCCCGAGGTCGCCGGACGGGACGGCGAGACATGCCTGGCGGTACCGCCGGGCGACGCGGGGGCCCTGGCCGCCGGACTGAACCGACTGCTGGCCGACCCGGAGCTGCGCGCACGGCTCGGCACCGCCGGACGCGAGCGGGTGCTCCGGCACTTCACCTGGGCGCGCGCCGCCGAGGGCACGGTGGCCCGGTACCGCGAGGCCATCGCCCGATCTGCGGGCGGCGAGCAGGCCCGCTCCGCCGCCGTGAGACCGACACCGGACCGCCCCGCGGCCCCCCAGACCTTCGCCACCAAGGAACTCGCCGCATCCAACCCCGAAAGCAGGGCCACGTGCTGACCGTCGACTTCTCCCGGTTCCCGCTCGCCGCAGGCGACCGCGTCCTGGACCTCGGCTGCGGTGCCGGCCGGCACGCCTTCGAGTGCTACCGGCGCGGCGCCCAGGTCGTGGCGCTGGACCAGAACGGCGAGGAGATCCGCGAGGTCGCGAAGTGGTTCGCGGCGATGAAGGAGGCCGGCGAGGCACCGGAAGGGGCCACCGCGACGGCGATGGAGGGCAACGCCCTGGCCCTCCCCTTCCCCGACGAGTCCTTCGACGTCGTCATCATCTCCGAGGTGATGGAACACATCCCGGACGACAAGGGCGTACTCGCCGAGATGGTACGGGTGTTGAAGCCCGGCGGCCGGATCGCCATCACCGTCCCGCGCTACGGCCCCGAGAAGGTGTGCTGGGCGCTGTCCGACGCGTACCACGAGGTCGAGGGCGGCCACATCCGCATCTACAAGGCGGACGAGTTGCTCGGGAAGATCAGGGAAGCCGGGCTGAAGCCCTACGGCACCCACCACGCCCACGCCCTGCACTCGCCCTACTGGTGGCTGAAGTGCGCGTTCGGCGTCGACAACGACAAGGCGCTGCCGGTGCGCGCGTACCACAAGCTGCTGGTCTGGGACATCATGAAGAAACCGCTGGCCACCCGGGTCGCCGAACAGGCACTGAACCCGCTGATCGGCAAGAGCTTCGTGGCATACGCGACCAAGCCGCACCTGCCCCGGTTGGCCGAGACCCCTGAGACCTCCAAGCCCGCCGAGACC
>JABFVM010000373.1 GCA_013362785.1 Streptomyces sp. | reverse complement strand
CGCCGGGCGCGGCTTCCCCGCTGGGCGCGGCGTCCAGCTGCGCAGTGATCATGTGCCCTCCTCCTCGGGAAGCCGGGTCGTCGCCCGCAGGCGGGGCGTCTAGGGCACGCTAAATACGGACAAGGTGAGCGGTCAACGAACTTCGGTCGGCATTACCGAACGAGAGTCCCTAATCGGGAAAAGCCGGACTACCATCGCTTCATGGCAGGCCCCGTCCAGTCGATAGAGCGGGCCGCTGCGATCCTGCGCCTGCTCGCCAGCGGATCCCGTCGGCTGGGCCTGGGAGAAGTGGCGTCGTCGCTGGGCCTGGCCAAGGGCACCGCCCATGGAATCCTGCGCACGCTGCAACACGTGGACTTCGTGGAACAGGACCCGGGGACCGGAAAGTACCAGCTCGGGGCGGCTCTGCTGCACCTCGGCACCAGTTACCTCGACGTCAACGAACTGCGCTCGCGCTCCATCAACTGGGCCGACGCCCTGGCCGCCCGCAGCGGGGAGGCGGTCCGGCTGGGCACCCCCCTGGAGGGCAGGGTGCTCGTCATCCACCATGTCTTCCGGCCGGACGACACCCTCCAGACCCTGGACGTCGGCGCCCTGCTGCCGCTGCACGCCTCCTCGCTCGGCAAGGTCCTCCTGGCCTTCGGGGTCACGCCCCTGGACCCCGTGCTGGAGGCCGAGCCGGAGGCGTACACCCGGCACACCCTGGTCCACCCGCAGGAGCTGAGCCGGGCGCTCGGTGAGATACGGGATCTGGGGTGGGGCGCGGAAGTGCAGGAGATGAGCATGGGCGAGGCCGGGATCGCCGCGCCGATCCGGGGACAGGGCGGTCTCGTGGTGGGCGCGCTCGGCGTGTCCGGCGCCGTCGAGCGGATCTGCGACACCAAAGGCCGGCCGCTGCCGGCTCTGATCACCGTGCTGCGGGAGGCGGCACGCGCGATCTCCAGAGACCTGGGCGCGGTCCGCTGGTAGGTCACCGGCACCTCCGCGACACATCGGAAGGCAGGGTCGATCATGGTTGACCGGTATGTGATGTCCATCGACCAGGGCACCACCTCCACCCGATGCATCCTGTTCGACCACGGCGGGCGGCTGGCCGCGGTCGCCCAGCGCGAGCACCAGCAGTACTTCCCCCGCCCCGGCTGGGTCGAGCACGACGCCGTCGAGATCTGGCGCAACCTCCAGCGCGTCGTCCCCGAGGCGCTCTCCAATGCCGGAATCGACGCCGGGCAGATCTCCGCCGTCGGGATCGCCAACCAGCGCGAGACGTCCGTGCTCTGGGACCCGCGCACGGGCGTCCCCCTCGGCCGCGCGATCGTCTGGCAGGACACCCGCACCGCCCCGCTCGTCGAGGAGCTGAGAGAGGATCCGGGGGACGAGTTCTTCCTCGAACACTGCTGTCTGCCCCCGTCGACCTACTTCTCCGCACCCCGGATCCGCTGGCTGTTCGACCATGTCGACGGGCTGGAGCAGCGCGCCCGGGACGGCGAGGTGCTGTTCGGCACCATCGAGAGCTGGCTGATCTGGAACCTCACCGGCGGCCCCGACGGCGGCCTGCACATCACCGACGTCACCAACGCCAGCCGCACCATGCTCATGGACATCCGCACGCTGACCTGGGACGAAGCACTCATGGACTTCTTCGGGGTGCCGCGCGCGATGCTGCCGGAGATCCGCTCCTCCGCAGAGGACTACGGCGAGGCCCGCGCGCTGCTCCCCGGCGTGCGCATCACCGCGGCCCTCGGCGACCAGCAGGCGGCCCTGTTCGGACAGACCTGTTTCTCGCCGGGCGAGGCGAAATGCACCTACGGCACCGGCAGCTTCCTGGTGATGAACACCGGCACCGACCTCGTACGGTCCGAGCACGGGCTCCTCACCACGGTCGCGTACAAGATCGCGGACCAGCCCACGGTCTACGCGCTGGAAGGGCCGATCGCCGTCACCGGCTCGCTGGTCCAGTGGTTCCGTGACCGGCTGGGCCTGATCCACAGCGCCCCCGAGATCGAGACGCTGGCGCGCACCGTCGAGGACAACGGCGGCTGCTACATCGTCCCCGCGTTCTCCGGCCTGTTCGCACCGCACTGGCGCAGCGACGCCCGCGGCGTCATCGTCGGCCTCACGTCGTACATCACCAAGGGGCACCTGGCCCGCGCCGTCCTGGAGGCCACCGGCTGGCAGACCCGGGAGGTCGTCGACGCCATGAACGCCGACTCCGCGCTCGCCCTGAAGCAGCTCAAGGTGGACGGCGGCATGACCTCCGACCACCTGCTGATGCAGATCCTCGCCGATGTCCTCGACGTTCCCGTCGTACGCCCACTCGTCCACGAGACGGTGTCGCTGGGCGCCGCCTACGCCGCCGGGCTAGCAGCCGGCTACTGGCCGGACCTGCAGGTCCTGCGCCGCAACTGGCACATGGCCGCCCAGTGGATTCCGGACATGGAGGCCGAACGACGGGAGTGGGAGTACGAGTGCTGGAAGCGGGCCGTCGAGCGCTCGCTGGGGTGGATCCAGCCGTCGCGGCGCCCGTGACGAGTTGCGGGCCCATGGCATGCCCGCAACCCCCCTTTCGTCCGCGCCCGGTCAGCCGGCCGTCAGCTCCGGGTGGTGCTTCTTCACCACCTCGGGGTGGGCCCGGACCCAGCCCTTGAGTTCGTTCCAGCCGAACTCCGAGTACAGCGGGTTGCCCGGGTCGTCGGTGACGCCCGTCGCGTCCGACGCGCCGGGGAAGGGGAGGGGGGAGATGTGGGCGTCCAGGCGCGGGTTGTAGAAGAACGGCGCGGAATAGCGCTCGCGGGCTCCCGCCGGGGAGACGACGCGGTGGTTGGTCGCCTTGAGGTAGCCGTTGGTGGCCACTTCCAGCAGCTCGCCCAGATTCACCACGAACGCGCCGGGCAGATGGGGTACGTCGATGAAGCCGCCCGCCGACTCGACCTGGAGGCCGGGCACCTCGTCCGTCAGGAGCAGGGTCAGGAACCCGTAGTCCTTGTGCACGCCCACGCCCTGGTCGTTCCCCTCCGGGGTGCGGCCCGGGTACCGGATCAGCTTCAGATGGTTGCGCGGGTTGCCGGAGAAGGCGTCGTCGTAGAAGTCCTCCCGGCCGCCGATCGCGCCGAGCAGTTCGTGCAGCAGGCGGTGCGCCACCCGGCTGAGCCGGTCCATCCAGTCCAGCGTGACCTCGCGGAGCGCGGGCAGCGCCGGCGGCCACTGGTTCGGTCCCTCCAGCCACCAGTAGGCGGGCTCGTCCGGCTCGGGCACGCGCGGCGGGAGCTCGTTGCTGATGTCGAGCTGGTCGCGCCAGTCACGGCGGCCCTGGGTGTGCTCCTCGCCGATCCGCGTATAGCCGCGGAAGTGGGGGGAGTTGAGGTTGTCGATCACGTTCCGGTCGAAGTCGGGGAGAGCGAAGAACTCGCGTGCGGTGCCGAGCAGCCGGGCCTGTTCGGCGGGGGTGATGCCATGGCCGACCAGCTGGAAGAAGCCGACGTCGCGGGCGGCTCGGTGGAGCGCGTCGCGGTCGAGGGCGGACAGGTCGATCACCGGAAGAGAGGTGAGCTGAGACATGGGTGGCGTCCCTTGTGCGTGAAATGTGCGGGAGGTGAGAGCCGGGTCAGCGGTTCTCGGCGTGACGGCGCATGCTGGTGGCGCCGTACGGGTTCAGGTGACGGCAGCGGGCGGAGTCGGGCCCGCGGCAGGGTCCTGGCGCGGTGGGGCCGGACAAGGGTGTTCCTTCGGAAGACCCGACGAGACAGTCGGCCGCACGGGACCGGCAGAGATCAGCCGTGCAGGGAAGGACAGACCGCGGACGAGGTGCGGCAGTAGTCGACATGCCGCCGGGTGATCAGCCGCGTACCCGTGCACGCACTGTGCGCTGCCGCACCAGGTACCTGCATCGAGGGCCTCCACCCGTCCGGAACTTGAGAGCTCAACGTACGTCGTTCGCCCCAGTGAGTGTCAAGCGCGTCCGGTACAGGTCCGGGTCCGCCGGGACCGGGATGAACTGCGAGGTCGTCGCCGTTGCGAGAGGAACCGGGTGAGCGAGAGGCTGCCCTTCTCAGTGTTGAGAAGGGCAGCCTCTGTCGCGCCGGTGCCGCCGCCGGAAGTGGCCGACCGCGTCCGTTCGTTCAGCGGATGACCAGCAGGCCCCGGCTCCGCAGCACCCGCCGCTCCAGCGGGCTGAAGATCAGCAGGTCGATGGCGATGCCGACGAGCAGGATCAGGAAGATCGCCAGGAACACCTGCGGCATGCTGCTGTTGTTGCGCCCGTTCTCCAGCAACTGGCCCAGGCCGACGCCGAGATCGGGCGAGGAGGCGATGATCTCGGCGGCCATCAGGGACCGCCAGGAGAACGCCCAGCCCTGCTTCAGACCCGCCAGATAGCCGGGCAGCGCCCCCGGCATCACGATGTGCCAGGCCTCCCGCAGCCCGGTCGCGCCCAGGGTGCGCCCGGCGCGCAGGAACAGCGGCGGAATCTGGTCGATGCCCGAGACGAGGCCGTTGGCGATGGACGGGACCGCGCCGAGCAGGATCACGGCGTACATCATCGAGTCGTTGAGGCCCAGCCACAGCACGGCGGGCGGCACCCAGGCCACCGACGGCAGCGACTGCAGGCCGGACAGGATGGGGCCGACGGCCGCCCGGACGAACCTCACCCGGGCGACCAGCAGACCGAGCGGCGTACCGATGGCGAGCGCGATCAGGAAGCCGAGCAGACCGCGTGAGACGGACGTCCAGATGTAGTCGAGCAGCGTGCCCTGCAGCCAGGCCTCGCGCACCTCGCCCCAGACGTCCGACGGTGAGGCCAGCTTGTAGGCGGGCGCGACCTCGGCCCACACCAGCAGCTGCCAGACCACCAGCACCAGCGCAACGGCGGTGACGGGCGGTACCACCTTGCGGACCAGGGTCTCGCGCAGCGGCGTACGGCTGACCTGCACCGAGTCCAGTGCGTCGAGCCCGGCCTCCAGCCCCGCTAGATCGTGCGGGTCCCGCGGCTTCGCGGTCGCCGTGGAGCCGTCCTCGGTGACGTCGACCTCGGTGTCGACGCCGTTGTCAGTGCTGGCCATGGCGGCGGATCTCCCCACGCAGTTCTTCGGTGATCTCGACGGACAGTTCGGCGACCGCGGTGTCCTCGATGCGGCGCGGCTGCGGGATGTCGATCGTCCACTCCCGGGCGATGCGGCCGGGGCGCGAGGAGAGCAGGACGACACGCTGGGCGAGCCGCACCGCCTCACGCACGTTGTGCGTCACGAACAGCACCGACTTCCCCGTCTCCTTCCAGATGCGGGTCAGCTCGTCGTGCAGTACGTCCCGGGTGATCGCGTCGAGCGCGGCGAACGGCTCGTCCATCAGCAGCAGCCGGCTGTCCTGGGCCAGCGCCCGGGCCAGGGCGACGCGCTGGCGCATACCGCCGGACAGCTCGTGCACCCGCTTGCCGTACGCGCCCTTCAGCCGGACCAGTTCCAGCAGCTCTTCCGCCTCCTGCCGGCGCTCCGCCTTGGCGACGCCGCGCAGCTTGAGCGCGAGCTCGATGTTCTTGCCCGCGGTCAGCCACGGGAACAGTGCGTGCTCCTGGAACATCAGGGCGGGCCGGCCGTCCGTGCCGATCGAGCCGGCGGACGGCAGGTCCAGCCCCGCGACCAGGTTGAGCAGCGTGGACTTGCCGCAGCCGGAGGCCCCCAGGAGGGTGACGAACTCGCCGGGTGCGACATCGAGCGTGATGTCGTCCAGCACGAGCTGTTGTCCGCCGGACGTGCCCGGCGTCGGGAAGGACTTCGAGACGTGCTCGATCCGCGCGGCATACGGCACCGCCGTGGTGTCCTCGGCGACCTTGGCGGTCGTGGCCGTCGTAGTGGCCATGGTCGTCATCTCCTGGGGACTCGTCGGGTGCGGGTGTCGCTACTTGACGCCGAGACCGGCGTCGTCGACCTCGTCCTTGCCCTCGGCCTTGAGGACCTTGTTGAGGGGTGCGAGGTCGTAGATGCCCTTCAGGTCGGGCTCCTCCAGCAGTCCGGCCTTCACCGCGTGCTCGGCCTCGGTGTCGAGGGTGGCGGCCAGCGGGTCGTCCAGGAAGGTGATCGACTTCCAGGCAGGGTCGATGACCTCGGCGGGCAGGGCCTTGCCGGACTCCTCCTTGAGGGCCTCGTTGGCCGACGCCTTGGCCTTGTCCGGGTTGGCGTTGATCCACTCGTTGGTCTTGACCGAACCGCGCAGCACGGCCTCGACGACGTCCGGGTGGTCCTTGAGGAAGTCCTGCCGGACGATGATGTTCGTGATCACGAACTTCTTGTCCGGCCACAGGGTGCCCTCGTCGAGGAGCACCTTGCCGCCCTCGGCGACCAGCTTGGACGCGGTCGGCTCGGGCACCCACGCGCCGTCGATCGAGCCGGACTTGTAGGCGTCCGGGGTGATCTTGTTGTCGGTGCGGACGACGGAGACGTCGCCCTTGCCGCTCTCCGCGTCGACCTTCCAGCCCTGCTCGGAGATCCAGTTGAGCAGTGCCACGTCCTGGGTGTTGCCGAGCTGCGGAGTGGCGATCTTCTTGCCCTTGACGTCCTTCAGGGACTTGATCTTGTCCGGGTTGACGACGAGCTTCACGCCCCCGGACGCGGAACCGGAGATGATGCGCAGGTTCTTGCCGGCCGCCTTGGTGTAACCGTTGATCGCGGGGGAGGGGCCGATCCAGCCGATGTCGATGGAGCCCGAGTTCAGCGCCTCGATCTCGGAGGGACCGGCGTTGAAGGTCGACGGCTTGATCCGGGTGCCGCCGAGCTCCTTCTGGAGCAGGCCCTCCTGGACGCCCACCAGAGCGGTGGCGTGCGTGAGGTTCGGGAAGTAGCCGACCTTCACCTCGTCGGCGGAGAGCTTCTTGGCGTCCGCCGCGACCTCGGTCTGCTTGCCGTCGTCGGTGGACTCGGCGCCGTAGCCGCAGGCGGTCAGCAGCAGGGGAAGCGCCGCCAGGACGGCGACGGTGCGCAGGGTGGTGAGCGGTCTTGCAGCAGACACGGAGGTGTCCTCTCGAAGGTAGGGCGTTCAGGGGGGTACGGCGATGGCGGCGAGGAACCCGCCGACGCGTACCGGCACACCACTCGCCCGCCGCCCGGACGGGACGGCAGGGGGCTCAGCGGTGTGGGGGGGTGTGGGGGGTGGGTGGTGCGTCGCGTTCCGCGGGGAGTCTCGGACGAGCTCAGACGAGCCGACAGATGGCGCTGGACGTGCGGCCGAAGTCGATGTGGCGACGCGAGGTCAGGAGGAGCTGTGACAGGTCCGTGCGGTTGCGCGTGCGCATGGCGACCCCACCCCACAGATTCCTAGTTTTCCTACCTGGTTGATGGGGATCGTGGCAGAAGCGTGCCCGCATCCCAAGGGGTTGTTCACATTGTGGACGCCGCTATCTCTCCCCTTGAGAACGGTGAGCTCAGGGCGCTCAGCAGGGCCCGCGCCACCGCATCGTTCTGACGGAAGGCCGGGGCGTTGGTCCGGGGGCGGGCGAAGGCGGCGACGGCGCGGCTGTTGGTGGGGGCGCCCAGGGCGATGCGGCGGGGGTGGGAGCTGCCGAGGGACGGGTCGATGACGTGGGCGTCCGTGGGAGAGACCGCGAGCAGGCCGGAGCGGTGGGTGTGGGTGGGGTCGGCGATGACCTCCTCGGTGAGGGCGCCGGTTCTGTGCAGGTCGCGCAGCAGGGGGTCTTCGGTGCGGTCGAGAGAGGGGACCGGCAGATACGCCTCGATGAGGGCGGTGGCGTGGACGGTGTGACCTGGCACGGTGGGGCTGGTCGCCGTGAAGGTGCCGGTGGCCTCGTCGGTGCCGATCCGGATACCGGCGCCCAGGAAGTGGACGATCCCGGCCCGTGAGAGGGCCAGCAACTGGCGCAGCCGGAAGCCGGGCGGACCGGAGGCCAGGAAGCTGAAGAAGCCCTGCCACCAGCCGTCGAGGTGCCCGGCGACGGACCGCGCGGTCAGTCGTCCGGTCGCCACCAGGCCGGGCAGCTGCCCGTAGACGGACAGCAGGGCGAGGAACGCCCCGAGGTCGGCGCTGAACTCCGGGTCCTCGCGGCGGTCCACGTCCCGGGCGATGTGGTCACGCAGGTGCGCCTGGAAGGCGTCCGGCGTCCGGAACGTGAGACCGTCCAGCGGACGGTCCAGGGCCTCGAAGTCCAGGCGGTCCGCCGGGTCGGGTACGGCCTCGGCGACGAGGGCGGCCATCTCGGCGTCGTACCAGCCCAGGCGGTCGTAGCCGGCGACGAAGTCCGGCCAGGGCAGGGCGGTGCGCTCCGGGTGGGCGTGGAAGAGCTCGTGGTAGTGGCCGAAGCCGATCTCCTTGGCCATCAGCGGCCACACATCGCGCCGCAGGTCCAGCGGACGGCCCTCGGCGAGCAGCGCGTCGACCGCCTCGGGCCCGAAGTGGCGCGGCAGTGGGGGCCGCGGGCCCTGGAGCCGGTAGCGGGTCTTGCAGTGGTACGGCACCCCGCGCCGCGATCCGACGTGGAGGAGGGGCTCGCGGCCGGACGGAAGGTAGGTGAGGGTGCCGTCGGCCTCGGTGCGGAAGCTGCCGCCGCGGCCCTCCGTGAGCAGGGCCACGAGATCGATGAAGGCCAGCCCGAAGCCGCGCAGGAGGACCTGTTCGCCGGGGCGCAGTGCGGACAGGTCGGCGTCGGCGGAGAACTCCGGCGGGAGATGGAAGCGGCCGTGGCGGCGGGCGAACGCGGCGTGGTCGCGGTGCTCGGCGACGGGCGTGGAGCCGATGTGGCCCTGCGCGAGGACCACCAGGTCGGCGGTGAGCGCAGTGGCGCGGCCGGCCAGGTGCACCTGCTGCGGGCCGTCCGGGGGCCCGGTGACGGCGGTGGCGGTGGTGCGGAGCCACTCGACGGTGACCGAGGGCGGCAGTTCGGCGAGCACCCTGCGGAACACCCAGTCCAGGTAGGCGCTCTGGGCGCGACGGCTGGCGAAGTCGGACCCGTCGAGTGCGCGCAGCTCGGCGAGCACCTCCGGGTCGGCCGGTTCGGCGTACGGGGTGTGCCGCGGGCCCCGGCCGGAGAACTGGGCCGCCCACTCGGCCAGCGAGGGCCCCGGCCGGACCGGGCCGTCGATGGTGGACGACTCGTCCGTGAACATGGTGACGTCCTCGGCCATGGAGTTCATCCGCAGCAGCGCGGACTGCCCGTGTCGCCAGACGCGTCCCGGTCCGGGCGGGTGCGGGTCCACCAGGTGGATGCGCAACTCCCTTCCCTCGTCCCACAGTTCGGGAGAGTTGGCGGCAATGCGCTCCAACAAGCCCGTGGCCCGCGGTCCCGCACCGACGACGACCAGGACGGCGGTGGAGGGGGTGCCGGTCATCGGTCACCGCCGATCGCCGGGCGGGCGTCGGCGGAGGTCGCCGCGGTCTGCCGGTGGCGTACGGCGGTCAGGTGGCCGCGCAGCCGCTGCAGCGGAGTGGGCGGCAGGGCACGGGAGTTGCCGCGGGCGTAGTACCGCTCGACGTAGAACTGGCCCGCGCTCAGCACCGTGGTGACCGCGACGTACCACAGGGTGGCGACCATCAGCAGCGGGATGATCTGGTAGGTCTGGTTGTAGATCAGCTGCACCGAGTACAGCAGATCGTGCACGGCCAGCACGCTGACGATGCTGGTGCCCTTGAGGGTGCCGATCAGCATGTTCCCGGCGGTCGGCACGATGGAGCGCATCGCCTGCGGGACGACGATCCGGCGCATCGTGCGGCGTCTGCCGAGGCCGAGTGCCTGGGCGGCCTCGGTCTGTCCGGAGTCCACGGAGAGGATGCCGCCGCGCACCACCTCGGCGGCGTAGGCCGTCTCGTGCAGGGTCAGGCCGATCACGGCGGTGAGGGTGGGGCCGAGCAGGTTGACCGTCTTGACGGTGAGGAACTGCGGGCCGAACGGGATGCCGAGGCCGAGCGTCGGGTACAGGGCGCCGATGTTGAACCAGAACAACAGCTGCACCAGCAACGGCGTGGACCGGAAGATCCAGACGTAGCCCCAACTCAGCGTGCGCAGCACCGGGTTGGCGGAGAGCCGCATCACCGCGAGCACGGTGCCGAGCAGGAAGCCGAGCACCATCACCACGGCGGTCAGCCACAGGGAGAGCAGCAGTCCGTCGAGCACGGCGGAGGTGGTGAAGTACCGGCCCACCACGCCCCACTGGAAGGCGTCGTTGCGGACCACGGAGTTGAGCACCATCGCGAAGAGCAGCAGTGCGACGGCGGCCGTCAGCCACCGGCCGACGTGCCGGCGCGGCACGATCCGCGGCAGGTCTTCGTCGGGGCCGCCGGGCGCCGGAGGGGATTTCGTGGCAGGGATGGACGTGATATCGGACGGCGTGGCCATGGGGAGGCTCTCCGGGGGAGGGGTGGCAGACGTGGGGTGGGGCGTCGTCACGTCGCCGCGTCCCTCAACGCGGCCGGAGGGGCTGCCGCCTGAGGCGGGCCGATCCGTGTCGATCGTATGTGCCCATGGCGCGGATGTGTCAACAACGCCCGAGAGGTGCTGGTCGAGGTCGTCCGGCATCCGGGCGTCGCTTGACGGGGAGCACGATGTACTGCTCAATTAAGCGCATGAATGCCCAGCAGCGCTTGGTCACGCGCGATCACATCGACTTCTGTCGGGTGTGTTCCGCCGCGTGTCGCGGCTGACTCGGCAGCGGGCCCTCTGACCGGCCCTTCCCTCCCTCGGTGACCCCGTCGCGGGCCGAGCTCTCTCTTCGCGCGCTGCCGCAGCACCGCCTTCCGCCTGCACCGACACCCGGCGTCGTCACACCCGCACCGAATCCGTCAGCTTCCGCCTGACGGTCCATCACCCATGCCTGTGCACACGGCAGTTGAGTTCTTCCCGCCCACGCGCCGCATTGCCCGAAAGGTCACGTCCATGCCCGTGGAGTTCCTCGGCATCGCCGCCACCAACGACGGTTCCGAAACCACGCCGCGCTCCGGCGCCGCGTTCGACAAGGAGTACACGCTCCGGCTCGCCCGGGCGCACGAGGACCACGGCTGGGACCGGGTGCTGTTCGCCTACGGCTCCGGATCGCCGGACCCAGCACCGGCCGCCGCGTACATCGCGAGCAGGCTGGACCGCCTCCAGATCCTGCTCGCCCACCGGCCCAACGTCTCGTACCCCACCTTCGCCGCCAAGACCTTCGCGACCCTCGACCGGATCAGCGACGGCCGGCTGACCGTGCACTTCATCACCGGCGGCAACGACCAGGAACAGGGCCGTGAGGGCGACACCCTCACCAAGGACGAGCGCTACACCCGCACCCGGGAGTACATCAGGATCGTCAAGAAGATCTGGACCACCCGCGAGTCCTTCGACCACGAGGGCGAGCACTACCGCTTCCACGACTTCGTCAGCGACGTCTTCCCCGTCCAACAGCCCCGCCCCGACGTGTCGTTCGGCGGATCGTCGCCCGCCGCGTACGCCGCCGGCGGCGCCGAGGCCGACATCTACTGCCTGTGGGGCGAGCCCCTCGCGAAGACCGCCGAGCAGATCGAGAACGTGAAGGCCGCCGCGAAGGCCGCGGGCCGCACCGACGTGCCGCGCATCCAGGTCGCGTTCCGCCCGATCATCGCCCCGACCGAGGAACTGGCCTGGGAGAAGGCCCACCGCACGGTCGGTGCGATCAAGGCCCGCAAGGAGCGGGGCGAGGCGATCACCAAGCGCCACAACGGGCACACCCAGCCGCAGGCTGCACCACCTCAGAACGCCGGCTCACAGCGGCTGATCGCCATCGCCGAGGCGGGCGAGCGCTACGACCGCGCCCTGTGGACCCCGACCGCCGCCGCGACCGGTGGCGCGGGCAACTCCAACGCCCTGGTCGGCACCCCCGAGACGGTCGCCCAGGCGCTCCTCGACTACTACGACCTCGGCGTCGACATCCTCTCCGCACGCGGCTACGACCTGCTGGGCGACGCCATCGACTTCGGCCGGTACGTGATCCCGATCGTCCGCGAGGAGGTCGCCAAGCGCGACGCCGAGCGGGCGGCGCGCGGGACGCAGACCCTCACGGCGGTGAACGGGTGACGTCCCTCGCTGGGCCGCCTTCCGCCGCGGCTCTGACGGTTGTCGAGGCAGCCGTGTCCGATCCCCGCGTCGAACCCCTGCTGCGGGAACTCGGCGACGAGTACTCCAGACGCTACGGCCGCGACGCCCACGCCGAACTCGCCCGCTACCCCGACGAGGAGTTCACCGCGCCGTACGGCGGCCTCCTGCTCCTCCTCGTCGAGAACGGCGAGCCGGTCGCGGGCGGCGCCTTCCGCCGGTACGACGGGACCACCGCCGAACTGAAGCGGATCTGGACCCACTCCGCGCACCGCCGGCGCGGCCTCGCCCGCCGCGTCGTCGCCGAACTGGAGCGTGCGGCGGGCGCCCGCGGCTACCGGCGTGTCTACCTGACCACCGGCCCGCGCCAGCCCGAGGCCCGCGGCCTCTACCTGGCCACCGGCTACACACCCCTGTTCGACACCGAGGCCGACCCGGAGACCATCGGGCCGCTGCCCTTCGAGAAGCACCTCGCGGAAGCAGAACCGGAACACACGGGAAAGGCCGCCACCCTGTGAACACCCGCACCTTCAGAACCCGCCTGCGCGACATCGCCGCCCTCGCGCTGATGCCCCTCCTGGCGCTGACCGCCTGCGGCTCCGGAGACACGGACGGCGCGGCGGCGGTGGGCGCCCAGGCATCTCCCGCGCCGACCGACGACCCGGTCGCCGCCGTACGCAAAGTGGACTCCGCAGCCGCCCTGCTGCCCGCCGACGTGCGCGAAGCGGGCACGCTGCGCGTCGGCAGCTCGGTCGGATTCCCGCCCGGGGCGTACTACCCGAACGGCACGGACAAGGCGCCCGCGGGCCAGGACATCGACCTCGCCGACGCGGTGGCCAAGGTGCTCGGCGTCAGGCTGGAGCGACAGGACGCCTCCTTCGAGACGATCCTGCCCGCGCTCGGCAGCGGCAAGTACGACTTCGGCACCGGCAACTTCGGGGTGACGAGCGAGCGCCTCAAGACCATCGACTTCGTCACCTACATCAACGACGGCCAGGGCTTCGCGGTGAAGCAGGGCAACACCGAGCTCAAGTCGAAGGTCACCGACCTCACCCGGCTGTGCGGCCTGACCATCGGCACCGGAGCCGGCACCACCTTCGAGGCGACCCTCACCGCACAGAAGGGAGTGTGCGCCAAGGCGGGCAAGAAGCCGTATGACGTGAAGGTCTACTCGGAGAACGCGGCCACGCTCACCGCGCTCCAGCAGGGCCGCATCGACGTGATCATGTCGACCATCAACGGCCTGCGCTACCAGGCGGCCCAGCCCGCCTCACAGACTGCCTTCCTCGGCGAGTTCCACCGCCTCGACGTCGGCTTCGCCTTCAAGAAGGGCTCCCCGCTCACCAAGGCCTTCCAGGCCGCCGTCGACGAGCTGATCAAGGACGGCACGTACACCCGGATCCTGAAGAAGTGGGGCACATCCGCCTCCGCGATCGAGACGTCGCGGATCAACCCGCCCGAGCACACATGAGCGACGTCATGGTCGACGTCCACGGCGTCCACAAGAGCTTCGGCCCGCTGGAAGTGCTGCGCGGCGTCGACCTGAGGGTCCGGGCCGGCGAGGTCACCGTGATCCTCGGGCCGTCCGGCTCCGGCAAGTCCACGCTGCTGCGCACCATCAACCACCTGGAGAAGGTCAACCGCGGCTGGATCAGCATCGACGGCGAGCTCATCGGCTACCGCCGCTCCGGCGGGAAGCTGCACGAGCTGAAGGAGAAGGAGGTCCTGATACAGCGGACGAACATCGGGTTCGTCTTCCAGAACTTCAACCTCTTCCCGCATCTGACCGTGCTGGAGAACCTCGTCGAGGCCCCCGTCTCCGCGCTGCGCCGCCCCCGCAAGGAGGCGGAGGAGACCGCCCGTCGACTGCTCGACCGGGTCGGCCTCGCCGACAGGGCCGGCGCCTACCCGCGGCAGCTCTCCGGCGGCCAGCAGCAGCGCGTGGCGATCGCCCGCGCGCTGGCCCTGGAACCGAAGGTGCTGCTCTTCGACGAGCCCACCTCCGCCCTGGACCCGGAACTGGTCGGCGAAGTCCTCGATGTCATCAAGGGGTTGGCCGGTACCGGTACCACCATGATCGTCGTGACCCATGAGATCGGCTTCGCCCGCGAGGCCGCCGACTGCGTGGTGTTCATGGACGGCGGGGTGGTGGTGGAGCAGGGGCCGCCCGCGGCCGTCCTGGACCACCCGCGGCAGGAGCGGACCCGCGCCTTCCTGTCCAAGGTTCTCTGATGCGTGGCCGCACCGTGGACGTCCTCCGCGTGGCCGCCGATCCCGCCGTGTCCCGCTCCGCCCGTATCCCGCTCAGCCCGTGTCCGGCCTCCACACCGATGACGAGGACCCGCCATGTCCGCACCCGCCATGTCCGCACCCGCCATGTCCGCCGCACCCGCCGAGCCGCCCTCCCGTCCCACGTCCCGCCCCGTCGAAACCGCCTACGACCGCCGCAGACTGCGCCAATGGCTCGCCGGCGAAGCGAGAGCGGACAGGGTCAGCCGCCGCCGTCTGCTCACCCTGCTCGCCGCCACTGGGGCCGCGACCGCGCTCCCCGCGCCGGGCCAGGCCCGTGCCACCGGTTCGCCGATCGTCAAACCGTTGCCGCCCGAGTGGTTCATCCAGCGCCCGCCGAGGCACTGGCCGACGCCGTGGCCGCCGAGGGACAGAACCTGCACGACGACCCGGACGCGGTCACCGAGCAGGCCCGCGGCGAGTTCGAGGTGCGCGTGGCCGCGGTGAAGGCCCGCGCCACCGACGTGGCCCTGGAGATCACGGGCCGCATCTTCGAGGTGACCGGCGCCCGCGCCACCGCCTCCGCCGTGGGCCTCGACCGCTTCTGGCGCTACGTCCGCACCCGCCCACCCGTCGCCCGACCACCGCCCCTCAACGAGGCGCTTCGCGCCGCCCCTCCTGTTGCACGACCCCGTCGCCCACAAGCGCCGCGAGATCGGCCGCCACGTCCTCACCGGTGAACTGCCGCAGCCCACCTGGTACTCCTGAAAGGTCCCCGCATGGCCACCATCCTGTCCGTCTCCGGCAGCCCCTCCGCCACCTCCCGCACCGCCCGGCTGCTGCGCCACCTGGACGACCGGCTCACGGCCCAGGGGCACGAGGTGATCCCGCTGGACGTCCGCACCCTGCCCGCCGAGGCGCTGCTGGGGGCCGATTTCAAGCACCCGGCCATCATCGAGGCCACCGCCCTGTTCGAGCGCGCGGACGGGGTCGTGATCGGCACCCCCGTCTACAAGGCCGCCTACTCCGGCCTGCTGAAGTCGCTGCTCGACCTGCTCCCGCAGTACGCGCTGGCGGGCAAGACCGTCCTCCCGCTGGCCACCGGCGGCACCACCGCCCACGTCCTGGCCATCGACTACGCCCTGCGTCCCGTGCTGAGCTCCATGGGCCCCGCGCACATCACGCCGGGCTGGTTCACGCTCGACAAGGACATCGCGGTGGGCGACGACGGCAGGCTGACCGTCGAGCCGGGCACCGCCGAGGCCCTGGCCCAGGTCACCGACCAGTTCTCGATCGCGCTCGGCGGCCGTCCGACGCTGCTGGCGGCCACGGGATGAGCGCCGCCGCCGCGCGGTACGTACGCCACGTGGAGAGCCTCACGGTCGTGGACGACTGGGACGGCATGGGGCAGCGCACCACCGCCGGCGGCAGCGTCCGCCTGGAGTCGGTGCCGGTGCCCGCCGACGGAGTGGTGCCGCACCATCTCACCTTCCAGGGGCCCCAACTCCACGGCGCGGTGGCTCAGTTGCTGCACGCCGCCATCGACGCCGGGATCGCCTCCGGTGCGCTGGCCGAAGCCGTGGAGTTCGTCCGCACCAAGAGCCGACCCTGGTTCGAGAGCGTCGGCGAAGGGCACGCGACCGCCGCGGAGGATCCCCTGCTGATCCAGCGGTTCGGTGAACTCGCGATCCGGGTGCGGGCCGCCGACGCGCTGCTCGCCACCGCCGCCAGGGCGGTGGACGCTGCCCGCGCCGCCCTCACCGACGATTCCGCCGCCGAGGCCTCCATCGCGGTGGCGACGGCCAAGGTCACCGCCGCCGAGGCCGCCGTGGACGTCGGCAGTGCTCTCTTCGAGGTTTCCGGCACCCGGTCGGCGCTCGACTCCCTGGGCCTGCACCGCCACTGGCGCGACGCCCGCACCCGCCCACCCGTCGCCCGACCGCCACCCCTCGACGAGGCGCTTCGCGCCGCCCCTCTCGATGGCACGACCCCCCCCGCTGGAAGGTCCAGCACATCGGCCGCTACGTCCTGGGCGGCATCCATCCGCCCCGGCACGGCCTTCTCTGACGAACCCCCCTG
>JABFVM010000040.1 GCA_013362785.1 Streptomyces sp. | reverse complement strand
CTAACCCGGTCCGACTCCTCCCCCCCCGAGTCGGCCGTGGAGACGACCCCCGCTCTCCCCCCCGGCGGGGGTCGTCGCATGTCCGGGGTGGTTTTTCTCTTCCCAGTACGGCCACAGGGCCGAAGCGAGGCGGCTGCGGCCGCCTAATGGGCATGCCCATGATCCGTGACTGTGTGTAGTCGTCGCGCTGCTCTGCGGGAGTCGCACAGGGGTCGGTGCGGGGGTCACCGGTATGGGTGACGGCGATATTCACAACCACGGGGTTGTCCACAGTTATCGACCAAGATCCACACGATTTCCGGGATCGCTGCACCGTGATTCCAGCGCATCCGGCACGGGCCGACTTCATGGCCGGTTCCGGTTAGTCGGGCGTGTTTGGCCGGTTCGTATCGGCCGTTCATATGGAGGCCGCTTGCCGGTTCTTCACACGTTTGGGATTCGCGGGGCCGCAGGGCTGCGCGAGTGATGCAGCGAAGGGGGATGGAAACAGTGGCCGCAGCCGTCACACACGATCCAACGCCCACCGCCTCCGGGCGGCCGGGCAAGCCGTTGATCGTCACGGAAGACGCCGAACTGCTCGACGACCTGCTGCGCCTGTGCGCGGCGGCCGGCGCCACACCCGAGGTCCACCACGGGGTACCCGAGCCCAGAGGCAGTTGGGAGGCCGCGCCGCTCGTCCTGGTCGGCGACGACGCGGCACGCCGCGTGCGCGGAGCCGGACGCAGGCGCGGAGTGGTGCTCGTCGGCCGGGACCAGGACGACTCGGGGGTCTGGCGCCGGGCCGTCGAGATCGGCGCCGATCACGTCCTGATGCTGCCCGACGGAGAGCAGTGGCTGGTCGACCGCATCGCCGACGTCGCCGAAGGCGTCGGCCGGCCCGCCCTCACCGTCGGGGTCATCGGCGGCCGTGGCGGGGCCGGTGCGTCCACGCTCGCGTGCGCCCTGTCCGTCACCGCCGCGCGCGAAGGGCTGCGCACGCTGCTCGTGGACGCCGATCCCCTGGGCGGCGGACTCGACGTCCTGCTCGGCGGCGAGGCGACCGAAGGGCTGCGCTGGCCCGCGTTCGCCGGCTCGCGCGGGCGGCTCGGCAGCGGTGCCCTGGAGGAGTCGCTGCCGAAACTGCACTCCCTGCGGGTCCTGAGCTGGGATCGCGGCGACTGCCTAGCCGTCCCGCCGCAGGCGATGCGCGCGGTGCTCGCCGCGGCCCGACGCCGGGGCGGCACGGTCGTCGTCGACCTGCCCCGCCGTATCGACGACGGCGTCGCGGAGGCCCTCGCCCAGCTCGACGTCGGGATCCTCGTGGTCCCCGCCGAACTGCGCGCCGTCGCCGCGGCCCGGCAGGTGGCCTCCGCGGTCCGGATGGTCCTGCGGGACCTGCGGGTGGCCGTACGCGGGCCGTACGCGCCCGGACTCGACGACCGCGAGGTGGCCCGCCTGCTGGAACTGCCGCTCGTGGGCGAGGTGCCGGTCGAGTCGGGACTGCTGCGACCGCACGAGAGCAAGTCGCCGCCGGGCGCGGTGGGGCGGGGGCCGCTCGCACGGTTCTGCCGGGAGTTCTGGGAGCACGCGTTGCTCGAAGCGAGGGCGGCATGAGCGGCATGAGTGGCATGAGTACGGCTTCGGGGGGCGGGCCCGACCGGGTGAGCGGGGGCGCGGCGGGTTCGGCGGGGGGTGCGTCGGAGCGGTGGAGGTCGGTCGGGACGGCGGGTGGTTCGGCGGACGGCAGGGTGCGTACGGCCACGCCGCGATGGGCGTCGGACGGTTCGGGTGGTGGTGCGGTTGTGCGACGGGGGTTGGACCGGGGGGTGAGTACGGCGGCTGTGGAGCGGGACCAGGACTGGGGGCGAGGGCGAGGGCGAGGGCGAGGGCGAGAGCGGGAGCGGGAGCCGGACGGTGTGGCGCGTGCGGCGGCTTCAGGGCCGCAGTCGGACGGCACGGCGCATAAGGCCCCTGTGCGGCGGGAGTCGGCCGATCAGGCCGGTCGGGCGGCCGGTCCGTCGGCTGTGCGGTGGGGTTCGGACGGGGCGGCGACAGGGGTGGGTATGCCGGCGGGGCTGCTCGACGGGGTGCGGCAGTGGCTGGCCGAGAGCGGGGCCGAGCCGACGCCCGCGCGCGTGGCGCAGGCTCTTCGGGAGCAGGGGCGGGTACTGGGCGACGCCGAAGTACTCGGCGCGGCCGAGCAGTTGCGGTCCGAGCTGGTCGGGAGCGGGCCGCTGGAGCGGCTGCTCGCCGATCCGTCGGTGACCGACGTGCTGGTGTCGGCGCCGGACCGGGTCTGGGTGGACCGGGGCGGCGGCCTGGAGCTGACCTCCGTGTCCTTCCCCGACGCGGCGGCCGTACGACGCCTGGCGCAACGCCTCGCCGCGGTGGCCGGGCGGCGACTGGACGACGCGCGGCCCTGGGTGGACGCCAGGCTGCCCGACGGGACGCGGCTGCACGCGGTGCTGCCACCGGTCGCCGTCGGCTGTGCCTGCCTGTCGCTGCGGGTCGTCCGGCCGAGGGCGTTCACGCTCGACGAGTTGGTCGCGGCGGGCACGGTGCCGCCAGGCGGGGACCGGGTGCTGCGGGCGTTGGTCGACGCGCGGCTTTCCTTTCTGGTGAGCGGCGGGACCGGCAGTGGCAAGACGACGTTGCTGAGCGCGCTGCTCGGGCTGGTCGGGGCGGGCGAGCGGATCGTGCTTGCGGAGGACTCGGCGGAGCTCAGGCCGGACCATCCGCATGTCGTACGGCTGGAGAGCCGACCCGCGAACCAGGAAGGCGCCGGGCTCGTCACCCTGGAGGACCTGGTCCGGCAGGCACTGCGCATGCGGCCGGACCGGCTGGTCGTGGGCGAGGTGCGCGGACCTGAAGTCGTCGATCTTCTGGCCGCGCTGAACACCGGCCACGAAGGAGGCTGCGGGACCGTCCACGCGAACACGGCTGCCGACGTACCGGCCCGGCTGGAGGCGCTCGGCACCGCCGCCGGGCTCGACCGGGCCGCCTTGCACAGCCAGTTGGCGGCCGCGCTGTCGGTCGTACTCCACCTCGTGCGCGACCGGACCGGGCGGCGGCGGATCGCCGAGATCCATGTGCTGGAGAGGGATCCGTCGGGCCTGGTGCGAACGGTGCCGGCGCTGCGGTGGGGCGCGGAGGCGTTCGCGTACGAGCGGGGGTGGGAGCGGCTGCGGGGGTTGCTTCGGGGGGAGAGCGGTGAGCTGTGCGGTGGTGTGAGTGGGGTCGGTGATCGGGGCGGGTCGGGCGCGCGCGAGGGGTTCGGTGATCGCGATGGGTCTGGTGGTGTGCGGCGTTCGGTGATCGAGCGTGAGGGGTTCGGTGGGCTGAATGGGTGAGATGTCGTTGGGTGCGGCTGTGGCGTGTCTCGGGGCGGCGGTCTGGTTGCTGGGCGGGCGGAATTCCGGGGCGCGGCGGGCGGAGTTGTTGCTTGCGGGTGGTGGAGCGGTGGGAGCCGGGCCGCCGGACTGGAGGCAGTTGGCCGGTGGGCTGCGGCGGCTGAAGGGGCGGTTACGGGCCGAGTGGTGGGCGCCGGCCGTCGGGCTGGTGGTGGGCGTCCTCGGGTCGTCGGTGCTGCCGGTCGTCGCGGGGGCGGCCGGGGTGCCGTTGCTGCGCAAGGTGCGGCTGGCCCGCGAGGCGCGGCGGGCACGGGAGCATCGCGGCGACGCGGTGATCGCGTTGTGCGGGGCGCTTGCCGGGGAGGTGCGGGCCGGGCGGCAGCCGGGTGAGGCGTTGCTGCGGGCCGCGCGGGACTCCGACGGGCTCGGTGAGGCGCAGGCCGCGGTGCTTGCGGCGGCGCGGTTCGGCGGGGATGTGCCGGGCGCGCTCGCCTCCGCGGCACGGCAGCCCGGAGCGGAGGGCCTGTCGGGGCTCGCGGCGTGCTGGCGGGTGGCCGTGGACCAGGGCGCGGGGCTCGCGGCCGGACTCGACCGGCTGGAAGGGGCGTTGCGGGCGGA
>JABFVM010000175.1 GCA_013362785.1 Streptomyces sp. | reverse complement strand
GCCGACCTGCCGAACGACTCCCGGGTGATCCAGGAGGAGATCTTCGGCCCGGTCCTCACCGTCCAGCCCTTCGACTCCGAGG
The DNA here is from genome assembly GCA_013362785.1 of Streptomyces sp. Lineage (GTDB taxonomy): Bacteria > Actinomycetota > Actinomycetes > Streptomycetales > Streptomycetaceae > Streptomyces. Next base: position 16,357 of record JABFVM010000175.1, on the reverse strand, counting down.
ACGAGGCCGTCGAGCTCGCCAACTCCACGCCGTACGGCCTGGCCTCGGGCGTCCAGACCGGCAACCTGGCCCGCGCCCACCGGGTCGCCGACCGGCTGGCGGCCGGCATCGTCTGGGTCAACGACTGGGCGATGCTCGACCCCGCGGTGCCCTTCGGCGGAGTCAAGGACTCCGGGTTCGGCCGCGAGTACGGGCCGGAGGCGCTCGACGCCTACACCACCACCAAGTCCGTCGTCGTCTCGCTCGACTGAGCGCACCGTCAAGGAGATCCGATCGATGTCCATCCCCACCCGTGCCGCCGTCGTCGAGTCCGGCGGAGCGCCCTTCACCCTCTCCGACGTGCAGCTCGACGAGCCCGGACCGCACGAGGCCCTCGTACGCATGGTGGCGACCGGCCTGTGCCACACCGACCTCGGCGTGGCGAGCGGCGGACTGCCCTTCCCGCTGCCCGGCGTCCTCGGCCATGAAGGCGCGGGCGTGGTCGAGGCCGTCGGCCCGGCCGTGACCGGCGTCGCGCCGGGCGACCACGTCGTGCTGTCCTTCACCTCCTGCGGCGAGTGCCGCAACTGCCTGGGCGGCCACCCCGCGTACTGCGCGACCTGGCTGCCGCTGAACCTCATCGGCGGCCGCCGGGCCGACGGCACCAGCACGATCAGCCGGAACGGCGAGGCCCTCGGCGGTCACTTCTTCGGCCAGTCCTCCTTCGCCGAGCGGGCCCTGGTGGACGAGCGCAGCCTCGTGAAGGTCGACCCGGAGGTGCCGCTGGCCTCGATCGCCCCGCTGGGCTGCGGCGTACAGACCGGGGTCGGCGCCGTCTGGAACGTACTGAAGCCGGTCACCGGCAGCACGGTCGTCGTCCTCGGCGCCGGAGCCGTCGGCCTGTCCGCCGTCATGGCCGCCGCCCTCACCCCCGCCACCACCATCGTCGCCGTCGACCGGGTCGGCGAACGCCTCTCCCTGGCCCGGGAGTTGGGCGCCACCCACACCGTCAACGCGGCCGAGGCCGACCTCGGTGAGGCGCTCGCCGGGATCACCGGCGGCCAGGGCGCCGACGGCGTCGTGGAGACCACCGGCAACGTCGGCGTCCTGCGCCAGGGCGTGGACGCGCTCGGCGCCCGCGGCACCCTGGTCGTCGTCGGCGCTCCGCCGTTCGGCACCGAGGTCGCCCTGGACGTCAACGGGCTGCTCGGCGGGAAGCGGGTCGTCGGCCTCACCCTGGGCGACGCCGAGACCCAGACCTTCATCCCCGCCCTGGTCCGGCTGGTCAAGGAGGGGCGGCTGCCGCTGCACCGCCTGATCAGCAGCTATCCGTTCACGGACATCGACCAGGCGGTACGGGACATGGGCGCGGGCAAGGCGATCAAGCCCGTACTCATGTTCTGACCTGGGCGGGCTGTCAGTCCGTCACCAGGACCAGCTTCCCCGCGGTCCGGCCGGTGTCGCCGAGCGCGTGTGCCTCGGCGGCCTCGGCCAGCGGGAACGTACCGGCGATCGCGGGGCGCAGCTTCCCCGCGTCGACCAGCTCCGCGATCGCCTTCATCCCGCTGTGCGAGGAGTCGACCAGCATCCGCAGCGCCCGCACCCCGAGCCGCTCGGCCTCCTCGTAGAGGTCGTCGGAACCCACCGGCAGGATCGACACGACGATCCCGCCCGGGCGCAGTACCCGCAGCGAGCGCGTGGTGGTGTCGTCGCCGAGCGTGTCCAGGACGACGTCGACGTCCTTCACGGCCTCGGTGAAGTCCGTCTCCCGGTAGTCGATCGCCTCGTCGACGCCGATCTCCCGCAGGAAGTCGTGCTTGCCCGCGCTGGCGGTGCCGATGACGTACGCTCCCCGCGCCTTGGCGATCTGCACGGCCACATGCCCGACCCCGCCGGCCGCCGCGTGGATCAGTACCCGCTGGCCCGCCTGCACGTCGGCGTACTCCACCAAGGCCTGCCAGGCGGTCAGCGAGACCAGCGGCAGTGCGCCCGCCTGCGTGTGGTCGACCGAGGCCGGCTTGTGCACGAAGACACGGGCCGGCGCGGTGACGTACTCGGCGTGCGAGCCGTGGCCGTAGGGGTACGACAGCATGCCGAAGACCTCGTCGCCGGGCTCGAACCGGGCGACGCCGATACCGACCGCCTCGACCACGCCGGAGACGTCCCAGCCCAGGACGAACGGCGGCTCGCCCAGGAAACCGCCGGTCGCGCGGTGCTTCCAGTCGGTCGGGTTGACGCCTGCGGCGCGGACCCGCACCAGTACCTCGTTGGCGCGCGGCGTCGGGCGCTCTACTTCCACTTCCTTGAGAACCTCGGGACCGCCGAGGACGTCCTGGCTGATGGCTCGCATCGTGTTCACAGTGCTCATGGTGAACCAGCCTGCCGGGGACCGCCGCGCTGGAAAATGGCACGATTGCCAACCTTCGATAGGATCGTGCCATGAGAGATGTGGAGCGGGTCGTGGTGCTGGCCCTGGACGGCGTCTATCCCTTCGAGCTGGGCATCCCCAGCCGGATCTTCGGCGCCGCCGACGGCCGGTACGAGGTCCTGACCTGCAGCGTCGACGGCCGTCCCGTGCGCAGCAACGCGGACTTCACGATCGGCGTCCAGCACGGCCCGGAGATCCTCGCCACGGCCGACACCGTGGTCGTCGCCTCCATGGCTCCCGCGTACATCCCCGCGGAGCTGCCCGCAGAGGTCGCCGACGCGCTCACGCTGATCCGCCCGGACGCCCGCATCGTGTCGATCTGCACCGCCGCCTTCGTCCTCGCCGCGGCGGGTCTGCTGGACGGCCGCAGAGCCACCACGCACTGGCAAGTGACCGAGGCGTTGCGGCGCCGCTACCCGCTGGTCGACCTGGACCCGGACGTCCTGTTCGTCCAGGACGGCAGGATCCTCACGTCCGCCGGCGCCGCCGCGGGCGTCGACATCTGCCTGCACATGGTCCGTACCGACCACGGCAGCGAGCTCGCCAACGCGGTCGCCCGGCGCTGTGTCGTACCGCCCTTCCGGGACGGCGGCCAGGCCCAGTACATCGAGCAGCCGGTCCCGGAGAGCGGCGCCGCCAGCACCGCGGCCACCCGTGCCTGGGCCCTGGAACACCTCGACGAGCCCCTCACCCTGACCGACCTCGCCGCGCAGGCCCGGATGAGCCTGCGCACCTTCGCCCGCCGCTTCAACGACGAGGTCGGCCTCAGCCCCGGCCGCTGGCTGATCCAGCAGCGCGTCGCCCGAGCCCGGCACCTGCTGGAGTCCAGCGACCTGCCGGTGGACCAGATCGCCGGCCAGGTCGGCTTCGCCACGGGAGCCTCCCTGCGCCAGCATCTGCACGCCGCGATCGGGGTGTCACCGCAGGCGTACCGGCGTACGTTCCAGACGGCGGCCGCACGGTAGACGCGCGCCTGAGGACGGTGGCGCGCACGGTCCAGAGGGTGCCTGGCAGTTCCGAACGTTCCCGCCCCGCGCCGCGTCGAAGGATCAAGGCAGCAGGGCGGACAAGGGGGGCGGACATGCGCGGCGGACTCGTGGCGGTGGCGGTGGCGGTGCTGATGGCGACGGTGGTCGTGGGGTGCGGTGCCGAGGAGGATCTGGTCGTGGCGGGTACCGCGCCGGCCACGCCCTACGGTGGCCCGCTGTACGTCCCCGCCCGGAACCTCGACGAGCACAGCGCCCGTGCCGTGCTCGCCGGTTCGGGTGCCGCGGGCCGGGCGCTGGAGTGCGACGGGGACATCTACTCCGGCGGCGTCAGCGATCCCTGGAGCGAGGGGGACGGCGGGGCGACGCCCGAGGAGGGGCTCCGGGCGTACTTCGACATGGAGCAGCCCGAGGTGCCGCGGCACGGCTATCGCGTGGAGCGCGAGAAGGACGGCCGCGTCCTGTACTCCCTCGACGTCGACGGACGTACCAAGGTCGCGGTCGTCGTCGCCGAGGACCGCGAGGACCGCCCCGGGTGGGGTCCCGAGAGCAGCGCCTCCTGCGACCCCGCCGAACTCCCCGAGAGCTTCACGGCCTCCCTGGAGATGGAGATCTGGACCGACGCCGACGGCCGCCGCGTCCCGACCACCGAGATCAGCAGCTCCGCCGGATCCGCCCACTGCGACTGGCAGGAGGCACATTTCCTCGAACTCGGCGTGAACCAGGACCGCAGGATGTTCGCCCGCGATCCCGAAGGTGTTCTCGAACCCGCCATGCTGAACGCCGGGTACGACGGCGACGTACCCCTGCCCGACGACGCGCACGACACCGGATACCGGCTCGGCGACTGGCGGTTGTGGCTGGCCGGGGACAGGTCGACGGCATACGTCCGCACCCCCGACGGTGTCGAGGCCTGGCCGCTGGTGTCGGACGGCATGGGCTGCAAGTGAGCTCCCGGGATGAGCCTTCGCGGCGCGTCGATTTCTCCGACTGTGCAGGTCAGTAAGGGCATTTGTCGATTTACGTGCTCCTGGCGGACAGTGATGGAACCCTCACTTCCGCCGACCTGCGTGGTTGATCCTTTTGCGTTCAAACCCGATAAGCTCCCGTTCGGCGCTGCGAGTTGACTCGGTCGTGACTTGCTCTCGATCGGTCATTCCGCGGTGCGTACTCATGAGTGCGATCGCCTTTGCACACCCCCCTTGATCGATCGTCGCCTTGAAGGATGCAGATGGAACTCGCCACACCGCCGCCGGCGGCGCGGCCCCCTGTCGCCTGGTACAGCTGGTGGCTCATGCCACTGGCTTTAGGAGGTGGGACCGTTGCCGCCACGTTCATGAGCTCGGAGCGAATAACCGCCGCCGTCGTCGGCGTCGCGGCGACCACGGCCAGCGCCGTGTGTGTCCGCCTCCTGCTGCGCACCCGGGCACACCTGCGCAAGTCCGAGGGCGAGTTCCGCTCCGCGCAGGCCGAGCACTCCCAGCAGTGGCAGCAGCACGTGGCGGGCCTGGAGCGCAAGTTCAGCTCCGACCGCGCCGCCCTGGAGAGCCGCCTCGCCGAGCAGTCCGGCGCCTATGAGGCCCAACTGGCCGAGCAGGCCCACGCGTACGAGGAGCGCCTCGCCGAGGAGAGCGGCTCCTACGAGGAGCGCATCGCCGCCCAGGCCAAGTCCTACGAGGCGCAGCTCGCCGACCAGGCCGAGGTCTGGCAGGAGCAGCTGGCCCACCAGCTGGCAGCCGTCGCCCGGCTCGCCGACGAGCAACTGCCCAACGCTCTGCGGCAGTTGCGAGAAGGCGACGCGATCGACGACCTCCTGCCCAGCGTCAACCAGTGCGCCAAGGTCAGCGCCGAACTCCAGGCCAATCTGCGCAAGGTCCTGCGTACCTCGCTGATCGGTGTCGAGGAGGAGTTCAACCGCTCGACCTCCGCCGAGCAGGCCGTGATCAGCGTGGGCAACCGTATCCACGTCCTGACCAGCAAGCTCCGTGGCCGGCTGCACGAGATGCAGGGCGAGCACGGCCGCCTGCCGGCCGTCGCCCGGGGTCTGATGGAGCTCGACCAGGCGATCGGCCCCGCCGACTGTCTCGCCGCGAGCATCAGCGTCCTCGGCGGCTCGGACCGCCCCGGCCGCCAGTGGCAGGAGCCGCAGCGCCTGCTCAGCGTGGTGCGCGGCGGCATCGGCCGGATCAAGGACTTCCACCGGATCGACGTACGCCACCTGCCCGAACTCGGCGTCGACGGCGGCCTGGTGGACCACCTCACGCTGATCTTCGCCCATCTCCTGGACAACGCCGCCCGCTACTCGCCGCCCACCGAGCCGGTGCTCGTCTCCGGCAAGGAGGTCCCGAACGGCGTCGGCATCGAGATCCAGGACTCCGGCAAGGGCCTGAGCGAGGAGAAGAAGCGCGACGCCGAGGAGGCGCTCGCCGGAACCGGGGCCGGACCGGGCCTCGGCGGTATCTCGGAGGACGCCACCATCGGCCTCAGGGTCGTCGGCATCCTCGCCCGTCGCTACGGCATCCGCGTCACCTACGCGGACTCGCCCTGGCTCGGCACCTCGGTGGTCGTCGTGGTCCCGCACAAGTACTTCAGTCCGCTCCCCGCGGCCGATCCGGTCGCCGCCGCACCGACGCTCCAGGCCTCGGCCGCCGCACCGGCAGCCACGGCGGGCGCTGCGGCCGTCGTCACCGAGGCGGCGGAGACGGCCGGGACGGCAGAGGACGTGGACACCACGCCCGGCGGACTTCCCCGGCGTCGCAGCAAGCGGTCCGAGCCGGCGCAGCCCATGCCGGCCGAGCGGTCCGAGGAGCCGGCCGTCGTCGCCGTCCCGCCGGACGCGTCGTTCGCCGGCCTCGCCGCCTTCGCCACCGCCGGACGCGAGTCCGACGGCGGCGGTGGCACGGGCGCCGGCAGCGACCCGACCGCCGGACGCGAGTCCACCGAGCACCGCACTGAAGAGAGCGACAAGTCCACATGACGCAACAGGGAACCGACGTGAGCTGGGCGCTCCGCGATCTCGTGGAGAGCATCCCGGAGATCCGCTTCGCCCTCGTGGCCTCAAGTGACGGCAAGGCCATCACCTCGTTCGGCGCCGAGGACCCCGACGACGTGGACCGCTTCGCGGCCGTCGTGGCCGGCCTCCAGGCGCTGGCCCAGCCGGTGGCCGAGCAGTTCCCCAAGTACGCGGGGCAGCTGCGGCTGGCGATGATCGAGGTCGACGGCGGCCACCTCTTCGTCGTACGGGCGGGTGTGGAGACGTATCTCGGTGTGCTGGCCCGCGAGGGCCTCGACCAGGGGCTGCTGGGGCATCAGATGAGGGACCTGGCCCGGCGGATGGGTGAGCTTCTCGGCACCACTCCGCGCCTGGAGGAGCACTCTGGATGAGTGCTCCCCGCCGGCCCACGGACCCGTCCGGTCTTGAGCGCTACTACGTCCTCACCCGAGGGCGTAGCGGACCGGGCGGTCCGGCGTCGAGTCTCGACGTGGCGACCCTCATCGTCTCCCGCACCACCTCCGCCCCGGGGATGCAGCACGAGCACGAGGAGATCATCCGGCGCTGCCGCGATCCGCTGTCGGTGGCCGAACTCGGCGCCCATCTCGGGTTGCCCTTCAACATTCTCGCGGTGCTGCTTGCAGATCTGCTTGAGGCAGGCCGCGTCGAAGCTCGTGACCCCATCCCGGCGCGCGACGCCGGTCGCGGGCCCGACCTCGCGCTCCTTGAGGAGGTACTCAGTGGACTTCAAAGGCTTTGACCAACCCGGCCGGTCGGCGGCCGGGGGCACCCGCTCGGTGAAGGTGATGATCGCCGGCGGATTCGGCACCGGGAAGACCACCATGGTCCGCTCGGTCAGCGACATCAAGCCGCTCACCACCGAGGAGACCCTCACCCAGGCCAGCGCCGCCGACGATCACCTCATCGGCGTCGCCGACAAGACGCAGACCACCGTCAGCCTGGACTTCGGCAAGATCGGCATCAACGAAGAGCTGGTGCTCTACCTGTTCGGCACCCCGGGCCAGGAGCGGTTCTGGTTCCTGTGGAACGGCCTGTTCAAGGGCGCGCTCGGTGCGATCGTCCTGGTGGACACCCGCCGGCTGGCCTCCAGTTTCCGGGCGATAGAGGAGATGGAGCGGCAGGAGGTCCCCTTCGTGATCGCCCTGAACGTCTTCCCCGACTCCAAGCACCACCCGATCGAAGAGATCCGGGACGCGCTGGACATCCCCCCGCACACCCCGATCGTGTCCTGCGACGCCCGCGACCGGGCCTCCAGCCGTGACGTACTCATCGCCCTGATACGTCACCTGAAGGAACGCTCCGCCGTCGCAATGGAGCCCCGATGAGCGACGAGAACCTCGACAGTCCCGACGCCCCCCGGGGCTGCCCGGTCGCGCACGGTTCGGCCGAACTGGCCCGGCTGTACGGGCCCGAGGCGGCGACCGACCCGCTCGGCATCTACGAGCGGCTGCGCAAGGAGCACGGCTCCGTCGCGCCGGTGCTGCTGGACGGCGACGTCCCCGCCTGGCTGGTGCTGGGCTACCGGGACAGCCGGCGGGTGCTCGACAATCCTCGCCAGTTCCCCCGGGACGCGCGGAACTGGCGGGACTCGCGGGAGGGCCGGATCGCGGAGACCTCTCCGCTGATTCCGATGCTCGCCTGGCGCCCCGACTGTGTGTCCCAGGACGGCGAGGCGCACCGCAGGCTGCGCGGCGCCGTCAACGATGTGCTGCAGGCCGCCGCCGGACGCGGAATCCGGCGCCACGCCACACACTTCGCCAACAAGCTGATCGACGGCTTCGCGGACAGCGGCAGCGCCGATCTGGTGGCGGACTACGCCGACCTGATGCCGATGCTGGTGATGTCCCGCATTCTGGGGCTTGCCGAGACGGAGGGGCGCCGGCTGGTCGAGTCCGCCGCAAAGGTGCTCAAGGGCGGCGAGGACGCCTTGGTGCACGACGGCGTGATCAGGGAGATCTTCGGTGAACTGGCCGAGCGCAGGCGGTCCGAACCCGGCTCCGACCTCGCCACCGGACTGCTGGAGCATCACGCGGCTCTCGACCACGACGAGGTCGTCCACCATCTGCGCGTGGTGCTGATCGCCGCGCACGTCACGACCAACCTGCTGGCCCGGGTGCTGCAGCTGGTCCTGACCGACGCCTCCCGGCTCTCCGGGCTGATCAGCGGTCAGCTGAACATCTCGGCGGTGGTGGAGGAGGTCATGTGGAACTCTCCGCCGCTGGGCGTCCTGCCGGGGCGCTTCGCCGCCAGCGATGTCGAACTGGGCGGGCACCGCATCGAGGAGGGCGACCTCCTCGTCCTCGGTCTCGCCCCGGGCAACATCGACCCCGAGGTCCGGCCCGATCCGGACGTCTCGGTGCATGGCAACCAGGCGCACCTGGCGTTCGGCGCGGGCCCGCACGAGTGCCCGGGGCAGAGCATCGGGCAGTCCATGATCGAGGTCGCGGTGGACGTCCTGCTGCACCGGCTGCCGGGCCTGCGGCTGGCCGTACCGGCGGATGAGCTCACCGCGACCGCCTCCACCTGGGATTCCCGGCTGGACGGGCTGCCGGTGGAGTTCCCGGTGTGAGCACACCGCTGCCCGGTCGGAAACCCGACCGGGCAGCGGTCTCGCGGGCGCACCGGACGTCAGCCGTCGAGCCAGTCGCCCTCGACGCCCGTGGGGCGGTAACCCGTGGCGTTCCACAGGAAATGCGGGTGGGCGCAGCCGAACATGTAGGCGAACAGCGCGGTGTCCTCCCGCCCGGTTTCAGCGTCGTACAGGCTGTAGAACTTCTCGGATCCGACTACGCCGGACTCCTGTTGGACATCACGAGCGCGATCCGGGGACGGTTCGGCGCCCGATGCCTCCACGCCGGCGACGTAGGTGCGGCGCAGGACCTCCCACGCATTGTCGACGTCGCCGTACCAGGGGCCGTGCAGCGCTTCGAAGGCGTGCAGCTCGGCGTCGAAGAGGGGCCATGCCTCGGGGTGTTGGGCTCGGCACCGGGCGGACAGCAGGGCGGTCCGGGTGCTCAGCGCCGGCGCGCTGGGCCGTGGGGCGAAGGTGAGGTCGGTGCCGTCGGTGAGGATGCCGGTGCACGCGTTGGGCTGCAGGTCGCACAGCGGGCAGTCCTCGGCCGGGGGGAGGCCCTCGGCGATGCCGTCGAACCACACGGCGTGGCGGCCCGTGAGCGCCATCCACACGATGGTGCTGGGCATCAGCCAGGTGTTCCACATCGAGGAATGCGCCTCGGGCATGCAGCCGTACTTGATGGCGGCGATGGCGGAGGCGGCGTAGAGCGCCTTGGTGTGGGTGGGGGTGTCGGCGAGCCAGAAGTTGCTGATCTCGCCGGTGAGGGCGTCGGCCCGTACGTCGGTCATGTCGTCGACGACGCGGCACAGCAGCAGGGAGGCGAGGTGTTCCTCCTGCCAGAGTTCGGTGTCGGGTGAGACGTGCCAGAACAGGCAGTCCATCATCTGCAGGAGTGAATAGGTGCTCTGGCTGTGCGGGTTGGTCTGGGGGAGTGTGACGTTGCCCGCGTGGTGCTGCTGGAGCCAGTACTCGTCCACGGATCGCTTGTGGGCCGCGAAGAGTCCGCAGACCAGGGCCCGTGCGCTGTTGGTGCTGAAATTCTCGGCCAAGCGGCGTTCGATGAGTTGAGTGAGACCCTCGGTATCGATGGTGTCGATCACGCGTTTGTATTCGTGGAAGAGGAGGATGTCGTCCTCGAAGCTGTGGCGCAGGCCAAGGTCTCGGTCAAGGTCGTTCAACCGCCGGGCGTAGGACCATCCACCGGTCAGGACACTGTCGAGTTCGTCGCGGTACGGCCAGGTCTTGACGGCGAGGGGACGACCGGCGCTCTGCCGCCAACGGTAGTCATCCAGCGTGCGAGCCTGGGGCGCGGGCAGCCGACGGCACAGTGCACAGTCGCAGACGTTGGTCTGCTGCTCCTCGCGCGGCGGGGTGAGTGCACGGCTCCGCCAGGCCCCTTCCAGCATCGTGCACGTCAGTCGGCAGACCTCGGCATCGGTGCTGACCTGGGGGAAGGCCGCCTCGATCAGGCGCAGGCCGGCGTCGAGGTGCCTGAGCCTGGCTTTGCCCTCCTCGTCGGGCGGGAGGAACGCGGGCTGCGCCAGTTGGAAGGCTCCCTCCACATGCAGCGTGGTGCCGGCGTGGGGGGATATGAGTGCGTCCAGCCGCTGCCGAGCGGCGTTCTGGCTCCTGCGGTGCTCCTTCGTGCTCCCCTTGGCGTGTTCCACGAAGAACCGGGCCAGGGCGATTCCCGCCTCGGCGGGCTGGAGCTGGGCGCTTGGCTGCGCCGGGATGAAGCTGTCGGCGGATATCTTCGGAGCAGCGTCTACGACTCGTGATTTCACACCGGTCTCCCAACAAGCTGTGGTCATGACAACGGAATCGATCGACCGCGGTTGTTGGCCGGTCGTGTCTGAGGTCTTCTGTGCCTTCCGCGAGGCCTCGGGCACGACTGCTGCGTCGGCAGCCGAGAATGTGCCGCCGGCCTTCCGTGAAACGGCCCGCCTTACACCAGGTGTCTGCTGACGAGGGTGTCGAAGGAGAGAACGAAGGTGACGTCCTGAGGCATGCGCTTCCTTCCGGGAGGCGGCGAAACGGGTCCCCCGCCCTGCGAACGGGCGGCCGAATTGGCCACCCGTGCACTCGAACTCAGCTTCTATGGCCGAAAATTGAACCGTGAAGCGCTACGAGACTTCCCAGAGCGTAAATGATCTACGCGTGACCTCACCGTGATGTCCGTTACTGCCTATGCCTCTTGAGCTGCGTATACTCGCGCGCCCCCCACATACGTCTGCGCGACCCGCGTGTCGCCGATCGCCTCAGCCGCCCCGTCGAACGGATCGCGGTCGAGCACCACGAGATCGGCCAGCGCGCCGACCCGCACCTCGCCCGTGTCGTCCAGGTGGTTCACATACGCCGAGCCCGCCGTGTAGGCGGCGAACGCCTCGGCGAGTCCGATGCGTTCGCCGGGCAGGAACACCGGCGTGTCGCCGCCGCCCGGTGCCACCCGGTTGACCGCCACATGGATGCCGTGCAGCGGATCGGGGCTGCTCACCGGCCAGTCGCTGCCCGCCGCGAGCCGGGCGCCGGAGCGAAGCAGCGCGCCGAACGGGTACTGCCACGCGGCCCGTTCGGGACCCAGGAAGGGGATGGTCAGCTCGTCCATCTGCGGCTCGTGCGCGGCCCACAGCGGCTGGATGTTCGCGATCGCCCCGAGCCGCGCGAATCGCGGTACGTCGGCGGGCTGGACGACCTGGAGATGGGCCAGGTGGGGCCGCGTGTCGCTCGGCCCGTTCGCGCCGCGCGCGGCCTCGATCGCGTCCAGCGCGTCGCGTACGGCCCGGTCGCCGAGGGCGTGGAAGTGGCACTGGAAGCCGAGCGCGTCCAACTCGGTCACGTACTTGGGCAGTTGCTCCGGGTCGATGAAGCTGGTGCCCCGGTTGGCGGTGGCGCAGCCGCACTTGTCGAGGTAGGGGTCCACCAGCGCGGCGGTGCCGGTCTCGGCGACGCCGTCCAGCATCAGCTTGACGCTGGTCGCGCGGAACCGGCCGTGACTCAACGCCGCCCGCCGCTCGGCCAGTTCGGGAATCTGCTCGGCACCGCGCTCACGGTCCCACCACAGCGCGCCCACGACACGCGCGGTGAGCGAGCCGTCCCGCGCCGCCGCCAGATACGCCTGCGACGGGTCGTCCATGCCGAGGAACTCCCCGACCAGCGCGTCCTGCCAGGCGGTGATGCCGAGCGCGTGCAGATGCCGCTGGGCGTGCAGCAGGGCCGCCACCCGGTCGGCCTGCGTGGCGGGCGGGGTCAGCCGCCCCACCAGCTGCATCGCCCCCTCCTGAAGGGTTCCGCTCGGCTCACCGGAGGCGTCCCGGTCGATCCGCCCGTCGGCCGGGTCGGGCGTGTCGCGCGTGATCCCGGCCAGCGCGAGGGCACGGCTGTTGACCCAGGCGCCGTGATGGTCCCGGTTGGGCAGATACACCGGCCGGTCCGGCACCACCGCGTCCAGCAGCTCCTTCGTCGGCGTACCGCCCTCGAACGCCTCCATCGACCAGCCGCCGCCGGTGATCCACTCCCGCTCCGGGTGCGTGTCGGCGTAGGCCCGTACCGCGGCGAGCGTCTCGTCGGCTGTCCTGATTCCGGTCAGATCGCACTGGGACAGCTCAAGCCCGGCCGGCACCGGATGCACATGCGCGTCCTGGAACCCGGGCAGCAGCAGCCGCCCGGCGAGGTCCACCACCTCGGTCCGCGGCCCGGCGAGATCGTGCACCTCCTCGCGGCCCACGGCCGTGATGCGCTCGCCGGTGACGGCCACGGCGGTCGCGGTGCGGCCCTCGGGGGTGAGGACGGGGCCGCCGGTGAAGAGGAGATCTGCGTACATGTTCCTTTTCCTGATCGGGAGTTATCGGGAGGTGGCGAGCAGCTGGGGCGCGTCGGCGCCGGTGCCCTTGCCGGTCCGGAAGTACGGCGACCTGCGCACCCACCGGGCCCACGCGGCGGCCACAAAGCCGGACGCGATCATCGCCAGGGGAGTGGCCAGCAGGAACCACCCGTTGTCCGCGCTGACCTCGAAGTGGTCGGCCGAGGTGAAGAACGACCAGCCCAGATAGCCGCCGAGGCCGAGCAGCGCGAGCGCGCTCAGCGTGGGCAGCACCACCGCCCGCACCCCCTGCCACCAGTCCTCCCGCAGCAGGGCGCGGAAGCGGACGGCGGCGGCGAGGGCGGTGAGGGCGTACGACAGGGCGACCACGATGCCCACGGCGTTCACCGTCGCCGTGATCATGTCGGCGAGGCGCGGGATGACGAGTGCGAGTACCGCGACCGCCGCGGCCAGCGCGCCGATCAGCACCGTGCCGACGGCCGGAGTGCCGTACCGCGGGCTGACCTTGGACCACACCGGCCCGAGCGTACGGTCCCGGCTCATCGCGAACATTCCCCGGGCCGTCGGAATCACCCCGGCCTGCAGCGAGGCCACCGCCGAGAACATCAGGGCGATCAGCGGGAGCGCCGCCCACGGCTGGGCGGCCAGTCGCTCACCGAAGAACGCGAGGCCCTCGGGGCCGTGGCCGACCAACTCCTTCTCGGACAGGACGCGTTGGAAGGCGACCGAGCCGAGCAGGAACAAGGCCAGCATGGTGAACAGGGTGGTGAGCCCGGCCCGGGACGCGTCGCGCGGGTCACGCACCTCCTCGTTGACGGTGAACGCCGACTCGAACCCCCAGTAGCAGAACACCGACAGCAACAGACCCTGGGCCAGCGCCGAAGCCGAGGGGATCGCGAACGGGTCGAACCAGCTCAGGCTGAAGTCGTGCGGGCCGGTGACGATGCCGTAGCCGCAGAAGCCCAGCAGGACGACGTACTCGAAGACCAGCAGCCCGGCCTGCAGCCGTGCCGCGGTGCGGACGCCGGTCACCGCGGTCAGGGTGACCGCCACCAGGAGCACGATGCCGACCGTCGTGGTCTGCGCGGTGGAACCCGGGTCCAGCGCGAGGCCGCCCACCCGGTGCAGCCCGGCGTCACCCGCGAGCTGGAGCAGCGCCGAGCCGGTGACCGCGGTGGTGTACGCGAGGAAGGCCACCACCGCGACGATGTTCACCCAGCCGACCATGAAGCCCAGCCAGGGAGTGAGTGAACGGCCCACCCAGACATAGCCGTTGCCCGCGTTCGGCTCGACCTTGTTGAGCCGTGAGTAGGCGCCCGCGATGCCGAGGACCGGCAGGAACGCCAGCAGCATGATGGCCGGCAGATGCAGGCCGACCACGCCGGCCGTGACGCCGAGCCCGATGCCGATGCTGGTGGTGGCGGCCGTGCTGGAGGCGGCGATGGCGACGCCGTCCAGGACGCCGAGGGACTTGCGCAGCTCGGGCCGGACCGAAGCGAGATGGGGGTCCCCCCGGTCGAAGACTGGGGGAGGGTCGACGGTGTAGGGCTGCTTGTCGGACATGGCCGGTCTCCGCTCGCACCGGGGGCCTGGACGGCCCCGATGAGCGGACATGAAACTGTCCGGGGGGTTAACAGGTCAACACTGTTGTCGTAAGGTGCGGGGCACCGGCCCGAGGGAGGCAGTCCATGAGCGAGCGCGTCGTCCCGCCCGCCGCCCGGCAGCGCAGGCGCCCCACCAAGCAGGGCGTCGTCCTGTCCGAGGAACTGATCGTCGAGACGGCCCTCAGACTCATCGAGGAGCACGGGGCGGACGCCCTCTCGGTACGCCGCCTCGGCCGCGCCCTCGGCGCCGACCCCAGCTCGCTGTACCGGTACTTCCGGCACACCGACGACCTGATGCTCGCCATCGCCGACGAACTCATCGGCCGTACCCTGCGCACCTGGCGCCCCACCGGCGACTGGCGCGCCGACCTGCGCGATCTCGGCCTGCGCATGCACGCGGGGGCTCTCGCGCACCCCCGGGCGGCGGTGCTCAGCTCCTACCGGGTGACCGGGCGGGCGTACGAGATCCAGGCCGTCGAGACCATCCTCGGTGTGCTGCGCGGCGCCGGGTTCCCGGACGCCGAGGCGGTGCGGATCTACCACGCCTTCGTCGACCAGGCCCTCGCCCACGGCGCCCTGGACTCGGCGACCATGGCGATGCCGAAGGCGGCACGGGAGGCGGAGGCGACGGTCTGGCGCTCCACCTACGCGCGGCTGCCCGCCGACACCCACCCGCACATCGCCGCCACCGCCCGCCATCTCGTGGCGGACATGCCGCGCAGCTCGTACCCGGCCGCCCTGGACCTGCTGCTCAGCGCCGCGGCGGCCCGGCTGGCCGAAATCCGCCCGCGGGCCGGACATCCGGCGGCCACACTGGACACGTCCGACTCCGCACCATCGTGAGAGGCCGTACGCCGATGACCCCGCCGCCCGCACGCCCCGCCGAACAGCGCAAGCAGGACACCCTGCACCGTCTGGAGCACGACCAGGACGCGTGGGTCGCCACGGCCGAGGTGGACGGCGGCGTGCCGTATCTCGTCCCGCTCTCCTTCCTCTGGAACGGCTCGACCCTGCTGCTGGCCACGCCGACCGACAGCCCGACGGGCCGGAACCTGCGGATGACCGCACGGGCGCGCATCGGGATCGGACCGACCCGTGACGTCGTCATGATCGAAGGCACCGTCGACACGTTTGTGGCCCCTGCCCAGCTGCCCCCGGAGGAGGCCGACCGTTTCGCGGCCAAGACCGGCTTCGACCCGCGCCGGCTCACCACGCCCTACCTGTACTTCCGCGTCCGGCCGGACCGGGTGCAGGCCTGGCGCGAGGCCGGCGAACTGAACGGGCGGGAGCTGATGCGGGACGGGAAGTGGCTGGTGGCGGACTGAAACCGCCCGACCGGGACACCCGTGGGGGAACAGGGCGAGGGGGCAGGACCGTCCCGCGCCCAGGACCCTGCGGAGGAACCATGCCACTGGTGAAAGCGGGATTCGTGGTGCTCGACTGCGTCGAGCCCGAAAAGCTCGCCGTGTTCTACACGGAACTGCTGGAAGGCGAGCAGACGGACGCGACCGCCAACCGCGTCGAGATCAGGGGCGCCGACGGCACCCGGCTCGCGTTCCGCCGCGACATGAACGCGACCCCGCCGAGCTGGCCACGCCCCGAGAACTCCCTCCAGGCCCACCTGGACTTCACGGTGGAGGACCTGGACGCGGCCGAGCGCCGGATCGTCGGGCTCGGCGGCCGCCCCCTGGAGGCGAAGGAGGCGGCAGGCCCGTACGAGGAGCGCGGCTACGCCGACCCGGCCGGCCACTCCTTCACGCTGCGCCGCTCGGTCGTCGCGGCACCGAAGCAGGGCTGAGCGGCCTCGGTTCCGGCCGGACTGAGGGTGTTCTCACACCAGACGGTGTTCTCACACCAGACCGTGCTCTCACACCAGACCGTGCTCTCACACCAGACAGTGGGCTCAGTCCCGGCCGCCCTTCTCGCTGACGGGCCACACTCCCGTCGAGCGC
>JABFVM010000145.1 GCA_013362785.1 Streptomyces sp. | reverse complement strand
CTCGACGGCCGTCTCAGCCGACCCCTCTGGTCAATCGCGGAGCTTGCCATGGCCTGTCCCCCTCATGGATGCCGTGCTCGTCGCCGCGTCCCTCACCAGCGACCACGCAACCATAATCATCAAACTAGAACCATGCAAGCTTGAATCATAAGAGCTTGAATCATGAGAGCTTGAAATGTACTGGCTTGATGGACTTGCTAAGATGGGGGGCATGACGACGTCCCCGCAGTCACCGGCCACCGCCGAACGGGAGCTCTGCGGCCTGGTGAACGGGCTGGCACAACAGATCGCCCATCACGTGCGCACACGCGCCATCACCTTGGGCCTGACCGAGGCCCAGGCGACCGCGCTGCGGGAGATGACCGGGCCGATGACCATGCGAGAGCTCGCCGACCGCATGAGCTGCGAGCCCTCCAACGCCACGTTCGTCGTCGACAAGCTGCAAGGGCTGGGCCTGGTCGAGCGCCGAGCGCACCCCACCGACCGCCGCGCCAGGCATCTCGTCCTCACTCCGGAGGGCAAGTCCCTCCGCGAACAACTCCTCGCACTCCTCGCCCAGGACTCACCACTGGCCGGCCTCACCCCGCAGGAACAGCGAGTCCTTCAGGACCTGCTCGCGCGAGCCATCACCGGTCCATGAGCTGACGCGGACTGCCCCGGGAACTGATCCTCCCGGACTCACGTCGTGTCGGAGGCCGGCCACCGGTCACACGGACCTGACGACTCGGAAGCGTTCGGCAACGACGAGAGTGTCATCGTCAATGATCGTCCTCTCGACCCAGTTCGCCGAGAATGCGCCTCCAGCCTTCTCCCTGCTGACGGCGACGTCCTGGTCCCTCAGCGTGGGAGCGACGAGCGCACTGGCTGTCCATCTGCCTTCAACGCGGTGTCGTCGGGGTCGGCGATCGGTGGCGGCTCGGCTCGGCCTTGCCGGACAGGCATTCGCCGTGCGTCCTCACACCACAGCGCCCGAATCCCTGGCCCGACCGCGTCGCTCCAGCGGACTGCGCGCCCGGCTGTCCTCGCTGCGCCCGGGGCGCACCGGCGGCGCCGGGTGGCTGCCTTCGAGCTGAACGGCGATCGGCACGGCAGTGAACACCGTCGACGCCATACCGATCACCACGCCGGCGATCAGCGCCACCGAGAAGTCCGCGAGCGAGTCACCGCCGAGCACGGCCAGGGCCGCCAGGATGAACAGCGCGCCCATACCGGTGTTCACCGTGCGCGGCAGCGTCTGGATGACGGCCTTGTTCGCGGTGGTCTCCAGGTTCGCCGTCGGTTCGCGGCGGCGCGCCTCGCGCACCCGGTCGAAGACGACGACGGTGTCGTTGACGGAGTATCCGATGACCGTGAGCAGGGCCGCCAGGAAGACGCTGTCGACGGGCTTGCCGAGCCAGGCGAACAGGCCCACCACCAGCAGCACGTCGTGCACCATGGCCGAGACCGCCGCGGCGGCGAACGTCCACCGGAACCGCACGCTGAGGTAGATCAGCTGGGCCGCGACGGCGACGCCGAGCGCGATGAGCGCGTGCCGGCGCAGTTCGTCGCCGAGGCTCGGGCCGATCAGCTCGTCCCGCTCGACGGTGACCTCGCCGCCCTCCTTCGCCAGCGCCGTTTGGATCGTGTGCTGCTGGTCGTTGCTCAGCTCACCGGTGCGTACCGAGATGTCCCCGTCCCCCGACTCCTGCACCACCGCGCGCGGGAACCCGGCGTCCGTGACCGCATCCCGCGCCACGTCCACGTCCACGGGCCTGCTGGTGCTGTACTCCACCAGTCGCCCGCCGGTGAACTCCACCCCGAAGTCCAGGCCGCGCAGGCCGATTCCGGTGACGGCGACCACGATCAGCAGTGCGCTGAGCCCGAGCCAGCGGCGCCGGTGGTGCACCAGGCGGGGTTTGCGGTGCGCGAGCCAGGCACGCACCCGGCCGGTGGCGGTGATCCCGGTCAGGCCGGGCCGGTTGCGCACGAAGCGGCGCCGGATCGCGAAGTCGGCGAAGACTCGGGTGATCACCAGGGCCGAGATCATCGAGACCAGGACACCGATGGAGAGCGTGACGCCGAAGCCCTTGACGGGTCCGGTGGCGAAGAAGAAGAGCAGCCCGGACGCGAGCAGCGTGGTCACATTCGAGTCGACGACCGCGCCCCAGGTCTTGCTGAAGCCGGTGCGCAGCGACTTGTCCAGATGAGCCGAGGCCGAATGAGCCGAGGCCGAAGGCGTGGAGGCAGAGGGAGTGGAGGCCGAGGCCGAAGGCGTGGAGGCCGACTTCGTGGCGCGGACTCCCAGATACTCCTCGCGGGCACGCTCGAAGACCAGCACGTTCGCGTCCACCGCCATGCCGATCGCCAGGACGAAACCGGCGAGTCCGGGCAGCGTCAGGGTCGCGCCCAGGGCGACCAGCGCGGCGTAGGAGATGAGCCCGTACAGCGCGAGCGCGATGGTGGCCAGGGCGCCGAGCAGCCGGTAGACGACGAGGATGAACAGCCCGGTCAAGGCGAGCCCGATGACCGCGGCCTGGGTGCTGGCGGCGATGGCGTCGGCACCGAGGGTGGGGCCGACAGTGCGCTGCTCCACGACCTCCACGGGCACCGGCAGCGCACCGCCCTTGACGAGCGCGGCCAGATCGCGGGCCTCTTCCCGGCCGAAGCCGCCGGTGATCTGCGTGGAGCCGCCGGAGATGCCGACCTCGCACGCCACGTCCGCGTTGACGCCGGGCGCCGAAAGGACCTTGCCGTCCAGGACGATGGCGACGCGCCGCTCGGGGGCGCCCTGCGGGGCACAGGCCGCCGCCCCGGTGACCCGCGCCCAGTCCTTGCCCGCCTGCCCGCGGAAGGTGAGGTTGACCATCCAGCCCGACATCTTCTGCTGGTCGAGCACCGCCTCGGCGTCCTTGACGCCCTCGCCGGTGAGGGCGGTGGGCCCGAGCTTGAGGAACGCCCCCTTCTGGTCGGGGTCGGCCAGGGTGCGCGAGCCGTCCTCGGCGGGCTTCCCTTTGTCCTCCCTGTCATCGTCTGGCTTGTCCGTCATGCCCCGCACCGGGTGGACGGTCAACTGTGCGGTACGGCCGATGACTTCGGCGGCCTCGCGCGGGTCCTGCACGCCGGGCAGCTCGACGAAGATCCGCTGCTCTCCGGACCGGTACAGGCTCGGTTCGGACACGCCGAGCGCGTCGACCCGCTGGCGGAGCACCTCCAGGGCCCGCTGGGTCGATTCGGCATCGGCCTTGACGATGGGTGAGTCCTTGGTCTCCAGGACGATCTGGGTGCCGCCGCGCAGGTCGAGGCCGAGGCGGGCGGACTGGGTGAGAGCGAAGAAGAGCGAGGCGGCGATCACACCTAGGGCGACGATCGCCCGCCACATGGGCGCGCGAGACATGAGTTCTCCACGATGGGCAGGCAGACGGAACCGACGTCTGCCCCGGGCGCGGAGGCGAACGGTCAGGCGTCGATACGGACTTCAGTGCTCCATCGCGACGGCGGCCCGCGCGGCCGACCCACGTGCCCGCCCCGGCTCGCTCCCGCTCCCGCGACCACCACGGCCACGCCGGGGCCGCCGACAGCGCGGTGCGGGGCGGCCTCCCCGGCGCCGGGGCCCAGGAAGCCGTGCATCGGATACGGCACGGCGTGGACGTGGGCCTGGCCGAACACGGGGTGCGCCACGGTGACGGGTCGCTGCGCGTCGGCGGTCGCGGACGCCTGCGCGGTCGCCGTCGCGGCCGTGCCCGTCGAGGACAGGCGGGACGCCGACTTGGCCGACACCGGCAGGAGGAAGGTCAGGACCGCGAGCAGCGCGGAGAGCACGACGGCGGCCGGACGCGTGGGGTGCGCACGGTGCTGCTGCACGCCTCTCGCCCCCCGGTCAAGTCGCCGTACCCAACCAGCAGTTGGGTCTGCGGGCCGACGCTCGGCTCGTCCGGCCATCAGTGACACGAACGCCGTCGGCCGACCGAAGGTTCCCGACTCACCGCAGGA
>JABFVM010000157.1 GCA_013362785.1 Streptomyces sp. | reverse complement strand
CTCCCCGCCGCCCCAGAAGGCGAAGCAGTTGAACCGCTTCGGCGCCGTCCACCGCCCCTTGCGCTGGAACCCGGACATCACGGCGACTCCCCAGGTCGAGGAGCCCTCGCCGCCGACGATCCGTCCGCCCCAACTCCCCTCCACGGCCTCGGACTTCTTGACCATGTCGACCTTGGGCCCGGCCATGTCACCGGCGGGCAGGTCCCGGGTGATGGGCGCGAGGTCGCCGTAGGTACGTGCCTTGTACGTCGCGTCGAGGCGTTCCTCGAACTCCTCCATGTCGAGCCGCCCCTCCGCGAGGGCGTCCCGCAGGACCTCGGCGACTCGTTCACGATCGGCGTCTGAGGCACGAAGTTCCGGGAGTTCGTCCGTCATGTACAGCAGCCTACGAGCTCTGCGGGCCCGGCACTATGTGACGACCTTGCCCGCGTACATCTTGGCGATCACGGCCTCGATGTCCGGCTCCCGCACCGACAGGTCCACCAGCGGATACTCCGCCGCGATCCGCGCCACCAGCACCGCCGCCGACTCGGCCGCCGGGAACGCCAGCCACTGCCGGGGCCCTTCCACCTTGACCACGCGCGCGGGTGCCGCCTCGATCGGCGGCAGCTCGCGCTCCAGGTCGACGACGAGGGTCCGTTCGCTCTCCCCCACCTCGTGCAGCCCGGCGAGCGGGCCGTCGTACATGAGCCGTCCGTGGTCGATGACCATCACCCGCGAGCACAACTGCTCGATGTCCTGGAGGTCGTGCGTGGTCAGCAGCACCGTCGTGCCGCGCTCGGTGTTCACCTCGCGCAGGAACTCGCGGACCTTCGCCTTGGAGATGACGTCGAGCCCGATCGTCGGCTCGTCCAGGTACAGCACGTCGGGGTCGTGCAGCAGTGCCGCCGCGATGTCGCCGCGCATCCGCTGGCCGAGGGAGAGCTGGCGCACGGGGACGTCCAACAGCACGTCCAGATCGAGGAGTTCGACCAGCCGGTCGAGGTTCTCGCGGTAACGGCCGTCCGGGATGCGGTACATGCGGTGCATCAGCTTGTACGAGTCGATCAGCGGCAGGTCCCACCACAGGGTCGTACGCTGCCCGAACACCACCCCGATACGGTGCGCGAGGCGTTTGCGCTCGCGAGAGGGGTCGATGCCGGCGACGCGCAGCCGGCCGCCGCTCGGGGTGAGGATCCCCGTCAGCATCTTGATCGTCGTTGATTTCCCGGCGCCGTTCGGACCGATGTAGCCGACCATCTCGCCGCGCGCCACGGTGAAGGAGATCGAGTCGACGGCCCGCACCTGCCGCCGCTCCCGCTTGAGGAACCCGGCCTTCCGGCGCACCTCGAAGACCTTCTCGACACCGTCGAGTTCAATGAACGTGTCTTCCATGAACCTGTCTTCCGTGCCCTGCATCGCCTGCCCCTGACTTCCCGTCAACTTCCTGTCAGCTCCCGGTACTGCGATACGACCGCAGCCCGGTCCGCCACGCCAGACCGGCCAGCGCACAGCACGCCGCCGCCACCAGCGGGGGCGCGCAGGCCGTCCACTGCGGCAGGGCGATCGGGTACGGCCGCCCCAACACGTAGGCGGCGGGGACCCAGTTGACGAAGGCGAGCGGCAGGACGAAGGTCACGCCGCGCACCAGGTCCTTGCCGAACACGGCCGGCGGGTACTGCAGCAGCGTGGTCCCGCCGTAGGTGAACGCGTTCTGCACCTCGGCGGCGTCCTGCGCGTAGATCTGGAAGGCGGCGCCCGCCACGAACACCGCCGAGAAGATCGCCGCGCCACTGACCACCGTCACCGGCAGCAGCAGTACCTTCGCGGCGGTCCAGTCGACGTCGACCGACATCAGCGCCCAGCCCAGCACCAGCGCGCCCTGGACGATCCGGCCGAGGCGGCGCAGCGCGAACCGGTCGGCGCCGACCTGGGCGAGCACCGGCGCGGGCCGTACGAGCAGGGTGTCGAAGGAGCCGTCGCGCATCCGGGCGCCCAGGACGTCCATCGAGCCGAGCGCGAGGTCGGCGATACCGAAGGCCGTCACGGACAGCCCGTACAGGAAGGCGACCTCGGGCAGCGACCAGCCGCCCAACGTGTCGACCTGCGAGAACATCAGCAGGATCCCGACGAAGTCCATGCCGGTCATCGCCAGGTTGCCGATCAGCGTGACGACGAAGGAGGTGCGGTAGGTCATGCTGGAGCGCACCCACATCCCGGCGATCAGCCGGTAGGCCCGCAGTCCCTCGGCGACGGCGCCGCGCTCACCCACCCTGCACCACCACCCGCCGCGTCGCCGCCGACTGCAGCAGCCGCCCCGCCGCCAGCAGCACCACCGCCCACGCCGCCTGGAAGGCGAACGCGTTCAGCGGGTCGGTCTCGCCCATCAGCACATCGGCGGGCATCTGGATCAGCGCCGCCCACGGCAGCAGCCGCACGATGTCGCCGAGCTGTCCCGGGAAGGCGTTCAGCGGCAGCACCATGCCGGAGAAGAACACGCCCGTGATCATCACGGCCTGTGCGACGCCCATGCCGTCCATCAGCCAGAACACGCTCAGTGCCGCCAGATAGCGGATCGCGAAGCTGACGATCGTCGCCAGCAGGAGCGCGACCAGACAGGCCAGCCAGGGGGTGACCTCCGTGGGCAGCGCCATCGGGAAGAAGAGCGCGCCGAACGCGAACGGGACCACTCCGCGGCCCAGCATCTGGAACAGCGCGCGCCCCACGTCGCCTGCCAGCCACCAGAGTTGGAGGTCGGACGGCCGGTAAAGGTCTACGGCGATCTCCCCGGTGCGGATACGCTCCATCAGGTCCTTTTCCGCACCACCGCCCTGGATGGCCAGCGTCGCGTACAGACACTGTCCGAGCCACACATAGGTGACCGCCTGCGCCTGGTCGTACCCCCCGAGGTGTGGCTTCTCGTCCCAGAGGGCCAGGTAGGTGTAGACGAGGATCACGCCGAAGACGGTGTTGGTGAACACCCCGGCCGCCGTGGCCGCCCGATATGTCGCGTATCGTCTGAACCCGCCCACCGCGACGGCTAAGTACAACCGCCCCGATCCCACATCCACAGCCCTCCTCGCCCGCGCCCGGCACCGAAGCGCAGGAGCCTAGTGCGCGGACGAGAAGAGCTGCCAGCGGTTTTCGGGCGGCGTCCGGCGAGAGAGTCTGCTCACTTTCACGGACGCGCGCCGGTTTCCGGGAACGGAACGACCGGTGCGAGAGTCTTCGATTGGGGGCGCAATTAGGCGTACGAGGCGTACGGGAACGTACGACGCGAAACAGGAGTCCGTGCACGACATGAGTGACGAGCAGCAGCCGGCACAGCAGCCGACCCGCGGTCCCGGGCGGCCGAAACGGACGGGCTGGCGACGGATCATCCCGACCTGGCGGACAGTGCTCGGCACCTTCGTCATCGGCGCGCTGCTGCTCTTCGGGCTGTTCTTCCTCGGCTACTCACTGGTCAAGATCCCGCCGGCCAACGCGCTCGCCACCAAGCAGGCCAATGTCTACATGTACGCCGACGGCTCCGTGATCGCCCGCGACGGCAAGGTCAACCGGGAGAACGTCACCCTCGCGCAGATCTCCAAGGACGCCCAGCACGCGATCCTGGCCGCCGAGGACCGCGACTTCTACACCGAGTCCGCCATCGACCCCAAGGCGATGCTGCGCGCCGCGTGGAACACGGCGACCGGCAAGGGCAAGCAGTCCGGCTCCACGATCACCCAGCAGTACGTGAAGAACTACTACCTGCGTCAGGAGCAGACCCTGACCCGCAAGATGAAGGAGTTCTTCATCTCGATCAAGCTGGACCGTGAGACGAGCAAGGACGACATCCTTGAGGGCTATCTCAACACCAGCTTCTTCGGCCGCAACGCCTACGGCATCCAGGCCGCGGCCCAGGCCTACTACGGCATGGACGCCAAGGACCTCGACCCGGCCCGCGCCGCCTACCTGGCCGCACTGGTCAACGCGCCCAGCGAGTACGACGTCATCGCCCACCCGGAGAACAAGAAGGCGGCGCTGGCCCGCTGGAACTACGTCCTGGACGGCATGGTGACCAAGGGCTGGCTGCCCGAGTCCGAGCGGACGGGCGTCAAGTTCCCGATGCCCAAGGAGGCCACGGTCTCCACCAACCTCTCCGGGCAGCGCGGTTACATCGTGCGGATCGTGAAGGACTACCTGATCAAGAACAGGATCGCCACCGAGGAGGAGCTGGAGGCGGGCGGCTACCGCATCACCACCACCCTGCAGAAGAAGAAGCAGGACGCCTTCGTCGACGCGGTCAACGACCAGCTGATGTCCAAGCTGGACAAGAAGAACAACAAGGTCGACAAATACGTCCGCGCGGGCGGCGCCTCCGTCGACCCGAAGACCGGCAAGGTCGTCGCGATGTACAACGGCATCGACTACGTGAAGCAGTACACGCCGAACGCCACCCGCCGGGACTACCAGGTCGGCTCCATCTTCAAGCCGTTCGTGCTGACCTCGGCCGTGGAGAACGGCTCGACCACCCAGGACGGCCGCCAGATCACCCCGAACACGATCTACGACGGCACCAACAAGCGCCCCGTGCAGGGCTGGTCCGGCGGGAGTTACGCCCCGGAGAACGAGGACCAGTACTCCTACGGTGACATCACGGTCCGCAAGGCCACCGACAAGTCCGTCAACTCGGTGTACGCGCAGATGGCCGTCGACGTGGACGCCGAGAAGGTGAAGGACACCGCGATCGAGCTGGGCCTGCCCACCGACACCCCGGAACTCCAGGGGGTCCCCTCCATCGCGCTCGGCACCGCCACCGCCAGCGTCCTGGACATGGCGGAGGCCTACGCGACGCTCGCCAACCACGGCAAGCACGGCACGTACACCATGATCGAGAAGATCACCAAGGACGGCGCCGACGTCATCGAGCTGCCGGAGCGCAAGACCTCGCAGGTCGTCAGCCGGGAGGCCGCCGACACCACCACGTCGGTCCTGCAGAGCGTCGTGGAGAACGGCACCGGCTCCCCCGCGCAGGCCACAGGGCGCCCGGCGGCGGCCAAGACCGGCACCGCGGAGGAGGACAAGGCCGCCTGGTTCGCCGGGTACACCCCCGACCTCGCCACCGTCGTCTCCGTCATGGGCCAGGACCCGGACACGGCCGCCCAGAAGCCGCTGTACGGCGCGCTGGGCCTCGACCGCATGAACGGCAGCGGCCCGCCCGCCCAGATCTGGGCCCAGTTCACCAAGGCGGCCCTGAAGGGCAAGCCGGTCAGCGAATTCGACCTGGAGCTCCAGGAGGGCGCCGAGGTACCCCAGTACCCGACGACCGACCCGACCCGGGGTGACGAGGACGAGGGCGACGAGGACGACGGCGGCGCCACCGGGTCGCCCTCTCCCGGCACGGACACCGAGGGCCAGACCGGCGGTGAGACGCCGGGCCAGACGGACGGCGGCACCACGGGCGGCGACGACACCGGCGGCACCACGGACGGCGGCACCACGGACGGGGGCACGACCGGCGACACCAGCGACGGCGGCACCACCGACGGGGGCACGACCACCGACGGCGGTGCCACGGGTGGCGACGACTCCGGCGGGACCGACACCGGAGGCGGCACGGGCGGCGACGACAGCGGCGGCACCGACACCGGGGGCGGCACGACGACGGGAACCACGAACGGGCTGGTCGGTTCGACCCGCAGACAGTGACCGCGGAGCCGGCTCAGGCACCGCCGGGCCGGCTCAGTGGCCGCTGGTCGCCTTCAGGCCCACCACGGCGACCAGCAGCAGGGACACGAAGAAGATCCGCGCGGCGGTGACGGGCTCGCCCAGCACCGCCATGCCGACGATCGCCGCACCCGCCGCACCGATGCCCACCCACACGCCGTAGGCGGTACCGATGGGCAGGGACTTCGCGGCGTACGACAGCAGCAGCATGCTGGCGACGATGCCGGCGCCGGTGAACAGGCTGGGGACGAGCCGGGTGAAACCGTCGGTGTACTTCATGCCGATCGACCAGCCGACCTCAAGCAGACCGGCGACGAGAAGCAGGACCCAGGCCATGACAGGCACCTCCGAGACGTGACGACGTAAAGCGGGGGTGCGTCGTCTTTTCCTGCATCCCGGTACGGCGCGTCTCGTCGGGCTCCTTCAAAGCTAGCAAAGAAGCGGAAAAAGGGGCCGGTGACGATGGTCACCAGCCCCTTTGACTACAGAATCACAGGTAGAGCCCCGTCGAGTCCTCGGACCCTTCGAACCGGTCGGCGGCCACGGCATGCAGATCACGCTCACGCATGAGCACGTAGGCGACCCCGCGCACCTCGACCTCGGCACGGTCCTCCGGGTCGTACAGGACCCGGTCGCCGGGCTCCACGGTCCGGACGTTCTGCCCCACCGCGACGACCTCCGCCCAGGCCAGCCGACGGCCGACGGCCGCGGTGGCGGGGATGAGGATGCCGCCACCGGAACGCCGCTCGCCCTCGCCGGTGTCCTGCCGCACGAGTACACGGTCGTGCAGCATCCGGATGGGCAGCTTGTCGTGGTGGGTGCTGTGCTCGTTTCTGTTGGCGCTCACGCCTTGAACCTACCTGCCTTTACCGCGCCCGTACGCCGCCGGGTGCGCCGTCGCTCAGCCCCTGCGGCGCCGGGTGCCGAGCGCCAGCAGGCCCACCAGGCCGACGGCGACGAGTGCGACGGGCACGATCCGCTCCAGGCGGGGCGCGCCCTCCTCATTGGTGAACTGGGCCTTGACATCGCTCACGGCCCGGTTGACCCCGACGTAAGCCCTTCCGAGCGTGTGGTCGATGTTCGACACGATCTTGGCCTTGGCGTCGCCGACGATCGTCTTCGGGTGCACCCGCACCCCGATCTCGTCGAGCGTCTCGGCCAGCACTGCGCGGCGGGCTTTGATGTCCGCCTCGATCTGCGCCGGTGTTCTGGTGTCCGACGTGTCCGCCACCGTACGGCCTCCGAAGTGAAGCTGATGCTGTTTGCGGACAGTCTGTCAGCTCCACGCCGGACCGCACCGTCAGGCTCCCCGGTTACGCTGGTCCGATGAGCGAGCGACTCCAGCCGGGGGACGTGGCCCCCGCCTTCACCCTGCCCGACGCCGACGGCCATGAGGTGTCCCTCTCGGACCACAAGGGCCGCAAGGTCATCGTCTACTTCTACCCGGCCGCCCTGACGCCCGGCTGCACCAAGCAGGCCTGTGACTTCACGGACAACCTGGAGCTGCTGGCCGGCGCCGGGTACGACGTGATCGGCGTCTCCCCCGACAAGCCGGAGAAGCTCGCCAAGTTCCGCGAGCAGGAGTCCCTGAAGGTCACGCTGCTCGCCGACCCGGAGAAGTCCGTCACCGAGGCCTACGGCGCCTACGGCGAGAAGAAGAACTACGGCAAGACGTACATGGGCGTCATCCGCTCCACGATCGTCGTGGACGAGGAGGGCAAGGTCGAGCGGGCGCTGTACAACGTGCGGGCGACCGGCCACGTGGCGAAGATCATCAAGGACCTGGGCATCTGAGCACCCGGCCCGGCCAGTAGCATGGCCGGGCAAGGTCACGCGGCCGTGGTGGAATTGGCAGTCACGCTGGGTTTAGGTCCCAGTGGGGTAACACCCGTGAGGGTTCGAGTCCCTCCGGCCGCACCACCTATCGCGCGAGCAGCTCGCGCACGACCGGCACCAGTGCCCGGAACGCCTTGCCCCGGTGGCTGATCGCGTTCTTCTCCTCGGCGCTCAGCTCGGCGCACGTCCTGGTCTCCCCCTCCGGCTGGAGGACGGGGTCGTATCCGAAGCCGTTCGTCCCGACCGGGGCGTGCCGCAGGACGCCCCGCAACTGCCCCTCGACCACCCGCTCCGTGCCGTCCGGCAGGGCGAGGGCGGCGGCGCAGGCGAAGTGGGCGCCGCGGTGGGCGTCGTCGATGTCGCCCAGCTGGGCGAGCAGCAGCTCCAGGTTGGCCCGGTCGTCGCCGTGCCGGCCGGCCCAGCGGGCGGAGAAGATGCCGGGGGCGCCGCCCAGCACGTCGACGCACAGCCCCGAGTCGTCGGCGACGGCCGGCAGTCCGGTCGCCTGCGCCAGGGCATGGGCCTTCAGCAGCGCGTTCTCGGCGAAGGTGACGCCGGTTTCCTTGACGTCGGGGATCTCCGGGTAGGCGTCAGCGCCGACGAGGTCGTGATGCAGTCCTGCGTCGGCGAGGATCGCCCTGAGCTCGGTGATCTTTCCGGCGTTGCGGGTGGCGAGGATGAGACGGGTCATGGGGTCCAGTATCCCGGCCGTCCCCGCCGGCCCTTCAGTGCCGTCGCATGCTCTTACGGCGTGCAGACCTTGGTCAGTTCGCCGGCGGCGTTGGTGACCGGGCTGATGTCCGGGGTCTGGTCGCCGCTCTTGACGGAGTCACGGACGTTGGTGACGGCCTTCTGGAGGTCGTCCACCGCCTTGTTGACGTCGGCGTTGTCCGTCTTGTCGCCGATCTTGTCGAGGTTCTTGTCGATGGAGTTCAGGGACTCCTCAAGCTGCGTCGGGTCGTTCGCGGCGTTCTCCACGGCCTGCTGGAGTTCCGTGACGCTGTCGGCTATGGCGTCGGCGGTCTGGACGCAGTCCATCGCCTTGCTGACGGCGTCACAGCCGGTGGTCAGCCCGGCCGTCAGCCCGACTGCCGCGACGGCTGCGGCGGCTATGGCGATACGGCTCCGGCGGCGTCGGCTCGTGGCCATGGTGTGCGTTCCCTCCCTGCTCAGGCCTCACAGGCCCCCGTTTCACTGGCCGGGCGTACAGCGGTGTGCCGTACGCCCGTACCCCTAGTGACGCCGGGAAAGACGGCGTGGTTGCCCGAAGCTGCTGCTGCTCTTGGTGTGCCCTTTACTTTTCCAGGACGGTATCAAGTGCCTTGCGCTGCAGTTCCGCCAGCTCCCCGCAACCGGAAACGGCGAGGTCCAGAAGGGAGTTGAGCTCCTCGCGGGCGAAGGGCTCGGCCTCGGCGGTGCCCTGGACCTCGACGAAGCGGCCGTCGCCGGTGCAGACGACGTTCATGTCGGTGTCGGCCTTCACGTCCTCCTCGTAGCGGAGGTCGAGCAGCGGGACGCCGCCGACGATGCCGACCGAGACGGCGCTGACCGTGCCGGTGAGCGGCTTGCGGCCGGGCTTGATCAGCTTCTTGCCCTGGGCCCAGGAGATGGCGTCGGCGAGGGCGACGTAGGCGCCGGTGATGGCGGCGGTGCGGGTGCCGCCGTCGGCCTGGAGGACGTCGCAGTCGAGGACGATCGTGTTCTCGCCGAGCGCCTTGTAGTCGATGACCGCGCGCAGGGAGCGGCCGATGAGGCGGCTGATCTCGTGCGTACGGCCGCCGATCTTGCCCCGCACGGACTCACGGTCGCCGCGGGTGTTGGTGGCGCGGGGCAGCATGGCGTACTCCGCGGTGACCCAGCCCTCACCGCTGCCCTTGCGCCAGCGCGGGACCCCTTCGGTGAAGGAGGCGGTGCACAGGACCTTCGTGTCACCGAAGGAGACGAGGACGGAGCCCTCCGCATGCTTGCTCCAGGCGCGTTCGATGCTGACCGGGCGGAGCTGTTGGGGGGTACGACCGTCGATTCGAGGCATTGAGGACATGCGGTGAGCCTAGCCCCACATGTGGAGGGGCCCCTCCCTAGGTGGGAAGGGCCCTCAGAGGTGATGGCGGGGGGCGCTCAGGCCCGGAGGCCCGGGGCGGTGCCCGTGCTTCACATCATGTCTTCGATCTCCGCCGCGATCGGGTCGGCGTCGGTGCCGATGACGACCTGGATGGCGGTGCCCATCTTCACGACGCCGTGGGCGCCGGCGGCCTTCAGGGCGGTCTCGTCGACCAGCGAGGCGTCGCTTACCTCGGTGCGGAGCCGGGTGATGCAGCCCTCGATCTCCTCGATGTTGTCGATGCCGCCGAGCCCGGCGACGATCTTCTCAGCCTTGCTGGCCATGTCGGTCTCCTCATGCACTGTTGGCCCAACTTCACGAGCGGTTGCGTCATACGTACCGAAGGATGACGTCACAGCAACCCAATCGTCGTAACTGGTCTACACCACCCGACAGGCGGCCGCCAACCCATGACTGCCGAGACCGAGCCCTCTCCCGCGCGCCGGCGGTGGCAGGCGGCGTTCCAGGGGCTGCAGAAGATGGGCCGCAGCCTGCAGCTTCCCATCGCCGTACTGCCGGCCGCGGGCATTCTCAACCGCCTCGGCCAGCCGGACGTGTTCGGCGACGAGGGCCTCGGGTGGGACAACCTGTCGAAGGTGATGGACGGCGCCGGCGGCGCGCTGCTCGACAGCGCGCTCGGGCTGCCGCTGCTGTTCTGCGTCGGCGTGTCCATCGGCATGGCGAAGAAGGCGGACGGCTCGACGGCGCTCGCGGCGGTGGCGGGGTTCCTCGTCTACTACAACGTGCTGCGCGAGTTCCCGGAGGACTGCCCGGCCGGCACGAAGGAGATCACCGACATCGGCTGCGCCGCGACCGACGGGACGGTGAGCGCGTACACCTACCAGAACCCGGGCGTGTTCGGCGGCATCGTCATCGGCCTGCTGACGGCCTTCTTCTGGCAGCGCTACCACCGCACCAAGCTGGTGGACTGGCTCGGCTTCTTCAACGGACGGCGTCTCGTCCCGATCATCATGGCGTTCGTGGCGATCGTGTTCGCGGTGCTCTGCCTGTGGGTCTGGCCGCCGATCGGTGAGTCGCTGGAGAACTTCAGCGACTGGATGAGCGACCTGGGCTCCTGGGGCGCGGGCGTGTTCGGCATCGCCAACCGCGCGCTGCTGGTCGTGGGCCTGCACCAGTTCCTCAACGTGCCCATCTGGTTCCAGTTCGGCAGCTACACCAAGCCCGACGGCGAGGTCGTGCACGGCGACATCAACATGTTCCTCGCGGGTGACCCGGACGCCGGCCAGTTCACCTCGGGCTTCTTCCCGATCATGATGTTCGCCCTCCCGGCGGCGGCCCTCGCGATCACCCACTGCGCCCGGCCGGAGCGCCGCAAGGAGATCGGCGGTCTGATGCTGTCGGTGGCGCTGACCTCGTTCGTCACCGGCATCACGGAACCGATCGAGTACTCGTTCCTCTTCGTCGCCCCGCTGCTGTACGCGGTGCACGCGCTGCTGACGGGTGTCTCGATGGCGGTGACCTGGGGGCTCGGGGTCCACGACGGGTTCAGCTTCTCGGCCGGGCTGATCGACTACGTCATCAACTGGAACCTGGCGACGAGACCCTGGGCGATGATTCCGATCGGCCTGTGCTTTGCCGTCGTCTATTACGCGATCTTCCGTTTCGCGATCACCCGATTCGATCTCAGGACCCCGGGCAGGGAGCCCGAGGACGAGGTCGAGGACGTCACAAAGGTCTGACGAAACAGGGGACCGCGAGGGGCAGCGCGAGGGGCACTGCGCGTAGCGATTCGGATGCGGAATTCACGGGTTCCTTATATCGCCCCCACCGTGCTACAACAGGTCTACACCACTCAGTGGTGTAGACCAGACGCCGCCGTCCCCTTCCTGTCCCCGGGCGGCGCCATGCCCTCCCCCAGCCTAAGGCCGGGCGGACCCCCTGGAGGAAGTTGTGACCACGGCCAGCGCCGCTCCCGCGGCCGACAAGAAAAAGGGCGCCGCCGCGATGGCTGTGATGCAGCGCATCGGCCGCAGCCTGATGCTGCCGGTGGCGGTGCTGCCCGCCGCCGCTCTCCTGGTTCGCTTCGGCAACACCGACATGCTGGGCGACCCGGAACTGCCCGGGTTCCTCACGAAGATCGCGGGCTTCATGGCGGCCGGCGGCAACGCGATCCTCGACAACATGGCGCTGCTGTTCGCCGTCGGTATCGCGATCGGCTTCGCGAAGAAGTCGGACGGCTCGACGGCGCTCGCGGCCGTGGTCGGCTACCTGGTCTTCAAGAACGTGCTCGCCACGTTCACCGACTCGAACCTGCCGCAGGTGGCGAAGGCCGTCGACGGCAAGGTCGTCATGGTCGACGCACCGGTGGACGCCAAGGTCCTCGGCGGCGTGGTGATGGGCATCGTCGTGGCCCTCCTCTACCAGCGCCTCTACCGCACCAAGCTGCCGGACTGGGCGGGCTTCTTCGGCGGCCGCCGGCTGGTCCCGATCGCCTCCGCCTTCGCGGGCCTGGTCATCGGCATCGTCTTCGGTTACATCTGGCCGGTCCTCGGCACCGCCCTGCACAACTTCGGTGAGTGGCTGGTCGGTTCGGGAGCCGTCGGGGCCGGCATATTCGGTGTCGCCAACCGCGCCCTGATCCCGATCGGCATGCACCACCTGCTGAACTCGTTCCCGTGGTTCCAGGCCGGTGAGTACGAGGGCAAGAGCGGTGACATCGCGCGCTTCCTGGCCGGTGACCCGAGCGCCGGGCAGTTCATGACCGGCTTCTTCCCGATCATGATGTTCGCGCTGCCGGCCGCCTGTCTGGCGATCGTGCACTGCGCCCGCCCCGAGCGCCGCAAGGTCGTCGGCGGCATGATGTTCTCCCTCGCGCTGACCTCGTTCGTCACGGGCGTCACCGAGCCGATCGAGTTCACGTTCATGTTCATCGCCCCGGCCCTGTACGCCATCCACGCGGTCCTCACCGGTGTCTCCATGGCGCTGACCTGGGCACTCGGCATGAAGGACGGCTTCGGCTTCTCGGCCGGCGCGGTCGACTTCGGCCTGAACCTGGGCATCGCGACCAACCCGTGGGGCCTGGCCCTGGTGGGCCTGTGCTTCGCGGCGCTCTACTACGTGATCTTCCGGTTCGCGATCACCAAGTTCAATCTGCCGACGCCGGGCCGCGAGTCCGACGAGGAACTCGCCGAGCTCCAGAAGGCGGAGGCGAAGTAGCCCGCAGGGCCCGCCGCCGAAACACCGAAGGCCCCGGAACCATCCCGGTTCCGGGGCCTTCGGCATACCTCGACCGGCTAGATCTCGTACGTCTGCCGCGGCGCCGCCAGATGCACCGGACCGTCGTAGACCTCACGCGCGTCGGACAGGTTGACCTGGGGGTCCGTCCACGGCGGGATATGGGTGAGGACCAGGCGGCGGGCGCCCGCGCGGGCCGCCGACTGACCTGCCTCACGGCCGTTGAGGTGCAGGTCGGGGATGTTCTCCTTGCCGTGCGTGAAGGCGGCCTCGCACAGGAACAGGTCGGCGTCGCGGGCGAGTTCGTCCAGGGCGGTGCTGATGCCCGTGTCGCCCGAGTAGGTCAGCGTCTTTCCACCGTGCTCGATACGGATGCCGTACGCCTCCACCGGGTGGGCGACGCGCTCCGTGTGCACCGTGAACGGGCCGATCTCGAAGGTGGACGGCTTGACCGTGTGGAAGTCGAAGACCTCGCTCATGGACGAGGCGGTGGGGGTGTCGGCGTACGCGGTGGTCAGTCGCTGCTCGGTGCCCTCGGGTCCGTAGACCGGGATCGGGTCGCAGCGGCCGCCGTCGTGCCGGTAGTAGCGCGCCACGAAATACGCGCACATGTCGATGCAGTGGTCGGCGTGCAGATGGCTGAGGAAGATCGCGTCGAGGTCGTAGAGACCGCAGTGGCGCTGCAGCTCGCCAAGGGCACCGTTGCCCATGTCGAGAAGCAGCCGGAAGCCGTCGGCCTCGACGAGGTAGCTCGAGCAGGCCGATTCCGCGGACGGGAACGACCCCGAGCAGCCGACGACGGTGAGCTTCATGAAACAGAAACCTCCGCTGGCGGGAAATCCAGAAGATCGAGGAATGGGGCGTCGGGGGTCGTGCGGTTTGTCGAGCGTAAGGCGCAAAACCTCCGGTCGCTCCTCCGCCAAGGGCTGTTGTGGGCGAACTCACCTGTGGTGTCACGCGTTCGGCTGGACGTGGGGAGCGTGAGGCGGGAGTGAGGGCGCGCGGGGGTGGGTGCGCGCCGGTACCTTCGTCCCTATGGACACGTCATGGTGGCTGGCGCTCGCGGCGGTGGTACTGCTCGCGCTGGTCGCCGCGCTCGTCGACGGGTGGGGGCGGCGACGGCCCGAGGGGCGGCGGACCCGGCCGCCCGGGCGGCCGCAGCGGCGGGGGCGGGCACCGGGTGGTCGTCCCGAGCCCGCGGAGATCTGGTGGGCCCGGGTGCCGTACGAGGACGGGCCGGGCGCCAAGGACCGGCCGTGTCTGGTGCTCGCGGTGCGGGGGCAGCGGGTCACCGTCGCGAAGATCACCAGCAAGTACCGGGACGAGCGGTACGGGGTGATCCCGCTGCCGCCGGGTGCGGTCGGGGACACCCGGGGCCGGGCCAGCTTCCTGGAGACGGGCGAGCTGCGGGACGTACCGGTGGGGGACTTCCGGCGGCGGGTCGGGGTGATGGACCCGGTCGTGTGGGACCAGGTCCGTCACCTGTCGACGTAGGCGCTCCGCCCGACGTAGGCGTTCGGCCCGGCGCAGGCGCTCCGCTCGGCGGAGGCGTTCCGCCGGGGTGGCCGCGCCTCTTGTCGGGCCGCGCCTCTTACCGGGCGCCGCTCATGCCCAGAGCTGACCGTGCAGGGTCTCGATCGCTTCCTCTGTCGTGGCCGCCGTGTAGACGCCGGTCGAGAGGTACTTCCAGCCGCCGTCGGCGACGACGAACGCGATGTCGGCGGACTCCCCCGCCTTCAGCGCCTTGTTCCCGACACCGATCGCGGCGTGCAGCGCGGCGCCGGTGGAGACGCCCGCGAAGATGCCCTCCTGCTGGAGGAGTTCGCGGGTGCGGGTGACCGCGTCGGCCGAGCCGACCGAGAAGCGGGTGGTCAGGACGGAGGCGTCGTACAGCTCGGGGACGAAGCCCTCGTCGAGGTTGCGCAGGCCGTAGACCAGGTCGTCGTAGCGCGGTTCCGCGGCGACGATCCTGACGTCCGGCTTGTGCTCACGCAGGTAGCGGCCGACGCCCATGAGGGTGCCGGTGGTGCCGAGGCCCGCCACGAAGTGGGTGATGGAGGGGAGGTCGGCGAGGATCTCCGGCCCGGTCGTCGCGTAGTGGGCGCCCGCGTTGTCCGGGTTGCCGTACTGGTAGAGCATCACCCAGTCGGGGTGCTCGGCCGACAGCTCCTTGGCGACGCGTACGGCGGTGTTGGAGCCGCCCGCCGCCGGGCTGGAGATGATCTCCGCGCCCCACATGGCGAGCAGGTCCCGGCGCTCCTGCGAGGTGTTCTCGGGCATCACGCACACGATGCGGTAGCCCTTGAGCTTCGCCGCCATCGCCAGGGAGATGCCGGTGTTTCCGCTGGTCGGCTCCAGGATCGTGCAGCCCGGGGTGAGACGGCCGTCCTTCTCCGCCTGCTCGATCATGTGCAGGGCGGGGCGGTCCTTGACCGAGCCGGTGGGGTTGCGGTCCTCCAGCTTGGCCCAGATGCGGACGTCCTCGGACGGCGACAACCGCGGCAGGCACACCAGGGGGGTGTTGCCGACCGCGGCGAGCGGGGAGTCGTAGCGCATCCGGATCAGGCCATACCGCCGGCCACGGCCGGCAGGATCGTGACGTTGTCGCCGTCGGCGAGCTTGGTGTTGATGCCTTCGAGGAAGCGGACGTCCTCGTCGTTCAGGTAGACGTTGACGAAGCGACGCAGCTCGCCGCCGTCCACGATGCGGGCGTGGATGCCCGTGTGCCGGGTCTCAAGGTCGGTGAACAGCTCGGCGAGGGTCTCACCACTGCCCTCCACCGCCTTCTGACCGTCGGTGTAGGTGCGGAGGATGGTGGGGATGCGGACCTCGATGGCCATGGCTCAGGGCTCCTGTCGGGAGTAGTCGATCGGGGGCGCGCGGCAGCGCAAGTACAGCAGGGGTGGTGCGTGGGTGCGGCGCCGCGGCTCACGGCCGTACGGCGGCAGGGTGTCGCGTCAACAGATGGCGCTGGCGAGCCTGCACAGGTCGACGTGCAGCCGCGCCACGAGCAGCATGCCCGGCGTCTTCTCGCTCACGTCGTGGGAAACCATGGGGTCATCGTATCGATTCCCGGTCCGGCTTTTGGAAGGTGATCCCACATCGCGGACGCTTTTCGGCCGGGGAGTGAGACCGCGCTGTTCAGATGGGCCGTCGGCGGGCTCAGTACGCCTCGACGACCTTGACCTCCTCCTCCGTCACCTCGCCGTCGACGATGCGGAAGGAGCGGAACTGGAAGTCGCCGAGGCCGTCGGTGTCGGCGGTGGAGACCAGGACGTAGTGGGCGCCGGGCTCGTTGGCGTAGGAGATGTCCGTGCGGGACGGGTAGGCCTCGGTGGCCGTGTGGGAGTGGTAGATGACCACCGGCTCCTCGTCGCGGTCGTCCATCTCGCGGTAGAGCTTGAGCAGGTCGCCGGAGTCGAACTCGTAGAACGTGGGCGACATGGCCGCGTTCAGCATCGGGATGAAGCGCTCGGGGCGGTCCGAGCCGGCCGGGCCCGCGATGACGCCGCACGCCTCGTCGGGGTGGTCCTTGCGCGCGTGGGCGACGATCTGGTCTACAAGGGCCTGGGTGATGGTCAGCATGATGGTCAGGATAAGCAGAGGGCCGCTCCGTACCGAGGGATGGTACGGAGCGGCCCATATGCCGGACGCGATACGTCCTGGGTGCGGACGCCTGAGCGGCAGCCGCAAGGGGCGCCACGAGTGCTCCCTGCGAC
>JABFVM010000509.1 GCA_013362785.1 Streptomyces sp. | reverse complement strand
GGGCAGGCCGAGGTCCGGGGTCCAGCGGTACAGGAAACGCTCCACGAGGAGTTCGTATCCGGCGGCACGCGCCGCGTTGAAGCGGGCCTTGGCGGCGTTCTTCAGGCCGGGCTCGTCGCGCCAGCCGCCTGGCAGGTTGATCTCCAGTTCGACCTGCCAGGGGGCGGAGCGCAGGAGTTCGGCGCCGGCCTCCTCCTCGCCCTCGGTCACATCGAACCAGTTGATGTTGAGGGGCTCCGAGTCGTCGGGGCCGCCCCACCAGGCGCCGCGGGCGACGACCGTGCCGTCGCGCAGGGCCACTCGCTTCCACTCGGGGCGGAACACGGTTCGCTGATGGCCTTCACGGGCGCCGAGCGGGTCAGGGTGTGCGTCGAAGAGATGGGCGTCGCCGGCAGAGAGCGTACGGATGACCAGATCGGTCACGGATTCCTCCGGGAAACAGGCTGCTTGGAGCGCTCCCGGTCAGTTGGAACGAAGTACGCCGGGACAGTGGAGGGAGCGCTGGAAGGACGTGAACTGCACGGCACTCGCCTCCTTTCGTCCGTCTCAGGGCGTGGAGCCACACAGTACGTGTTCTTTCGCGAGGTCGTCCATCGAGTTTCGAGGGTGGTGCGGGAACGTTCGGGAGCGCTCTCAGAGGCTCTCAGACACTCCCACGGCTTAAGTGAGCCTTAGGTAAGGGTTAAGCAGCCGTGCCCATTTCGTGGCCCTTCAAGTACCCGCAGTTCAGGGGCATTTGAAGGGGGTGCAGACGCATTGGCTCGTGCGGCAGCCGTGCGTACCATCGGGCTCCACCGGTGGGGGCGACACTTGACGTGAGAGCGCTCTCAAAGCCCCCCACTCCCCACCGCAGCCCGATCACCACCCCCCACATACACAACCACCCCGGGAGATCCCCCACATGACATCCCGTCACCAGCGCCAACTCGGTCGACGCAGGCTTCTCTTCGCCCTCGGCGGCACGGCGGTGGCCGTCCCGGCCGTCGCCTCCATGGCGCCGTACGCCCTCGCGGGTACCCCCGCCGACAGTGGCAGCTCGCGGGCCGCGGCGGACTCGCTGCCGCTGACGATCGTCAATGACAGCGGCTCCTTCGACAACGCGAACGTCCACGTCTACATCGTCGGCAACCAGGGTGGCACGCAGGTACGGGTCAAGCCCGACGGCACCCTCGCGCCGATCGCCCTGTCGGACAACGGCGCCGACGGCTTCACCGACTACGCCATCAGCCTGGCCGGCAGCGGCGAGACCCGGCTGTCCCTGCCCCAGATGTCCGGGCGGATCTATGTGGCGCTCGGCCAGAAGCTCAAGTTCAAGGCCGTCGCGGACGGCAATGGCAACGCCGCGCTGCAGTACCCGGCGGGCTGGGTCACGTCCGACCCCAACTACCCGGTGGTACACGACTGTGCGGAGTTCACGTTCAACTCCGCCGGCATGTTCTGCAACACCACCATGGTCGACATGTTCAGCGTGCCGATGAGCATCCGGCTGACCGGTGCCAAGGACCAGACGACGGGCACGCTGCGCTCCGGCGGACGTGCGGCCGCGTTCGCCGCGGTCCGTCAGGTCGGGGAGTTCGCCCGGCTCGTCGTCGACGACACGCGCATCATCGCTCCGGGGCACGGTCTGGACGCCGGCCTGTTCGCCAAGGACTACCTCGCCCCGTACATCGACGAGGTGTGGAGCACGTACACCGGGCGGGATCTGACCGTCACCACCAACGCGGGGACCTTCACGGGGCGGGTGCGCGGTGACCGGTTCACCTTCGACGGCCCCGCGCAGGTGTCCTTCGCCAGGCCGTCGACGCGGGACGTGCTGTTCTGCGACGGCACCCTCGCCGCTCCCAACGACGGCACCACCGGCCCGGTCGCCGCCGTCCTGGGCGCCGGCTTCAACCGCTCGACGCTGCTCAGCCACCCGGCCCAGCCCACGACCGACCCCGCCACCTTCTACAGGACCGACCTGACCAACCACTACGCCAAGGCGATGCACACGGTCGCCGAGGACGGCAAGGCGTACGGCTTCGCCTTCGACGACGTGGCCGACTTCGCGTCGTACATCCAGGACACGGCGCCGACGGGGATCCGGCTGACGTTGACACCCTTCGGGGGCTGACGCTCGCGCCCTTTCGTGAGCTGACGCTAGCCCCTGCGGCCCGGGCGAGTGCCCGCCCGGGCCGCCCTGGACGAGTCGACGCCGTCGGCCGTCCACCCGCACCCTGGAGCGGCAGAGCCGAGGGGGCTCAATGGGCCCTGTGCCGCATCTCCCGCGGGCTCATGCCGAAGCGTTGGCGGAAGACCGTGCTCAACGCGCTGGCCGATGAGAAGCCCGAGGCGTGGGCGAGTTCCGTGATCGTCATGTGGTCGCACTCGGCGCACTGGAGGCGGTCGCGCACCAGGCGCAGGCGTTCCTCACGGATCAGGTCACGGGGGGTCGTGCCCACGCGCTGGAGGGCCAGTTGGATCTGCCGCAGTGACCAGCCCAGGGCGCGCGCCATGGACGTACCGGTCAGGCCGGGGTCGGCCGCGTGATCGCGCGCGTAGCGGCGCGCCAGCCCCTCGACCTCGGCGAGATGGCCCGGGGCATCGGGACGGTCGTCGCCGGTGACGAGCATGCACAGGAGCTCGACGATGCGGTCCGAGACGGCGTCGAACTGCGCGTCGGTCAGGGCATGGCGCTCCTCGTGCAAGCCGTTCAGCATGGAGCTGACCACACTTCCCAGCCCGCTCGTCAGGTCCAGCCCGGCGGCCAGCGGCGACTTCCGGTTCAGCGGGCCGTCGATCTCACGGGCCGGAATGGTGAAGATGTAGGCCAGTGCGCGCTCCTCCTGCCGGCACTGGAACGGAGCGCCGAAGGTGACCAAGGAGGCCGCTCCCGGCGTGAGGTGCGCCGCCTCGTCGTTCTGCCGCAGCTCGATCCGCCCGTTGATCGGCAACAGGAGGCGATAGTCCTCGTCCGGGTCCTGGCGTACCTGCTGGGCGGTCCGGCTGTACTCGATCTCGTCCGACTCGAACCGGACGAGCTGGTAGGTACGGCTGCGCTGGCGGACCGTCTCGCCGCGGAAGTTGTCGGGGCGCGCGTACCGGTACCCCATCCGGGACTGGTAGGAGGCGATGTGTTCGCTCCAGAAGTCGGCCCGCTCGCGCGGGTCCACTTCGCCCGTGCTCTGCGACTCCAAGACGTAACGTCCCGTGGGCAACGTGGCTCCTCCGCTGCGACGGGTTTGGGCGACATGTGCGGTCAGCCCCGAACTTCTGTTCGTTCACGGACTGATTACGCCTGATCACACTAGGGGCAGCAAGCGGTATCCAGGAGCAGCCGAGGACTCATTGGCATATGCCAGAGGCGAGTGGGGTTTGGCCGTAGGTTGCCCGTAGGTGCGTCTCGGGGCGGGTGTGCGCCTCTCAGTAACTTCCCTGCGCGTACGGGCAAGTGCGTTTACCGCCTCCCGGTTACCTTCGAGCACTCGTCAACTCACGCCCGCCCCTTGAGGACTCCATGACCGATCAGATATCGGAGGCCGCCTTCTGGTGCCTGGCTTCTGGCCTGTTCGCCGTCACCGTGCTGCTCGTGCGCCAGCAAGGCATCGGCGCCCGGCAGCGCAGGCGGAACGCCGAACTGGCCCAGGACCTGCGAGCGCGGGACGCTGAACTGCGCCACCTCCTCACGGTCCGGCTGCCGGCAGTGGAGGACGCCGGCGACCCGGCGGCCCCGCAGCGCGATCTGCTCGACGACCGCCTCGCCGACACGGACTTCGCGGCCTGTCTCGATGACGTCCTGGACCGGTTCGCCGCGGCCGCCGAGCACGCGCAGTCGCGCGCCGACCAGTCCGCGAAGGCCGCTTTGAAGGCGTCGATGCGCTCCATCCAGGCCCTGGCCAACGAACAGCAGGTGTCCATCGCGGAGATGCAGGACCGGCACGACCACCCCGACGTGCTGCGCGACCTGCTCGAAGTCGACCACACCAACGCCCAGTTCGGTCGACG
>JABFVM010000115.1 GCA_013362785.1 Streptomyces sp. | reverse complement strand
TGGGTCTGCGGGCCGACGCTCGGCTCGTCCGGCCATCAGTGACACGAACGCCGTCGGCCGACCGAAGGTTCCCGACTCACCGCAGGAATGTTGCTGTCGGCGGGGTGCGTCGGTACGCCGGTGCGTCGGCACGGGAGTGCGGGGAAGGAGGTAGGCCGCGGCGCCGGTATGGCCCACTGAGCCCGTGCCGCCGCACCTCGGCTGCTGGAGTCGGCTACGCCCCCTCTTTCGACGCGTCCCGCAGCGGGGCGGGTGATGGCGCGATCACCGCCGGGTGATGACGGTGTTCCGTCCGCCTACTGATCGTGACGAGGCGCTCGTGCCGTACGCGCATATCGGGAGGATGGATGAGCTCTCGACCACCACTGCGCGTCCGCCGAAGCGCCGCCTCGTAATTGCGGACCGGACTGACCGTGGCCGCATCCCGGGTCGGCAGGCCCAGCAAAAACAAACTCTCAGCTTGGGAAGCAATGACGCTTGACCGGTCCCTCTAGCCCTGACCTGCGGAGATGCCCTGTGCCGACGTGGTTGTTCCGGTCGGATCGCACCCCTGTTGACCGTGGTTGACCGCCCTTACGGGCACGCCAAGGCCACGGAGCCGCCGTCGCGCATGCGCATGGATGCCGTCTCTCGGAGTTCGTCGCCGGTCGCCGGTCGTCAGCCGCGAGTCGGACTCTGTGCTTTGAAGGGGCCGGAAGGACCTCGCCCTGACGATGCGGGGTCGCCTCGCGCGTCGCCC
Organism: Streptomyces sp.; assembly: GCA_013362785.1. GTDB lineage: Bacteria > Actinomycetota > Actinomycetes > Streptomycetales > Streptomycetaceae > Streptomyces. The sequence continues at coordinate 15,952 of JABFVM010000115.1, read as the reverse complement.
GGACGGAGCCCGGTGCCAGGAGTTCGTGCAGGACGAAGCGTGGTCCCTCGGCCATGGCGGGGCCGCAGGCCGTTGTGCCTGCGGCCCCGCTCGGGCGTTGGGGTCAGGACGGGTCGCCGTACTGGAGGCCGCGGCCGTTGGTGCCGACATAGACGCGGCCGTAGGTGTCCGGGTCGCCGGTGATGACGCCGACGCCGCCGATGGCGCCCCACTGGTGGTCCTTGTCGTTGACGCGGAGCCAGGTGGCGCCCTTGTCGGTGGAGCGGAAGACTCCGGTGACGTCCTTGACGGTGCCGATCAAGTACAGGGCCTGGTAGCCCGTGCCCGGCGCCGCCTTGCCGAAGCCGAGGGCGGAGGCGGACTGCACGGACCTGAGCGTGGTGAAGGTGCGGCCGCCGTCGGTGGAGTGCAGCAGCCCCTTGCCACCACCGGCGATCCAGAGGTCCCCTTCGATGCCGGGGACGGCCGTGAGCTTGCCGGAGGGCAGGTTGCCGGCGCGGGCGGTGAAGGTCGCGCCGCCGTCGGTGCTGGCGTAGAGCGTGCCGCCGGACAGGGAGTAGAAGGTCCTGGCCGAGGAGCGGTCGGCGACGACCACGGCGTCGTTGCCCAGGCCGCCGACCCTCGACCAGCTCGCCCCGTTGTCGGTCGAGCGGTACGGGGCCTGACCGGCCTCGGTCCAGACGATGGCGGAGCCGTCCGCCGCGAGCGCGACATGGCCGTCCTGGGCACCGGCCACCGGCTCTGCCCTGAAGCCGTTCCAGCTGCTGCCGCCGTCGGTGGAGTAGGCGCCGTCCTGCGCACCGCCCCGGCCGACGCGGACCATCATCGAGGGCTTGGACTGGGCGAAGTCGATATCGGTGCTGTTGGTCATCATCGGGTTCTTCAGCCGCCCGGACGGCACCTTGGTCAGGTCGTCGTGCCGGAAGCCGCCCTGGTCGCCCATGGAGGTGATGACGGTGGCGCCGCCGGGAGGGGCGATCGCGTCGATCAGCGCGGTCTCCTCCAGCCCTCGGGCGCCCATGCTCCAGTGGCTGGTACCGCCGCTGTCGGAGGCGCCTGCGTCCTTGCTGCGCAGGATGCCGTTGCCGGTGCCGTACAGCACATGCCCGGAGTTGAAGGGGTCGATGGCCAGGGCGGTCATCCAGTGGCCGGTGTGGGTGCCGACGTAAGGAGCGGCGGAGGCGCTGCGCACCGACTTGTTCGCCAGTGCCTTCCAGGTCGTGCCGCTGTCGGTGCTCCGGTAGATCTCGTCCTCCGGCCACCAGCGGCCGAGGGTGGTGACCATCACCGTGGACGGCTTGCGCGGGTCGACGGCCAGACCGGAGAACCCGTAGTCGCCCTGGGACGGGGAGACGTTCTTCCACGCCCCGGAGGCCGGCGTGTACTTCCACACCGAGCCCCCCGTCACGCCATTGGGTCCGAGGTTGTCGGTGTACGTCAGGTACAGCGAGCCGTCACCGGAGAGCACACCGTGCTGCGGCATCTGGCCGGTGGGCTGCCCGGAGACGGCCTGCCAGGAGCTGCCGCCGTCGGTGGAGCGGTACAGGGAGGTGGACCTGTCGCCGACACCGACGTAGATCGTCCTGCTGCCGGCCTTGCCGTACGTCACGAAGGAGATGCCCCCGCCGCTGCCCGCCCCGTCCTTGACGGGGAACGAGGAGACCTGACTCCATGTCACGCCGCGGTCGGTGCTGCGCCACAGGCCGTTCTTGCGGCTGCCCAGCAGCAGGTTGCGGTTGTCCGCGGGGTCGATCACGAGGCGTTCACCCGCCCCGCGGCCGTCCTCGTTGCCGCCCACCTTGAACGGCAGATCGGTGCGCTGGAAGGTGCGGCCCCGGTCCGTGGAGCGCAGGATCGCGCCGTTGCCCGCCCAGGCGTTGGTGTAGGTGCCCGCCATGAGGTAGAGCCGCTCGGGGTCGACGGGGTCGGTGGCCACCGAGTCGATGCCCAGCAGGTTCCAGTCCTTCTCGCCGATCCAGTCGGTCAGCGGGATCCACTGCTCGGCCCCGGTGTCCCAGCGGTAGGCGCCGCCCATGTCGGTGCGCGCGTACAGCAGGCCCTTCTCGCGCGGGTTGAACACCAGCCCGGTGACGTAACCGCCGCCCACCACCTGGGCGTTCTTCCACCTGTACGGTCCGGTCGCGGCCGTGGTCTGCGCACCGCCGGCCCCGGACGCCTGGGTCCCGCCCGTCTTCACCAGCTTCCACTGCTGGTTGGCGGTGCCCCGGCCCGGATACTGGATGACCGTCGCGCCCTGGGCCGTGGAGCCTCCGGAGACGTCCAGGACCTGGCCGCTCCTGCGGGAGGTGAAGGTGACGGCGTCGGAACCGCTCACCTCGTCGATCCGCCACTCCTGGGAGGCGGAGGAACTGTCGGTCTGCTGCTCGGCGACAGCGCCCTGGGCGGTGGAATTGCCTGCTATGCCCAGCACTTTGCCGCTGTTGCGGTTCACCAGCTCGTAGTAGCCGTCCCCGGCGGACTTCAGCCTCCACTGCTGGTTGGCGGTGCTCTGGTCGGTCCACTGCTGGATACGGGTGCCGTCGGCGGTGGAGAAGCCGTTGACGTCCAGCGCCTTGCCGCTGCGCACGGAAACCAGCCGGTAGTAGGCATCGCCCTCGACCGTCGCGGCCTGCGAGTCCTCCTGTGCGTACAGGAGATACGGCACGAGGACGGCGGGCACGCCGAGCAGCAGACCGGTGGCGGTCCAGCGGCGGCGGTGACGCCCGCGGCGCCCGCCGTTCGTGGGGTTGCTCATGGGTGGACGTTCTCCTTGCGAACTGTTCGTGAGAGAAGGCGAATCCGGGCACCGGAACTGGCCGGATCCGACTCCTTGTGGTCACAGGCTCCGCAAAGGGTTGCCCCGAGCCGGGAACCTTTTTCAGGTCACTTCGTGGTGCGGTAGACGTTGATCAGCGTCCAAGGCGGCGTCGACGGCCTCGGCCCCGATTCGGCGGTGCCGAAGAACGCGGGGCGTGGTGAGCCTGCTGACCCGCGGCGTCCCGGCGACCAGGTCGGCGACCACAGTCGTTCGTGTACGGCCGAGACCGGCCCCCGCCGATCGGAGGGGGGCAGTTGGCCGACCGGCGGGGCGCCTTCCGAAGCCCGGCGGATGGTCGACCGCGCCCCGCCTCGGCGAGGTTGTCCCGGTGACCGAGATCGAAAGCGCCAAGAAGACGCCTCGTCGGCCCTTACCCTCACCCGGATCCGCCACGGCGACGGAACGCCCCGCGCCGGTGGCGCGGCTGGTCGGGGTGGACCTCGCCCGTGCACTGGCCGTGTTCGGAATGTTCACCGTGCACGTCGGCCCGGCACCCACGCCGGGCGGCGGTGTCGGTGACTGGTTCCTGGGCCTGGCGAGCGGCCGGGCGTCGGCGCTGTTCGCCACCCTCGCCGGGTTCTCGTTGATGCTGATCGCCGGTCGCCTTGAGCCGAAAACCGGACTGGCCGGCCGTCAGGCGAGGGCCCGGATCGTGATCCGGGCCGTGATCCTGCTGGTGCTGGGCAGCGCGTTGGCGATGACCGACTTCGGCGGCGCCGGGATCCTCAACTTCTACGCGGTGTACTTCCTGCTGGCCCTGCCCCTGCTGCGGCTGAGGGCCAGGACGCTCGCGATCATCGCGGTCGCGCTCGCGGTCGTCACGCCGCAGCTGGCGTACGTCCTTCGAGCGCTGCTCAGTGAGTCGATCGTGAACAGCATCGACGCGTACGACCCGATCGCGCGACTCTCCGGCGTGGGCGTGCTCGACCTTCTCCTCACCGGCCTCTACCCGGCGATCACCTGGATGACATTCGTGGTCACCGGCATGGTGTTGGGCCGACTGGATCTGACCTCCGGCGCGGTACGGCGGCGGCTGGCCGTGGTCGGTCCCGCGCTGGTCGCGTTCGGATACGGCGTCTCGTGGCTGGCGCTCCGGTTGACCGGCGGCGCTGAGAAGATCATGGCCGGGATGCCTGCCCTGAAGGACCCCGGTGCCATGAAGGACCCCGGCATGGCAGCGGGATCCTTCGACGCGCCGGTCGGTGGTGAGCTGTGGGGCCCCGACGCATGGGGGCTACTGGCGGCCGAGCCGCACACCGGTTCCACGTTCGACCTCATCGGCAGCATCGGGATCGCCATCACCACGCTCCTGTGCCTGACGGTGGCGCTGGACCGACTGCCCTGGCTGCGCCGACTGGCAACTCCGATCATCGCCGTCGGCACCATGTCCCTGACCCTCTACGTCGGCCACATCCTGGTCATCCTCGCCCTGCCCGGCGAAGCGGCCACCCCGCCGCAGTCCGCCTCCGCCGCGCTGCTGCTCTGCTTCATCCTCGGGGCCACCCTGTTCGCGGCGATCTGGTCCCGCTTCTTCCGACGCGGACCGCTGGAGTACCTGCTCAACAGCACCACCAAACTGGCGAATCGCGTCCGCTGAGCCTTGCCGTCCGCCTCGACCCTGACTCCAAGGACCTCCGCCATGACCGCCATCCCCACCGCCCGGAGCACCGGCTCCCAGGGCCTCCGCCGGGAATCGCACCGTCGCGCCGACCGGCCGGAAGGTCCGGCGCGTTGGGAACGCCCGGCGCTGGCCGCGGTGCTGGGCGTCGCCGCGCTGCTGTACGCCTGGGGCATGGGGCACGCCGCGATCCACCCCTACTACAGCGCGGCGATACGGTCGATGGCCACCAGTTGGCGAGCCTTCTTCTTCGGCGGTCTCGACACCAGCGGGTCCATCACCCTCGACAAGTTGCCCGGCGCTTTCTGGCCCGATGCCCTCTCCGTATGGATCTTCGGGCCGCACACGTGGGCGGCCGCGCTGCCCCATGTGGTCGAGGGCGTGCTCGCCGTATGGCTGCTGCACCGGATCGTGCGGGCCTGGGCCGGGCCGTTCGCCGCCCTGATCGCCGCGCTGACGCTCACCTTCACTCCGGTCACCGTGGCACTGAACAGGGCCACCATCCCGGACACCGCACTCACCCTGCTGCTGGTGGCAGCCGCCGGAGCCCTGCAGAAGGCGGCACGAACCGGGCGGCTGCTCCCGCTGATCACGTGTGGCGTCTGGGTCGGGCTCGCCTTCCAGACGAAGATGCTGCAGGCCTGGCTCGTCCTGCCGGTCTTCGCCGTGGTCCATCAACTCACCGCGCCCAACCCGCCGTTGCGGAGGGCTCTGCGCCTGCTGCTCAGCGGTGCGGTCACGCTGGCCGTCTCCTGCTCGTGGACGCTGATCGCGTGGGCGACCCCCGCGGACAACCGCCCGTACATCGACGCCACGTCGAACAACAACCCCTTCAGCCTGGTCTTCGGCTACAACGGCATGAGCCGCTTCAGCGACGACGGCACCGCGTTCGGCGCCGTCCCGGCCACCGCCGCCAGCCGTATGACCGGAAACACCGGCTGGGGGATGCTCGTCAACCACACCGTAGGCCCGCAGATCGCCTGGTTCCTGCCGCTCGCCGTGGTCGCCGTCGTCACGGCCCTGGTCTGGTGCGCCCGTGAGCCGCGGACCGACCCGCTGCGTGCGGGTTTCCTCCTCTGGGGCGGTTGGCTCGCCGTCCATGCCGTGGTGTTCAGCGTCTCCAACGGCAATCACGTCTACTACACGGCCGTGCTCGCACCGGCGATCGCCGCGCTGGCCGGAGGCGGGCTCGCGCTCTTCCGTTCCGCGTACGAGGCGGGCGGTCGACGGCGGTTGTGGCTGCCGGCGGCGATCGTGCTGACGGTGGCCTGGGCGTTCGTACTCGACGGGCCGACGTGGTTCGCCGCACGGCTGCTGGCGTTCGCCGTGGTCTTCGCGGTGTGCGGGACGCTCGGGCTGTGGGCCGGCGGGTCACGCGCCTCCCGGGAGCTGATCCGTGGCTCTCTGGCTGCCTCGATCGCGGCCACTCTGCTCGTACCCGCCGGCTGGGCCGTCTCGTCCCTCGACCCGCGCTACGCGGGCGCCTCCACGTCCCCGACGGCCGGTCCGGTCGGCGAGTTCCACCACCGGGCCCTGAACGACCCGTCCGCTGTCCGCCGGGCCGAGCTCGACCGGCCCAGCGCCCGCGACACCGCCCTGCTGGACTACCTCATCGCGCACCGCAAGGGCGAGAAGTACCTGCTCGCGACCCAGGCCGCCTACCCCGCGGAACGTCTGCTGCGCGCTCAGGCCCAACCCGTGCTCGTCATGGGCGGATTCACCGGGAGGACCCCCTTCCCCAGCGCCCCGCAGCTCGGCAACCTGATCGCCACTCACCAACTCCGCTACGTGCTGCTCACTCACCTGCGACCCACCACTCCCGCCACGACCTGGGTGAAGTCCCACTGCGAGCGCATCCCCTCCGGGGCCTACGGCTGGCGCACCCGCGGCAACTTCGGCCTCTACGACTGCCGCACCCCCGCCGATCGGCGGGGGTGAAACAGCCGACTGCGGGATAGGCAAGACAGAAGGAATGCAAAATAATCCTCGCGGGTAATTCTCGTCTCACTCGCGGGTTGGTCCGTAGTAATTGTTCGCATTCCGTGAAGCCTAAATTCACCATGCTCACAAGTGTGGCAAACTTGCAGGTCAGATGGGGTTTGCAAATCCTTTCTCTCGGTGAGCACGGTCACACCTCTCCGATAAACCGGCGAAGCATTTCCGTCGTCAGACAGGTCAAGAGTTTCTTTTCTGGAAAGGATTCTTCTTGACCACCACTCGATCCCCGATATTCACGCGGAGCCCGGCTCGGCGTCGGGCGGACATGGCTGTGTTGGGAGGTGTACGGCCGCCACTGGCGGCCCTGCCGGTTCTGTTGGCGCTCGTCGCGGGCCTGACGGTGTTCGCGGTCGGGAGCGATGCCGAACGGGGCGTCCCCGAGGCCGTTCTCAGCTCCCAGCAGCACATCGCCGAGGACGGGGCGGTCGCGCTGCAGGGCGCCGTCGACCAGAGCGTCACCGATCTGCGGGCAGCGGGCGCGGACTTCGGTGACTCCAAGTCCGTACCGGCGGACGCGATGCTGACCCGCCTCGACCGGTCCTACCGCAAGTGGCGGGGTACCGCCGTCGTCGACGTGTCCACCGGTCGGCTGCTCGCCTCGCACGGTGAGGCCCTACCGCTCGGGAAAGTGAACCTTCGTGGACTGCCCGCGAACCCGCCTCCGAGACTGGTGCGGGACGACTCGGGCGTCACCCGGCTGCTGGCCTTCGCGACGCTGTCGCAAGGCGGCAGGCAGGAGTTGCTCGTCGCCTCCCAGAGCGTGAAGCCGCCGGGCATCTCCGTCGGCGGGAAACACACGCTCAACGTCGTGGACCGTGGCGGGGCCACTCTCACCTCGGCCGGGCCGGGATCCGGCACCGACCGGGCCAAGGAGCTGGCCGGCACCGCCGCCCGCGAGGCGCAGAGCAGGGGACCGTCGGACACCGGCGCCGGCGGCTTCGACGGTCCGAGCGGCAGCCTCGTCCGGGCAGCGGACGGCAACAGCCGTACCGCCGTCGGGTACGCCGCCGTAGCCCGAGGGGCTGCCGCCAAAGAGAGTCCGAGCAGCGAACTCGGACTGACGGTCGTCACGACGGTGCAGACCGAGCGTCATGGGGCCGGGACCGGTCACCTTCGTCTCGCCCTCCTCGCCGCGGCCGTGCTCCTGGCTCTCGCGGCCGGGGTCACCGCCGCCCTCCACATGCTGGTGCAGCGGCCGGTGCTGCGGTTGCGTCGCGAAGCGCTGAGGCTCGGCTCGGGTGACCTCACAGCTCCCGTCCACGTGCCCCGCTTCGGGGAACCCGCCCGGGTCGGCGCCGCGCTGGAGGCACTGCGCCTTCAACTCCGTGGCAGGGGCGGGCCGTCGCAGGAGACGGTCGCGCAGCCACCGGCCAAGGGGCGAGTTCCGCGCGGGACGGGCAAGGGACGGCATCGGCTCGGACTGCGCACCGTCCTCGTGATGTGCGCGTTCGCTCTGCTGGCCTGGCCCGCGTCGATGCTGCTGACGGTCGGCAGCACCTTGCCGCGCCCGGCCGCGGTCGTACCGCGGCTGCTCTCCGACGACCAGCGGCAACGCACCGAGACGACGGCGGATCGCGTGCGCAGGGGGATCAACGACGGATACGCGGATCTCGCCCATCTCGCCACCGTGATCGACACCTCCCGGTCGGAGGAGGCTCGCAAGGTCCTCGACCGTTCCCTTGAGCAGCACGGCCGATACCGGTCCCTGTACGTCGTCGACGGCACCGGCGAGATCCTCGCCCGCGCCGGCGGCGAAGCCCGTACCCCGAACAAGGCCCGCATCAGGGCCGGGGTCAGGCAGACGAACACCTCCGGCAGGGAACCGGTCCTCGCCGCAGTGGCCGCTCAGCCGGTCAAGGGCGCGCCGACGAAGGTCGGACGCCACTATGTCGTGGGCGAGTTCAAGGTCCAGTACCTGACCGGCATCCTCAACCGACCCGGTCTCGGCTCGGTGTGGCTGGTGGACTCCGCGCATCGGGTCATCGCGTCCAACAAGGGGTTCGTGGCCTTCGGGCGGGTCTCCGACGGCCGGCTGCGGGCCCAGATGAAGGCCGTCCGCACGACCAAGGGCTCCGCCGAGCTGCTGCTCGGATGGAGGGATCCGGCGGTCGCCGCGGTGGCGCCGTTCAACGAGAAGCGGGGCGTCGCGGGCGCACTCGGCTGGCAGGTCGCCTCCATCAAGCCGGTGCTCTGGATGGGGCTGCCCGAGTACGAGGCGCAGCGGCGGATCATGCTCGTCGGTCTGCTGGGACTGACGACGGGTGCCCTCTGCGTCAGCTGGCTGTACCTCGTCGTCGTACGTCCGCTCCGTGAACTCGCCCGGGGCGCCGAGGCGCTGGCGGCCGGGGACCGCAGGACGGTGCTCTACCCGCGCTACCACGACGAGGTGGGATCCGTCGCCCGCAGCCTCGAACTGATCAGACAGCGACTCCCTCGTACCGACACACCGCCCGCGCCCGGTTCCCCGGACGCGGCGCCCACCCCCTCCACTTCCCCGTCCGGCCCCGGTCCCAGGAGCTGACCCGCCGTGCTCTTCCTGTACTGCGTCCTCGCGACGTGCTGCTTCGGCCTGCTCGTCGCAGGCATCGTCGAACAGCGCCGCCATGACGCGAATCTCGCCGCCATACCCACCCGAGTGCTGGTCAACGGCATTCGCGGCAAGTCCTCCATCACCCGGCTGTGCGCGGGCGCGCTGCGCGGCAGCGGCCTGGTGACCGTCGCCAAGACCACGGGCACCGCGGCCCGGTTCATCCACCCCGATGCCACCGAGGAGCCGGTCTACCGCAAGTTCGGCATCGCCAACGTCGTGGAGCAGATCGGCATCGTCCGGCGGGCCGCCGGCTACCGGCCCGATGTCCTGGTCATGGAGTGCATGGCCGTCATGCCCGCACTCCAGGAGATCAACCAGTCCAAGCTGATCCGCTCCACCATCGGCGTGCTCTGCAACGTCCGCGAGGACCATCTCGCCGAGATGGGCCCGACGCTGGACGACGTGGCCCGCTCCCTGTGCCGGTCCCTGCCGGAGGGCGGCGTCTGTGTCACCGCGGAGAAGGAGCGCTTCCCCATCCTGAAGGAGGAGGCCGACGCCCGGAACTGCGAGCTGATCTACGCCGACCCGGAAACCGTCACCGACGAGGAACTGCGCGGCTTCAGCTGGTTCACCTTCAAGGAGAACGTCGCCATCGCCCTCGCGGTCGCCGAACAGCTCGGCGTCGACCGCGCGACCGCGCTGAAGGGCATGTACGAGGCGCCGCCGGACCCGGGTGTGCTGTCCGTCGAGCGGTACCGCACCCCGGACGGAAAGCGGCTGCGCTTCGCGAACGTCTTCGCCGCCAACGACCCCGAGTCGACGCTGATGAACATCAAGCAGCTGCTCGAACTGGGCGCGATCCACCGTCCGTTGCACGTCGTCATCAACTGCCGCCCCGACCGTGTGGAGCGCAACGGGCAGATGGGCGCGCTCATCCCCCAGCTCGACCCGGAGACGGTGTTCCTCATCGGCCACCCCACCAAGTCGGCCGCCGACGCCATACCCGCCCACTGGACCGGGAACGTGGTCGATCTCGGCGGCGACCGCCGCGACCCCGACCGGCTCACCACGGACCTGCTGGCCCACCTGGGTCCGGACTCCTCGCTCGTCGCCATCGGCAACATCCATGGCCAGGGCGAACTCTTCCTGGAGCGGCTCGCGGCACTCGCGCCCGACCACCCCGACGCCGCCGACGCCACCGCCGACCCCGCCGGTCCCTCCGACCCGAGCGACGCCCCCACCTCACTCGTCGCCCACCGCAACTCCTCGCATGGAGAATCCCGTTGATCCCCGCAGTAGTCACACCCCAGATCGCAGCCATCGGCATCGCCCTCGGTCTGGTCTTCTCCCTCCTGTGCTACCTGACCACGAACCTCTCGCCGGGCGGAATGATCACCCCCGGCTGGCTCGCCCTCACCCTCGTCGACGATCTGCGGCGCGCCGCCATGGTCGCGGCCGTGGCAGGCCTGACCTACCTGCTGACCAAGCTCGTGCAGCGCTTCGTCATCCTCTACGGCAAGCGGCTGTTCGCCGCCGTCGTGCTCATCGGCGTCCTGCTCCAGGCCGGGCTCTCCCTGTTGCTCCAGCAGCAGTTCCCCACGCTGTTCGCCCATCAGGCCCTCGGGTTCATCGTCCCCGGTCTCATCGCCTACCAGTTGGAGAGGCAGCCCAAGACGGCGACGGTCCTCTCCACCGGCGCGGTCACTTTCGCCACCTACGTGATCTTGGTGTCCGGGCTGCTGCTGGGTGCCCTGCCCACGACATGAGCCGCCCCCTCCCCGACATGCGGCGCCATCTCTCCTTCCCCCCATCGGAGTTGACCAGTGAAACGCCTCCTGCCCAGAACCCGTAGGTTCTCCCTGACCAGGAACGCGGCCCTGTCCCTGGTGACGGCCGTCCTGCTCGCGACGAGCTACGCGCTGACCCTGCAGCTCAGGCACCGCACCGACAGTCCGGCGGCCGCGCCGGCATCGCAGGTACCGCACGTATCAAGGGCATCACTGGGTGACGGAATCCGGGTCCGGACCGGCCCGCTGCACTTCGAGCGGATCGGCAACCCCGCCCGCACGGTCGCCCGCGACCCGCGCGGCACCGTCATCGCCACGTTCACCGACGGCGCCCGTACGGCCGTACTGACAGGGCCCAGCAGGACCTTCGCGGAGCCGCGTACGACGGATGCCAAGGTCGTCACCAAGAGCTGGGTGCGGCTGCTGCCCAAGCCATGGGCCCGTGGCGCGGAGCAGAGCGCCTGGTTCAAGAACTGGCTCAAGTCCCGGCTCGGCAGCCGCGACCCCGACATCCTCGCCACGGCCTTCGACTACATCGCCGGTGCCCCGGTCCGGACGACGGCAGCGGGAGTCGAATACAGCGGTGCCGCCCGCTACACACCCGACACCGCCGGCGATGCCAAGCGTGCCGCGCAAGGGAAGCCGAAGCCGCGCACGGGCTCGGACTTCTACGACTACCTGGGCATCCCCTGGGCCTTCCCCGACGCGGTCACCCGCCGTCCCGAGAAGGACCGCGCACGCTCCGTCGACAGCTCCGGCTATGTCCGGCTGGTGTACGGATACCGCTCGGGATTCCCGCTGAACAGCAGGGACGGCGCGGCGGGCAACGGGCTGCAGCGGACCCCCGACGCGATCGCCCGCGGGCGGCTCGGCGTACCCGTGATCCCCCTCACCGACCGCCGCCCCGCCGTCATCCAGCAGCTCCAGCCCGGCGACCTGGTGTTCTTCAAGACACGGGAGCTGCCCGGCGGACGGATCGGCCACATCGGCATCTACCTCGGCCTGGACACCGCCGACCAACCGCGCTTCATCTCCAGCCGGAAGAACGCGGGCGGCCCCACCATGGGCGACAAGGGCGGCACCTCACGGCTCGACGGTGACGGCTACTACGCACAAGGGCTGCGCGCGGCCCGCCGCCTCTGACCGCGCTCCGCCCGGTCGGGTTCCGGCGGCGGTATGCCGGAGCCAGGCGCGAGGGTCGGTGCTGTCTGCCGGCCCTCGTCCGATGTACCGTCTGCCTGCGCTCATACCGGTCGACGCCCTTGTGGAGGTCCCGGTGGGGCGGCCGGCGGTCTGGTCCGAGTGCTGAAGCGGATTCAAATGATCTCTGTACTGATTGTGATCACCACGGCGGTGGCCGGGTGGTCGCTGGTCGCCGGCCGGCTGGAGCGACGGCATGTGCGGGCTCCTCTGGTGCTGGTGCTCGCGGGCGTGGTCACGGGGGTGTTCACCCACAGCCATATCGCTGTCACCCTGAACTCCGAGGTCGCTCAGCATGTGGCCGAGGTCATCCTGGCCGTCCTGCTGTTCGTCGACGCCACCGAGCTGCCGGGCGGGCGGCTGTTCGGCAACGATCCCGGCTCCGCCGCGCGGGCACTGCTGGTGGCCCTGCCGCTGAGCCTGCTCACGATGGTGCTGCTGGGCACGCTGCTGCTGCCCGGACTGCCGGTCGCGCTGCTGCTGCTCATCGCGTGCATCGTCGTCCCGACCGACTTCGCCCCGGCCGAGACGCTGGTCCGCGACCGGCGTATCCCGGCAAGGGTGCGCAGCGTGCTCAACGTGGAGAGCGGCTACAACGACGGCATCGTCTCGCCTCTCTTCCTGTTCGCACTGATCCTCGTCGGCACCAACTCCGTCAGCCGAACGCCCGAGCAGGCCCTCGGCACGGCCGTGCCGTTCGCGCTGAAGGCCCTCGTGGCCGGCTTCGTGGTGGGGGCGCTGGTGGCGTGGCTGATCAATCTGGCCGACCGCGCGGAGTGGATGACGGAGCAGTCCCGGCGGATCGTCGTGCTGGTCACGCCGCTGCTCGCCTACACCGTGACCACGGCGATGGACGGCAATGGCTTCGTGGCCTCGTTCGTGTGCGGGATCGCCTTCCGCTACGTCAGACAGGCACCGGTCCGCCGACGGGGCGCCTCGGCTCCCCACGCCTCGGACTTCCAGCTCATCGAGGACACCAACTCGATGATGACGATGTGCATGTGGTTCTTCTTCGGCAACGCCGTGGTGCTCGCCCTGGGCGAGGGCGCCGACTGGCCCGCCATCGTGCTCTGCGTCGCCGCGCTCACCGTCGTGCGCATCCTGCCGATCATGTTCGCCTTCCTCGGCTCGAAGTTCACCTGGCGAGAACGGCTCATGGTCGGCGCGCTCGGACCACGCGGCACCACCTCCATCGTGTTCGGCCTGCTCGCGTTCAACGCTCTGCCGGACGGGCGGTACGCCGACACCGCCCTGTACGCCATGACCCTGACGGTGCTCGGCAGCGTTCTGCTCCACGGTGGCGGTTCGGTGGTCATCGCCCGGTCCCTGACCGGCCCGCCCCCGTCGGCCGTCGGCGGCCCCGGCTCCCCGGGGACCGACGAGCCGGACCCATCGGTCGTCGCCAAGCAGCGTTGATGTGCCCGGCGGTGCTGCCGTGCTTGCGGCGCGTCCGCCTCGCGGACCCGACGGCTCCTACCCCAGGCCGGTCTTCTCCAGCCACTCGGCGGGGGTGGACCCGACAGTCGCCGGATGTGCGGAGAGCGGCCGGGCACCCAGGCTGGAGGCATGACACAGCACGTTCGTGACAAGGAGCCCGAGACCACCGTCGGGGCGTCGGCCGACATCGACGTGCCCGGCCGTGACGTCACACCTCGCGGTAGCCGGTTGCTGGAACTTCTCGGCCTGACGCTGGTGGCGGGCGCCGGTGTCCTGTTCGTCGTCCGTCCTGACCTCTACGAGGCAGGGGCGCACATCTTCGCCACGCGGGCGGCCTCACTGGTCCACTGAGCCGGCGATCGGCGAGCACATCCGCCCAGGGGGGCCCTGAGGGGTTTCGACCATCCGGCGTTCGTCGGGTGCACCCCCCCGCCAAGCTGAACCTTTCTGCCTGGCCGTCGTACGCCCTGAACTCCGCGATGACAGGCCCCCGCGCCGGCCGGTGCCCGCACCCGCTGACGCGCTGCGCGGCCGGCCACGTAGGAAAGGAATTCTGTGAACACCGCATCCGCCCCGGAGGCGACGGGTGCCGAGTCCCTGCGCGCCAGCGAGACGCTCAAGGCGCTGTACGGGTATGTCCGCCCGCACCGGTGGGCCGTAGTACTCGGCCTGCTGTTGGCGCTGGCAGGGGCCGCCGGCGGGCTGCTCCAGCCCCTGGCCACGAAGGCGCTGGTCGACCGGCTCTCGTCCGGTGGCACGATCGGCACCATCCTGCTGGCCATGACCGTTCTGGTCCTGCTGAGCATGGTGGCCGAGGCCTTCGGTGCCTATGTGCTGGAACGGACGGCGGAGTCGGTGGTGCTCGCCGCCCGTCGCAGCCTCATCGGACGGTTGCTGCGGCTGCGCCTCGCGGAGGTGGACCGGATGCAGCCGGGCGATCTGATGTCCCGGGTGACCTCCGACACCACGCTGTTGCGGGCCGTCAGCACCCAGGCGGTGGTCTCCGCGGCGACGGGGGCGGTGACGCTGGTCGCGGCGGTCGTGGTGATGGCGTTCCTCGATGCCGTCCTGCTGGGCGTCACGCTCGGCGTGGTCGCGGTCGTCGGTGTGGGTGCCGTGCTGGTGATGCCGAAGATCGGGCAGGCCGCCGAGCGTGCGCAGGCGGCTGTCGGGGAGATGTCCACGGGCCTGGAGCGGGTCTTCGGCGCGTTCCGTACGGTGAAGGCGTCCGGCGCCGAGGAGCGGGAGACCGCTCGCGTCGAGGCGGCGGCGCGCAGGGCGTGGCGTCACGGGGTGCGCAGCGCGAAGTGGGAGGCCGTGCTGGGTTCGGCGGACAACCTCGCCGTCGAGCTGGCGTTCCTCGCGTGTCTCGCCGTCGGCGGGGCGCGGGTGGCGTCCGGGGACATGCCCGTGTCCACCCTGATCGCGTTCCTGCTGTACCTCTTCTTCCTGATGGAGCCGGTGTACCAGCTGGTCGAGGCAGCGTCCCACTACCAGGAGGGCGCGGCCGCGATCGCCCGGATCGCGCAGGTGGACGGCCTGGCGACGGAGCCGCAGGACCGGCACCGGCCGGTGCAGCCCGCGTCAACCGAGGCGGTGCGGCCGCGTGCGGCGTCGGTTTGCTTCGAGGAGGTGTCCTTCCGGTACGGGCCCGGGTTGCCGGACATCCACCGGCGGGTGGACTTCGAGGTGCCGGGCGGCGGGATGACGGCGTTCGTCGGCCCCTCGGGCGCGGGCAAGTCGACGGTCTTCGCGCTCGTCGAGCGGTTCTACGAGGCGACCGGCGGCCGTGTCCTGATCGACGGCAAGGACGTGACGAAGTGGCCGCTGTCCGAGCTGCGGTCCGTCATCGGGTACGTCGAGCAGGACGCGCCGGTGCTGGCCGGCACGCTGCGGGAGAACCTGGTCTTCGCCGCGCCCGGCGCGACCGACGACGACATACGCGAGGTCCTCGCCCGGACCAGGCTCGACGCCCTCGTCGAGCGTCTCCCGCACGGCCTGGACACCCCGGTCGGGCACCGCGGCACGAAACTGTCCGGCGGCGAGCGTCAGCGCGTCGCGATCGCCCGCGCGCTGCTGCGCAGGCCCCGGCTGCTGCTCCTGGACGAGGCGACCTCGCAGCTCGACGCCGTCAACGAGCTGGCACTGAGGGACGTCATCGCCGAGACGGCACGCGAGACGACCGTGCTGGTGGTGGCCCACCGGCTGTCGACGGTCACGGACGCCGACCGCATCGTCGTCATGGACGCGGGCAGGGTCCGCGCGGTCGGCACCCACGAGGAACTGGTGGCCGAGGACGAGCTGTACGCGCAGCTCGCGGCGACGCAGCTCCTGACCTCGGCGGGACGCGGGTGAGACGGGCCTGACCCGTGGGCCCGCCGGTGCCGTCGGCCGTCGGCCCTCGTCCACCGGCTGCCCCCGCCGTTCGGCTGCCCTCGCCGTGCGGCTGCCCCCGCTGTTCGGCTGCCCCCGCCGTGCGGCGGGGGCAGCCGGCTGCGGTGGTTCGCTGCCCGCCCAGTCCGTCCCTCGCCCGGGAGTCCCCATGCCCGTGCTCATGGCCAAGG
>JABFVM010000342.1 GCA_013362785.1 Streptomyces sp. | reverse complement strand
ACCGAGGAGCGGGCAGGCCGGGAACCGAGGAGAGGGTCAGACGGCCGACCAGCCGTCGTCGACCGGCAGGATCACGCCGTTGATGTTGCTCGCGGCGTCCGAGGCGAGGAACACGATGGCGGCGGCCTGCTCCTCCGGCTGGGCCAGCCTGCCGATGTTGACGAAGTGCGGGCCGAGGGCCGCGGGCCCATGGGTGTCCTGCGCCGCGTCCACGACGATGCCGGTCTGCGTGCCGCCCGGGGCGATGGCGTTGGCGCGTATCCCCTGCTTGCGGTACATCACCGCGAGGGACTTCGTCAGCCCCACCACCCCGTGCTTGGACGCCGTGTACGCGGCACCCGCGGCGCTGCCGCGCAGACCGGCCTCCGAGGCCGTGTTCACGATGGCGCCCTTGCCGGCCTCCAGCATGTGCGGCAGTGCCGCCCGGGTGAGCAGGAACGGGGCGGTGAGATTGACCCGGATCACCCGCTCCCACTCCGCGTCGGTGACGTCCGCGAGCGCCGACATGCGGTCCATGATCCCGGCGTTGTTCACCAGGACGTCCACGCCGCCGAAGCGCTCCACCGCGGTCTCGACCACCTGGTCGGCGACAGCCTGCTCACTCAGATCGCCGACGACCGCGACCGCGGCGCCGCCCGCCTGCTCGATCTCCTTGGCTACCCCCTGCGCGCCCTCGGCGTTCAGATCCGCCACCACCACTCGCGCACCCTCCGCGGCGAAGGCCAGCGCGGCAGCGCGCCCGATGCCCGAACCCGCTCCGGTGACGATGACGCTGCGTCCGTCCAGTCCGCCGCTCATGAAGTGCTCCATCCATGTGTCGATCGATGCCGATGCCGATGTCGACGCCAGTGCCGGTGCCGGTGCCCGAGGGGCGTTTCCTGCCGAACGAGCCCGGGGAGCCTCACCATACGACTTAATGTCTCTGAGTGACATAAAGTCTTGATGGAGAATTCCGGGAGAGCGATCAGCGCCGGCCGGAGGAGACCATGACCGCAGCCCGCGGAGGCATCAGACGACCCACGGGACGACCGCCCCTGACCGAGGAGCGCAAGGCCGAGATCCGGCTGGAGATCGCGCGGGCGGCGGTGGACCTGTTCGTCACCCAGGGCGTGGCGGCGACCACCGGCGAGCAGATCGGAGCGGCGGTCGGCGTGTCCGCGCGGACCGTGTGGCGCTACTTCCCGAGCAAGGAGAGCTGCGTACGTCCGCTGTTCTCGGCCGGAATCGACCTCATCGCCGAGTGTCTGCGACGCTGGCGTCCCGGGGAGCCCCTGGAGGAGGTCATGGACCGGGAGTTCGCGGCCGACGAGCGCCTGCTGTCCGTACCCGACCGCTCCACCGTGGGGGCGCTGGTACGGCTCACCCGCACCGAGCCCGGCCTGCGCGCGATCTGGCTCCAGACGTACGACGAGGCCGAACCGGCCTTCGCCCGCGCCCTCGCCGAACGGGCCGGGCTGCCCGCCGACGATCTGCGCCCGGCGATCCAGGCCGCGATGCTCAACGCTGCACTGCGCGCGGCGGTCGAGCACCACGCCTGGCACACAACCGACACCGACACCGACGCCGACACTGACACCGGCACCGAGCCCGGCTCGGCGACGGCACAGGCCCGACTGACGGCGACGATGCGCTCGGCACTGGCGGCCGTGGCGGAAGGACTCGCCTAGCGGAGGAGGACTCCCCGGAGGACGCCCCCGCAGGACAGCCCAGCGGCGAACGACCTCGCGGCCTGCGCCCTCGCGGCCTGCGACCTCGGACAGCGGCAGTAAGGGCCCCACAGCACGCCGGCCGGAATCCGGTGGCGCGGCCGTGGGGCCCTCGGCGCGGCAGGCTGATGCCGCGGTTCCGCCTGTCTCACACCTTCCGGTACGTGTACGCCTCCGCGGCCGCCGCCTCCACCGCCGCGAGGTCGGCGCCGGTGGACGCCGTGACGACCGCGGCCACCGCGCCCTCGACGAACGGGGCGTCCACCAGCCGTGTGTTGTCGGGGAGTTCGTCGCCCTCCGCGAGCAGGGCCTTCACGGTGAGGACCGCGCTGCCCAGATCGGTCAGGACCGCGACCCCGGCGCCGCGGTCCACGGCCGCTGCCGCCGCGGCGATCAGCTCCGCGCTGGTGCCGAGGCCACCACCCTCGGTGCCGCCCGCCGGGGACACCGGCACAGCCGTTCCGCCGCCCGCGAGCCCCTGCGCCAGCTCGGCCACCGAGGCGGCCACCTGCGCACTGTGCGAGACCAGCACGATGCCGACGAGCCGCTCGCCCTTCCTGTCGTCACTCACCGCGCTGTCACCTGCCGCTCCGTCACGCGCCGTCCCCTCACTCACCGTTCGCCTCCGCAAGGCCCGCGATCAGCAGCGCCGACGACGTGGCCCCCGGATCCTGGTGCCCGATACTGCGCTCCCCGAGATAGCTCGCCCGCCCCTTGCGGGCCTGCAACGGCGTCGTCGCCAGGGCGCCCTCCTCCGCGGCGGCCCGTGCCGCGGTGAAGCCGTCGCCGAGCGCGTCCACGGCCGGCACCAGCGCGTCGATCATGGTCTTGTCGCCCGGCGCCGCCCCGCCGAGCGCCATGACCGCGTCCACCCCGGCCCGCAGCGCCTGGCCGAACTCGGACTCGCTCACCTCGCCGGCGTCCCCGAGCGCCTTGCCGGTCCGGCGCAGCAGCGTCCCGTACAGCGGCCCCGACGCCCCGCCCACCGTGGAGATGAGCTGCCGCCCGGCGAGCGTCAGGACCGCGCCCGGCGACTGCGGGGCCTCCTTCTCCAGCGCCGCGGTGACGGCGGTGAACCCGCGCTGCAGATTGCTGCCGTGGTCGGCGTCCCCGATGGGTGAGTCGAGGGCGGTGAGCCGTTCCGCCTCACGGTCGACGGCGGCCGCGGTCGCCGTCATCCAACGGCGGAAGAATTCGGCGTCGAGCACTGGAACTCCTTGTCTGACAGGGTGACTTGCGGTCGTGGCCTGCGGTCGGTTGGTACCCGGAGTCTGCGGTTGTTGCGTACCCGGATCGGGGTTCCCTTGATCACGTCCCCTGATCACGTCCCTTGATCACACCCCCCAGCGCAGCCCCGGAGTCTTCACCGGCGCGTTCCACAACCGCAGCAACTCCTCGTCGACCTGGCACAGGGTGACCGAGGCGCCCGCCATGTCGAGCGAGGTGACGTAGTTGCCGACGAGAGTGTGGGCGACGGCCACACCGTGCCCGCCGAGCACCCGCTGGACCTCGGCGTTGAAGCCGTACAGCTCCAACAGCGGAGTCCCGCCCATGCCGTTGACCAGGACGAGGACGGGATTGCGCGGGGCCATGTCCTCCAGGATCACGCCCACCGAGAAGTCGGCGATCTCGCCCGAGGTCATCATCGCCCGCCGCTCCCGGCCGGGCTCGCCGTGGATGCCGACGCCCAACTCCAGCTCACCGGGCGGCAGATCGAAGGTGGGACTGCCCTTGGCGGGCGTGGTGCAGGCGCTGAGGGCTACGCCGAAGCTGCGGGAGTTCTCGTTGACCTGGCGTGCGATCGCCTCCACCCGCTCCAGCGGCTGTCCCTCGTCCGCCGCCGCGCCGGCGATCTTCTCCACGAACAGCGTCGCGCCCGTGCCGCGCCGCCCGGCCGTGTAGAGGCTGTCGGTGACCGCCACGTCGTCGTTGACGAGCACCTTCGCCACCTGGATGCCCTCGTCCTCGGCGAGCTCGGCGGCCATGTCGAAGTTGAGGACGTCGCCCGTGTAGTTCTTCACGATGAACAGCACGCCCGCCCCGCTGTCCACGGCGGCCGCCGCCCGCGCCATCTGGTCGGGCACCGGGGAGGTGAAGACCTCGCCGGGACAGGCCGCCGACAGCATGCCGGGACCCACGAATCCACCGTGCAGCGGCTCGTGCCCCGACCCGCCGCCGGAGATGAGGGCGACCTTCCCCGCGACGGGCGCGTCCCGCCGTACGATCACCCGGTTCTCCACATCGACGACCAGCTCGGGATGGGCCGCCGCCATCCCGCGCAACGCGTCCGCGACCACGGTCTCCGCAACATTGATCAGCATCTTCATGAGTACCTCCCGGTGAGAGTGGCCGACCGCCTCTGGCAGTGTCGCCGCCGCTCAGAGGTTGGAATGTCAGCTCTCGATCTTGACAGTTCGTGAGGGTTCGTGGGCGGTCCGGAGCGGGATCATGGCCGGGTTCTGATGCCGAAGCGCTGCCGTTTTCCTTCCGGACGGCGTATGAGGGTGCCTGTCGGCAGTATCGACCTTGCGGCAACGAAGGTCACGTGCGCGGGCGCTCCGAGCCCACTACACGGTGCGGCTCGCGGTGGTCGTCGGCGCCCTAAGCGTGGTCTTCGGCGACATCGGGACCAGCCCGACGCGCGCCGACAACGACGGCGAGGGCGGCATCATGGCGCTGATCACCCTGCTGCGCCGGTGGAACGCGCAGCGCGGCCGCAGAGCCGCCGTCGTCCTGGCCGCGCTCGGCATCTTCGGCGCGTCGCTGTTCTTCGGCGACAGCATGATCACCCCGGCGATCTCGGTGCTGTACGCGGTCGAGGGCCTCAAGGTCGTCGAGCCGTCGCTCAAGGACGCGGTCATCCCCGTCACCGCGGTGATCATCGTGCTGCTGTTCCTGGTGCAGCGCCGGGGGGCGGCGGCCGTGGTGTAGGCCGAGTGGGCCGCGCCCGCACGGGCGTGAGCGGCCCACACAGCCGTGTCCGACCAGCTGTCAGTTCGACTTCCACCACGCCGCGGAGGCGTCGCGCAGGGTGTTGGTGCCGCAGTGCACCTCGCCCATGCCGAGGTGGTAGGTGTACCAGTCGTCGATGTACGACACCTTCAGACCGACTCGCGTGTACGCCGCCGTGACGGCCTGCGTGAAGATGTCCTTCCCGCCGATGACCGGACCCCACTGGCGCGGGGCGAGATAGCGGTCGCGGGCGAGCAGGATGCCGTTGACGGCGCCGGGGACATAGGCGCTGGTCTGGACGGCGGCCGGGGCGGCGGACGTGGCGCGGTCCCGGGCGAGCCGCTTCTGCTGGCCGTACTTGCCGAGGGTGTCCACGAGCGCCGGGTCGCCGCCCATGCGGGTCAGCCGCGGCACGGACACGTCCCGCCCGCCGGCCGCGGACATCTCGGCCTCCCGGGTGTACAGGCCCGGCACGCGCACGATCTCCTCGTCGGTGACACCCGTCTCGTGCTTGAGGATGGCGAGGTTGGCCTCGATGCGCTCGGCCGCCATGGTGTTGTCGGCCACGAAGTGCCGGGCGGCGAGGGCCTGGTCGATGGTCTCCTTCGGCGCCGGCGTGCCACCGAGACCCGGGACGGAGAACATCTTGGTGCGGCCGTGGCCGGCCCGCTGCGCGTCGCGCAGCAGCTTCAGCCCGGCCTGCGGGTCGGCGACCCCGATCCGCCAGCCGCGCGGGGTGTCGGCCGGCAGGAACTGCACGAACTCGTCGACATGGCCGACGCCCAGCCACGAGGTGTCCAGCAGCAGCGGGTCCTGCAGGCCCTGGGACTTCAGCAGGGTGCGCATCGCCTGCGCCGGCTTGGAACCCGTGTCCTTGCGGTGGCCCATGATGACGCGGCCGGCCGGGAAGGAGCGTCCGCCGTGCGTGTAGGGCGGGATGGTCTCCATGTTCCCGGTGGAGTTGAGCGTGTGCTCCTCCGAGTCGCGCACACCGGAAACCTGCACGACGCCGATGTCGCGGCCGCGCACCTTCTCGAACAGCTCCCGGCCGGCCTCACGGTCGGGCTGGGCCGAACGCAGCATCACCCGCATCACATGCCGCTGCCCGCCCGGACCGGCCATGCTCACATAGGCCGGCTCCACGAAGTCCTGCGCCCAGATGTCGCCGTACTTGTCGAAGGTCACGAGCGGCTTGGTGATCCCCGCGCGCCGCACCTCGTTCCCCAGGTTCTTCACGAACTGCCGGTAGGGCCCGTCCTCGGGGCTGTTGCCGGGCACCTTGGTGACCATCACCTGCTGGGCGTTCTGCAAGTGATGG
Source organism: Streptomyces sp. (assembly GCA_013362785.1). Classification (GTDB taxonomy): domain Bacteria; phylum Actinomycetota; class Actinomycetes; order Streptomycetales; family Streptomycetaceae; genus Streptomyces. The sequence goes on along the minus strand of JABFVM010000342.1, from coordinate 10,729 downwards.
TGGGTCAGCAGCGGGGCGACGCGCAGCGTGACCGTGTCGGAGGTGGTCCGGCCCGCGGACGTCACGGACAGCTGGATCACCGCGCGGCCGTCCCACTTCGCCGTGTCCCGGATGACGTCGGTGGCCTCGACTCCGAACTCCGCACCGGAGCGCAATTCGGCCGCCGACAGCCGCGTGCCGGGCGTGACCAGGACCCAGCCGCCGGAGCGCTTGAGGAAGACCCGGGTGTGCTTGGCCCCGGCCGTCACCTTCACACTGCCCTTGGCGTCGGCCGCCAGCCCCGGCATGGCCACGGAGCGGATCCGGGCGAGATCGGCGGCGTCGGCCGCCCCGTTGACCTTCTTGTCGGCCGCGTCGTTGCAGGCGGCCAACTTGGCGTCGGACAGCGGACGGCCGTCGGGACCCTTGACCGGGCAGCGCTTGGTGTCGTCGTCGAGGTTGGGAAGGTAGACCGCTCCGCGACCGGTGGACCAGCTGTCCTCACCCACGTTGTCGGAGTCGCCGGTGACGTCCACCCGGCCGTCGCGGTCGACGTCCGCGCGGAGGTCGGTGGTCGGGGCGGCCGACGGCGCCGCGAAGGCGGGGGTGAGCGGGGAGGCGAGCACGGAGCCCGCCGCGGTGACGGCGAGGATCACCTGTCTTGCAGAGGTCGTACGTATACGCGTACGTGTGCGCACGGCACATCCCTTTCCGGTGGGGGGTGTTTCGCCGTGCAAGAGGTGGAACGCGCGCTGTGCGTTCACTGTGGGGGCGACACATCATCCCGGAGTCTGATGTGTGTCCTGTCGTCGCCGGTGGGCCCGACTCCGCGCCGTCGTCGAGGAGTTCGGGGCGTTCCCCGGTCGGGCGGTCCGTTCCGTCAGGCCGTGCGCGTCCGTGACGTCAGAATGCTGAGCGAGTTGGCCACCACGATCGCGCCGATGCTCGCCCACTCCGGTGCGCCCAGGCCCTGCCCCAGGCCGATCAGCCCGACCAGGGCCGCGAGGACCGGGTTGACGCTCATGAACAGGCCGAAGGCCCGGGCCGGGACATGGCGCAGGGTGAACAGATCCGCGAGATACGGCACGGCGGAGGAGAGCACACCGGCGGCGATCGCGCAGACGACGGCGCCGGCGGTCGGCGGCTGCCGCAGGACGACGACAATGCCGATCGGCAGGAACATCACCGCGGACAGACACGCCGCGGCCGCCGCGCCCTGCGCTCCGGGGATGCGCCGGCCGACGGTGCGGTTGAGCAGGATGTACGACGCCCAGCAGACCGCGGCCAGCAGGCCCAGCCCCATCCCGAGGTAGTCGGCCGAGGGCCGCGGACGCATCAGGGTGACGACACCGGCCGCGGCGATCACCGCGCAGCAGACGTCCACGCGCCGCCGGGAGGTCGCCAGGGCGATGGTGAGCGGGCCGAGGAACTCCAGGGTCACCGCCAGGCCCAGGCCGACACGGTCGATCGAGGAGTACAGCGACAGGTTCATGGTGCCGAACACCAGGGCCAGCAGGGTCACCGGCCACCACTGGCGCCACGTGAACGTGCGCGGCCTCGGCCTGTCGACGGCCAGCAGGACGAGGGCGGCGACGTACTGACGCACGGCGACGACACCGACGGGGCCGAGGACGGGGAAGGCGAGCGAACCGATCGCGGCGCCGGTCTGGTTCGACAGGCCACTGCCGACCATCGTGGCCACACCGGCGAGACGGCCGCGGGTCGGCTCGGAGGCCGTGAGCGGGTCGGTGAGCGGGGCCGTGGCCGTGGGTGCGGGTGCGGGCCCGACGGAAGGCGCGGGGGCGGACGCGGCTGCGGGGCGGGTGCGCATGCGCCCATCGTGGGGTCGGTCCATCCTTGCGCAAAATGCGTTGGCGGCCCCATCTATACGCTTGAGTCATGGATGTGGAGCTGAGGCAGTTGCGCTGCCTCGTCGCGATCGTCGACGAGGGCACCTTCACCGACGCCGCCCTCGCCCTCGGCGTCTCCCAGGCGGCCGTCTCCCGCTCACTGGCCTCGCTCGAACGCGCCCTGGGCGTACGGCTGCTGCGGCGGACCTCCCGCGAGGTGACCCCGACGGGCACCGGCCTGCGCGTCCTGGCGCACGCCCGGCGTGTGCTCGGCGAGGTGGACGACCTGGTCCGGGAGGCCGCCTCCGGGCACGACCGGCTGCGGATGGGCTACGCCTGGGCGGCGCTCGGGCGGCACACCCCGGCCTTCCAGCGCCGCTGGGCCACCGCGCACCCCGGGACCGATCTGCAGCTGGTGCGCGTCAACTCGGCCACCGCCGGCCTCGCCGAGGGCGCCTGCGACCTGTCCGTCGTACGCCGACCGGTGGACGACCGGCGGTTCGACTCCGCCATCGTCGGACTGGAGCGGCGGCTGTGCGCGGTCGCCGCCGACGACCCGCTGGCCCGGCGCCGCACGGTCCGGCTGGCCGACCTCAGCGGCCGTACCCTCCTCGTCGACCGCCGCACCGGGACCACCACCGCGGACCTGTGGCCGCCCGACTCGCGCCCCGAGACCGAGGAGACGCACGACGTCGACGACTGGCTCACGGTGATCTCCGCCGGCCGTTGCGTCGGCGTGACCGCCGAGGCCACCGCCCACCAGTACCCGCGCCCCGGCGTCGTCTACCGGCCGGTGCGGGACGCCGAACCCATCGCCGTACGACTGGCCTGGTGGCGCGACGACCCGCACCCGGCGGCCCAGGCGGCGATCGAACTGCTCACCGCGCTGTACCGGGGCGACTGACACCCCGGCCGTCGGGGATGCGCGCAGCACCCCGGTGGCGTGTCATGGGAGGTGTGCGCGGCGACGGAGAACCATGCGTGCTCCGGCATACCTGCCAGGCGTGCGGGCGCCGGCTCATGGGCTCCGACATGGGGCGGGAAGGGCCCCATCCACTTCTCGCGGATCCGGATTGCGCGGTGCACGGCCGTCAGCCGCTTCTCCGCGTCGTTGTGGGTCCTTCCCGTCACCTCCAGCACACCATGCGCGCGGCGGATACGCCAGGGCCGTACGGCCCTGGCGAGAGCCGGCGGCACTGCCCGAAGGTGACAAGGCGGCTCTGGCGGGTACCCATGAGCGGATCCCGCGGGGCGCGGGTGAGCCGTCGAGTGGACGGGTGAGCCGTCGAGTGGAGGTGAGGTCGACCGATGCAGCCGCGCCGCATCCCTGGCCGGTCCCGTGACGCGCTCGCCCCCGCCCTGCGCGACGTGGGCGCCGTCGTCTTCGACACCGACGGGGTGATCACCGACTCGGCCCGGCTGCACGCGGCCGCCTGGAAGACGGCCTTCGACGCCCTGCTGCTCGCCCACCCGCCCGAGGACCCCGACCGGCGCCGCCCCTTCGACGAGCGCGACGACTATCTGCGCCACGTCGACGGCAGGTCCCGCCTCGACGGAGCCGAGGCCTTCCTCGCCGCCCGCGGCATCGAGACGTCCGCCGAGACGGTACGGGCCGTCGCCGCGGACAAGGAGCGCCTCTTCACCCAGCGGCTGCGCGAGCAGGGCGTGGACGCCTACCCGGGGACGGTACGGCTGGTGAAGGCGCTGCGCGCGGCGGGAGTGCCCCGAGCCGCGGCCTCCGCATCCCGGCACGCCGGCGAGCTGCTCGGCCGGGCCGGGGTGCTCGACCTCTTCGACGCCCTGGTGGACGGCGGCGAGGCGGCCCGGCTGGGCCTCGCGGGCAAGCCGGCGCCGGACCTGTTCCTGGAGGCGGTCCGCCGACTCGGTGTCCCGGCCGACCGGGCCGCCGTCGTCGAGGACGCCCTGGCCGGCGTGGAGGCGGGCCGGCGCGGCGGATTCGCCCTGGTGGTCGGCGTGGACCGGGCGGCCGGCGCGGACACCGGGACGCGGCTGCTGCGGCACGGCGCCGACCTCGTCGTACGTGACCTCGGAGAACTCTGTGCGGGAGGAGCGCCCAAGTGACCGACGACCGGAGCCCGGGGGGTGAGGCGACGGGCTGGAGCTGGGAGTACGAGGGCTACACACCCGCCGATGAACGCCTCCGGGAGTCGCTGTGCACGCTGGGCAACGGCTACTTCGCCACCCGGGGCACGCTTCCCGAATGCGCCGCCGACGAGATCCACTACCCGGGGACCTATGTGGCCGGCATCTACAACCGGCTCACCTCCAAGGTGTCGGGCCGCCATGTGGAGAACGAGGACATGGTCAATGTCCCCAACTGGCTGCCCCTGCGCTTCCGCCTCCCCGACGGACACTGGATCGTCCCCGACTCCACACCCGTGCTCGCCCACCGGCAACTGCTGCGACTGTCCGCCGGGCTGCTGGAGCGCAGGACGCGCTACGATCTCGGCGGCGACCGGGTGCTGACGGTGCGTCAGCAGCGGTTTGTGCATATGGCCGACCCTCATCTGGCCGCGTTGCGCACCGAGTTCACCGTCGAGGGGTTCTCCGGCCCACTTGAGGTGGAGGCGGCCCTGGACGGCTCGGTCACCAACTCCGGGGTGCCGCGCTACCGGGATCTCGACGGCCGCCATCTGACCCATGTGCACACCGGCACCGCCGCCCCGGACACCGTCTGGCTGCGCTGCCGCACCCGCACCTCCGACACCCGGATCGGCATCGCGGCCCGGCTCACCGCCGACGCACCCCTCACCACCCGCCACGAATCGCCGTACGCCATCCAGCGGCTGACGCTCGACATGGTGCCCGGCCACACCGTCACGGTCGACAAGACAGTGGCCCTGCACACCTCCCGCGACCCGGCCATCAGCGACCCGCTGCACGCGGCCGTCGACCGGGTCGGCCGGGCCCCCGGCTTCGACGCCCTGGTCGGGACGCACCGCAGCGCCTGGGGACAGCTCTGGCGCCGCGCCGAACTCGACGTGCCCGGCGAGTCGGGCCGCACCCTGCGGCTGCATCTCTTCCATGTGCTGCAGACCCTCTCCCCGCACACCGCCGACCTCGACGTCGGCGTGCCCGCCCGGGGCCTGCACGGCGAGGCCTACCGCGGCCATGTCTTCTGGGACGAGCTGTTCGTCCTGCCCTTCCTCAACCTGCACTTCCCGGAGGTCTCCCGCGCCCTGCTCCACTACCGCCACCGACGCCTCGAACAGGCCCGCACCAGCGCCGCGGCATCCGGCCATCAGGGCGCGATGTACCCCTGGCAGAGCGGCAGCGACGGTCGTGAGGAGACCCAGCAGCTCCATCTCAACCCGCGCTCCGGACGCTGGCTGCCCGACCACTCCCGGCTCCAGCACCACGTCGGCTCGGCGATCGCGTACAACGTGTGGCAGTACTGCGAGGCCAGCGGCGACATGGAGTTCCTGCACACCAAGGGCGCCGAGATGCTGTTGCAGATCGCCCGCTTCTGGGCGGGCAAGGCCGTCTACGACGACAGCATGGGCCGCCACCGCATCAAGGGCGTCGTCGGTCCCGACGAGTACCACGAGGCATACCCCGACGCCGAGACACCAGGCCTGGACGACAACGCGTACACCAACGTCACCGCGGCCTGGGTGCTGGCCCGCACCCTGGAACTGCTCGCCGACCTGCCCGAACCGCGCCGCCGCGAGCTCGTCGAACGCACCGGCCTGGACAGGGGCGAGCTCGAACGGTGGGAGGACGTCTCGCGCACGCTGCACGTCCCCTTCCACGACGACGTGATCAGCCAGTTCGCGGGCTACGGCGACCTGGCCGAGCTCGACTGGCACGGCTATCGCGGCCAGTACGGCGACATCCGGCGCCTCGACCGGATCCTGGAGGCGGAGGGCGACACCGTCAACCGCTACCAGGCCTCCAAACAGGCCGACGTGCTGATGCTCGGCTACCTCTTCGCACCGGCCGAACTGGGAAGCCTGTTCCACCGGTTGGGCTACCGGCTGGACGAGGACGTGTGGCGGCGCACCGTCGACTACTACATGCACCGCACCAGCCACGGCTCCACCCTCAGCGGCCTGGTCCACGGCTGGGTGCTCGCCCGCTGCCGGCGCTCCGAGGCGTGGAAGTTCTGCCAGGAGGCACTCCAGGGCGACATCGCCGACGTACAGGGCGGCACCACCGGCGAGGGCATCCACCTGGGCGCCATGGCCGGCACCCTCGACCTCGTCCAGCGTGGGCTGACCGGCCTGGAGACCCGGGGCGGCGCCCTGTGGCTGGACCCCGTGCCGCTGCCCGAGCTGTCCTCGTACGGGTTCGCCCTGCGCTACCAGGGCAACTGGGGCGTCCGGCTGCGCCTGGAACGCGGACTGCTGGAGATCGCGGTCCCGTCCCACGACGTCTCACCGATCGACGTACGGCTGCCCGGCCGCGAGGTGTCGCTCCAGCCGGGGGAGACGGGCCGGCTGGTCCTGCCCGAGTGACCGGCCGGGTCCGGAGCCCTGTGCAGGACGGGGCCGCGGGGGAGAGGCTGGAAGGGCACCACAGGGCACAGGGCAGAGGACAGAGGGCACAGGGCGACGGACGGTGGCGAAAGCCCGCGGATCCCGCAGTCCCGCAGTCCCGCAGTCCCGCACGGAAGGGGGAGCGCGATGAACGGCCCGGTTGTCGTGGGGGTGGACGGCTCGCCGTCGAGTATGGCGGCCGTGGAGGTCGCGGCGCGCGAGGCAGGGCTGCGGGGCGTGGCGCTGCGGCTGGTGCACGCCTTCGGCCAGCCCGCCGCGCACATCCCGGCCGGCGGACGGCCCTGGGAGCCCAGCGGCGCCGGACTGCGCGAGCTGATCGACGGCACGCTGATGAAGGCGGAGCGGCGCGGACACGACACGGCACCCGGCGTCGAGATCCTGCGCGAGGTCGTCGTCGGCGACCCGGTGACGGTGCTGGAGATCGAGTCGCGCTCCGCGTCCCTGGCCGTGGTCGGCAGCCGGGGCCTGAGCCGGTTCGGCGCGCTGCTGCTCGGCTCCACCGCCGGTCACCTGGCCGCCCATGCCGCCTGCCCGGTGCTGGTGGTGCGCCGCAGGCCCGACCCGGCCGGGCCGGTGCTCCTCGCCGTGGACGGTTCGCCCGCCGCGCGCGGAGCGGTCGAGTTCGCCTTCGCCCACGCCTCCCTGCACGGGGTGCGGCTGGTGGCGCTGCACGCCTGGAGCGTGCGGACCGAGCGCGCCTACGAGGCTCCCGCCGACCCGCCCTTCGTGACGTACGACGAGGGCCGGCTCCAGGACGAGGAGGAACGGGTGCTCGCCGAGGCGCTGGGCGGGCTGCGCGACCGGTATCCCGACGTCGTCGTGGACCGCAGGCTGGTGCGCGGCAGGGTCCGGCACTCCCTCATCGAGGCCAGCGCCGGCGCCGGGCTCGTGGTGGTCGGGGCGCGCGGGCGGGGCGGCTTCGCCGGGCTGCTCCTGGGCTCGGTCAGCCAGGCGGTGCTGCATCACGCGCAGTGCCTGGTGGCGGTGGTCCGGACCGGGGAGCCGTGAACCTCAGAGGTCCGCCGAGTGGTCGGGTACGTAGTTCTGCAGATCGCGCGGCGTGCGCCGGTAGCCGGTCGACTCGGGACGTTCCGGCAGGTCCAGGGCCGGTGGGGGCACGTCCTGGTAGGGCACGGAGCCCAGCAGATGGGCGATCATGTTCAGCCGGGCCCGGCGCTTGTCGTCGCTCTCCACGACGTACCAGGGCGCCTCGCTGATGTCGGTGTGCACCATCATCTCGTCCTTGGCGCGGGAGTAGTCCTCCCAGCGGGTGAGGGACTCCAGGTCCATCGGGGACAGCTTCCAGCGGCGCAGCGGGTCCTCAAGGCGGCGCCGGAAGCGTTCCTGCTGCTCCTCGTCGCTCACCGAGAACCAGTACTTGCGCAGCAGGATCCCGTCCTCCACCAGCATCCGCTCGAAGATGGGGCAGTGGCGCAGGAAGAGCTGGTACTCCTCCTTGCTGCAGAAGCCCATGACGTGCTCGACACCAGCGCGGTTGTACCAGCTGCGGTCGAACAGCACGATCTCCCCGGCGGCCGGCAGATGCTCGACGTACCGCTGGAAGTACCACTGGGTGCGCTGGCGCTCGGTCGGCTTGGGCAGCGCCGCGATCCGGGCCACCCGTGGGTTCAGGTGCTCCGTCACCCGCTTGATGGTGCCGCCCTTGCCGGCCGCGTCCCGCCCCTCGAAGACCACGACCAGCCGGGCACCCTCGGCCCGCACCCACTCCTGCAGCCGCACCAACTCCGTCTGCAGCCGCAGCAGTTCCTTCTCGTACCTCTTGCGCGGCAGCTTCTCCACCTTGTCGCCGCTCATGCCGCCTCCCACAGCCGCACCCGAACACCGGAATTGCACCGTACTGACCCGGGCCGGGCGCTGCACCCCGAGGATGGTCCCATGGACGATGGCCTCATGGACGGTGTCGATCCGCACATCCACGTCGAGCAGGGCGTGACCCGTGGCGACGCCCGTGTGCGCAACCTCCTGGCCGGCACGTTCGGCCTGGCCGGCGACCTGCCCGAGACGGCCGTCACCGGCTGCGGCCGGCGAGTGCCGTACGCGATGACCTCGGCGCGGCCCGAGAGCGTCACCTGTCTGGCCTGCCGCGAGCACGGTCGCACCGAGCACCTCCGCCTCGCCGAGCAGATCGAGCGGCTGGGGTCGATGCCGGGCGCCGTCGTCACCGGAGCGCAGGCGGGCCAGGTGGCGGAGCATCATCGGGACCTCGCGCGGAGATTCGCCGACGGCGGCTGAGGCGCACGGGTGAATGCCCCGGGGCGGAGGACTGCCGGTGTCGCTGTCGGGGTACCCAGCGGCGCATGGCGGTGGACAGCAGGACCGGGCCCACGCGTGCCGTGCCGCCCCGGTCGCGTGGACGGCTCGGCCGGGCGTTGGTGCGGTGGGCGACGACGACCGACCACAAGGTGATCGGGAACCTCTATCTGACGACCTCCTTCGGCTTCTTCCTCCTCGGCGGGATCCTCGCGCTGCTGATGCGGGCCGAACTCGCCCGCCCCGGCATGCAGTTGTTCGGCAACGACCAGTACAACCAGCTGTTCACCGTGCACGGCACGGTCATGATGCTGCTGTTCGCGACCCCGCTGTTCGCCGGGTTCGCCAACGCCGTCATGCCGCTGCAGATCGGCGCCCCGGACGTGGCGTTCCCCCGGCTGAACGCCCTGTCGTACTGGCTGTACCTGTTCGGCGGCCTGATGGTCGTATCCGGCTTCCTCGTGCCCGGGGGCGCCGCGAGCTTCGGCTGGTTCGCCTACGCGCCCCTCAACAGCGCGGTGCGCAGCCCCGGCGTGGGCGGCGACCTGTGGACCATGGGCCTGGTGGTGACCGGTGTGTCCACCACCCTCGGCGCGGTCAACTTCATCACCACGATCCTGTGTCTGCGCGCCCCCGGCATGACCATGTTCCGGATGCCGATCTTCACCTGGAACGTGCTGTTCACCTCGGTCCTGATCCTGCCCGCCTTCCCCGTGCTCACCGCCGCCCTGTCCGCCCTGGAGGCGGACCGCCGGTTCGGGGCGCACATCTATGCCGCGGCGAGCGGCGGAGCACTGCTGTGGCAGCACCTGTTCTGGTTCTTCGGGCATCCCGAGGTGTACATCGTCGCGCTGCCCTTCTTCGGCATCGTCTCCGAGATCATCCCCGTCTTCAGCCGCAAACCGATCTTCGGCTACGTCAGTCTCATCGGCGCCACCATCGCCATCACCATGTTGTCCGCGGTGGTGTGGGCCCACCACATGTTCGCCACCGGAGCGGTGTTGCTGCCGTTCTTCTCCCTGATGTCGTTCCTCATCGCGGTGCCGACCGGGGTGAAGTTCTTCAACTGGATCGGCACGATGATCAGGGGCTCCCTGTCCTTCGAGACACCCATGCTGTGGTCCTGCGGCTTCCTGGTGACGTTCCTGCTGGGCGGCATGAGCGGCGTCATCATCGCCTCCCCGCCGCTGGACTTCCCCCTCACCGACTCGTACTTCATCGTCGCCCATCTGCACTACGTGCTGTTCGGCACCGTCGTCTTCGCGATGTTCGGCGGCTTCTACTTCTGGTGGCCCAAACTCACCGGCAGACTGCTCGACGAACGCCTCGGCAAAATCCATTTCTGGACCCTCTTCGTCGGCTTCCAGACCACCTTCCTGGTCCAGCACTGGCTCGGCGAACGGGGCATGCCCCGCCGGTACGCCGACTACCTGACCACGGACGGCTTCACACTCCTGAACACCATCAGCTCGATCGGCGCGTTCCTGCTCGGCCTGTCCACCCTGCCGTTCCTCTACAACGTGTGGCGCACCGCCCACCAAGGACGCCGGGCGACCGGAAACGACCCCTGGGGATACGGCCGCTCCCTCGAATGGACCACCTCCTGCCCGCCCCCGCGCCACAACTTCACGGCACTGCCCCGGATCCGCTCCGAATCCCCGGCGTTCGACCTGCACCACCCGGACATCGCCAAGGAGGGCTGATGCGGACCGAATCCCGGCTGTTCATCGGCGTCGCCGCGTTCTTCCTGGTCACCGCCGTCGGCTACGGCTATAGCTCCGAGGAACCCACCGGCACCGCCGTACTGGTCATCGCCTTCCTGATGGCCGCGCTCGTCGCGTTCTTCCTGCACGTGCAGTACCGGCGGCGCGGCCTGCGCGCCCAGGACCGTGAGGACGCCGAGGTCGCCGACACCGCGGGCCCGCTCGACTTCTTCCCGCCGCACAGCCCCTGGCCGATCACGATCGCCGCGGGGTCCGTCCTGGTGGCCCTCGGCGTCGTGTTCGGCCTGTGGCTCTTCCTGCTCGGCCTCGGGGTGCTGGGGCACGGGGTGTTCGGCATGGTCTTCCAGTACGCGGACCGGGACGGCTAGTACGCGGACCGGGACGG
>JABFVM010000023.1 GCA_013362785.1 Streptomyces sp. | reverse complement strand
CCAATGCGCATAGCCCGAAAAACCTTCTCAACGTGGGCCGGGACCGGACCACGCTGTCCGGCTCGAATCCCCGCCACCCTAGCGGCACAGGGGGGCGGGGCCGAACCATGCGTCCGCCTGCTGGACGACCCCGCTCACCTGTGCGGACACCCCGTCAGACGGGCTGGTGACAGTGGGCCGACACGCGGTTGAACGATCCGTCAGGCAGGCTGCTGCGCGGCCGCGATGCGCTCGCCCCGCAGCGCGTCGTACCAGCGGTCGTCCGTCGGGGGCAGCGCGTTCACATCGAGCGCCAGCTTCAGCAGGTGGTCGGCGATCAGCGGGTTCCGCGCCAGCACCGGCCCGTGCATGTACGTACCGAAGACGGTGTCGTTGTACGCCCCCTCCGTGCCGTCACCGGTTCCGTTGCCGTTGCCGAGGCGGACCTGGGCGAAGGGGCGGGCGGTGGGGCCGAGGTGGGTCACGCCCTGGTGGTTCTCGAAGCCGGTCAGCGGAGGCAGGCCGAGCCGCGGGTCGATGTCCCCGAGGACGTCACCTACGCACCGCGCGCCCTCACCGCGCACGGACACCACGTCGATCAGCCCGAGCCCGGGTTCACGCTGACCGAGGTCGTTGATGAACTCGTGGCCGAGGATCTGGTACCCGGCGCAGACGGAGAACACGATGGCGCCGTTCTCGACGGCCCGCTGCAGACCGCCGTCCCGGCGCAGCCGCTCGGCCGCCAGCCGCTGCGGACGGTCCTCGCCCCCGCCGATCAGATAGATGTCGCCGGAGGTCGGGATCGGCTGGTCGCTGCGCACGTCGAGACGGGCCACGTCGAGGCCGCGCTGCCGGGCACGGCGCTCCACGACGAGGACGTTGCCCTGGTCGCCGTAGGTGCTGAGCAGGTCCGGGTAGATCCAGACGACCCGCAGTTGGTTGTCGCTCACTTAAGTCCCCTGAAGTCTCGTGCTCAGTTGCCGACGCGGCGGCGCAGGTCCTGGAACGCGGTGTAGTTGGCGATGACCTCGATCCGGCCCGGCGGGCACGCCTGCACGGCCTGGTCGAGGTTCTCGTACACCTGGAACTGCTGGTTCGCGACCTCCAGGCGCACCGCGAGGTCGAGCCTGCGGTCGCCGATGACACAGATCGGGTGCCCGGTCAGCCGCGTGTAGTCGACGTCCCACAGCCAGGAGGTGTCGGTGCCGTCGGCGCCGCGCGCGTTGACCGAGAGGATCACCGGGGTCGGCGGCGGGTCGATCAGGGAGAACGTCTCCAGCCAGCCGGCCGGGTTCTTGGCGAGCAGCAGCCGCAGATCCCGCTCCTGGAACTGCACGACGTCGTACCGTCCGGCGACGGCCTGCACCTGGTACATCCGCTCCAGGGCGACCTGCGGCGGTACGCCGAACACGGCGGCCACGGCGGCCGACGAGGCGGCGTTGGCCTTGTTGGCGCGGCCGGGCAGCTGCAGATGGATGGGCCAGGCGGACCCGTGCGGGTCGAGCACATGGTCACCGGAGAGCGCCCAGCTCGGCGTGGGACGGCGGAAGCCGCACTCACCGCAGAACCAGTCGTCCCCGGGGCGCTGCATCACGCCGCCGCAGGACGGGCAGGACCAGGCGTCGTCCTTCCACATCTGGCCGGCGGCGACCCAGACCACATTGGGGGAGGACGAGGCCGCCCAGACGACCAGCGGGTCGTCGGCGTTGGCGACGATCACGGCCTTCGAACCCGCGAGCCCCTCGCGCCAGTTCTCCGCGAGCATCCGGGTCTCGGCGGCGCGGTCCAGCTGGTCGCGGGAGAGGTTGAGAAGCGCGATGCACTTCGGATCCGTGTCCCGGGCGACCCCCGCGAGATACTTCTCGTCGACCTCGATGACGCCGTAGCGAGCCTCGGAGCCGCCCGCGAGCGCCGAGGTGATGCCGGCGGGCATGTTGGCGCCGAGCGCGTTGGACACGACCGGCCCGGCGGCCCGCAGGGCCTCGGCGATGAGCCGGGTCGTCGTGGTCTTGCCGTTGGTCGCCGAGACGAGGACCACGTCCAGGTTCTGCGCGAGTCGCGCGAGAAGGTCGGGGTCGAGTTTGAGCGCCACCCGGCCGCCGATCACCGAACCGCTGCCGCGCCCTGCGGCGCGCGATGCCGCCGCGACCGCCTTGCCCGCGGTCACGGCGATCTTGGCCCGCGGCGTGAGCGGGTCCGAGTTGCCTGCCATCAGTTCTCGATCCTCCTTGCGTACGCGCCGCGCCTGAAGCCCTACGGCAACGTGGTGGTGGTCAGCCTATCGAGATCCATTCGCACTCCCGAATCGCCGTACCCTTGCCGCCATGCGTAACGGCTCCATTCCGGGCACCCGCGGGCGTGTCCGGCCTCTCACTCTGCACGGTGCTCCCCTGTTGCACGAGCCCTGCCGCGAGGTGACCGACTTCGGACCGAAACTCGAAGCCCTCGTGGAGGACTTGTTCGCCACGATGTACGCCGCGCAGGGCGTCGGCCTCGCCGCGAACCAGGTGGGGGAGCCGCTACGGGTGTTCGTCTACGACTGCCCCGACGACGAGGAGGTCCGCCACCTCGGGCATGTGGTGAACCCGAGGCTGGTGGAGGCGGACGGGGTGGTGCTCCGAGGGCCGGAGGGCTGTCTGTCCCTGCCCGGCCTGGAGGCAGGGACGGAGCGGTACGACCATGCGGTGGTCGAGGGATTCACGGTGACGGGGGAGCCGGTGACGATTCACGGGACGGGTTTCTTCGCGCGCTGCCTGCAGCACGAGTGCGACCACCTGGAGGGGAAGGTGTACGCGGACCGTGTGAGCGGCTGGCGACACCGCCGCCTCATGCGCCAGGTGGCCCGAGCTTCTTGGCACCGCTCGCCGCTGCCCAGCTAGGGGCGCGGGCGGTCAGAAACCCGGACCGCCGATCTTGTCCCCGGCCGCGGCGAGCCGCCCCCACAGCAGGTCGGCCAGACTGCGTACCAACTCCGCACGCGTGCACGGCCGTTCGCCGAGCCACCAGTCCCCGGCGGCATGCATCATCCCGACGATCCCGTGCCCCCACACCCGGGCCAGCTGCTGACTGCCGGGACCGAGGTCCAACCGCTCCTCGATGACGGTCGCCAGCTCCTCGCCCATCCTGCGGAGCAACGGCGCTGAGTGCTTGCCGACGTCGAACCCCTGGTCCCCGGCCTGCCCGGCCTCCGCCGGATGCATCAGGAAGCGGTACACCTGGGGCCGCACCTCGATGGCGGCGAGGTAGGTGTCCAGCGTGGCCTCGACGCGCTCACGCCGGTCCGCGGGAGCGTCCAGCGCGGCCCGCAGCGAGTCCAGCAGCGCATCCGTGTGTCTCTTGGCGAGCGCCGCGTAGAGTCCGCCCTTGTCGCCGAAGTGCCGGTACAGAATCGGCTTCGTGATGCCGGCCTCCGCCGCGATCGCGTTCATCGAAGCCTGTGGGCCGTCGCGCAGCACCACCCTGTCGGCGGCCTCCAGCAGCTCGCGCCGACGTCGGTCGGCCGACTTCTGCTGATCGGTCCGCTGCGTGGTGTCCATGAGCTCTCCCCACCCGTGCTGTTTCGATGACGCCTGCGCAAACTAACACTCATCCGGCCCTGTTCATCGAACGGGCTGCCGACGAGGCATCGGGAGTTGACTTTACCTACCGACGGGTAACAAACTAGGGTTACCGCAAGTAACAAGCATGCGCGAAGCCATGCACGTACGCCGCTGGAGGGGACATGGCCGAGTTCACCATGGAGCTCAACGACGAACAGAAGGAAGTCCGCGACTGGCTGCACGGCTTCGCCGCCGATGTGATCCGCCCCGCGGCCGCCGAATGGGACGAGCGTGAGGAGACTCCCTGGCCGGTCATCCAGGAGGCCGCGAAGGTCGGCATCTACTCGCTCGACTTCTACGCCCAGCAGTACTTCGACCCGACCGGACTCGGCATCCCCATGGCGATGGAGGAACTGTTCTGGGGTGACGCGGGCATCGCCCTGTCCATCGTCGGCACCGGCCTCGCGGCCGTCGGCGTCCTCGCCAACGGCACCGAGGAGCAGATCGGCACCTGGGTCCCCCAGATGTACGGCGACGCCAATGACGTCAAGCTCGCCGCGTTCTGCTCCTCGGAGCCCGACGCCGGCTCCGACGTGGCCTCGATGCGGACCCGTGCGGTGTACGACGAGGCCAAGGACGAGTGGGTGATCAACGGCACGAAGACCTGGGCGACCAACGGCGGCATCGCCAACGTCCATGTGGTCGTCGCGGTCGTCGACCCGGACCTGGGCTCCAAGGGGCACGCCTCCTTCATCATCCCGCCGGGCACGCCGGGGCTGTCCCAGGGCCAGAAGTTCAAGAAGCACGGCATCCGTGCCTCGCACACCGCCGAGGTCATCCTCGACCAGGTGCGCGTGCCGGGCTCCTGCCTGCTGGGCGGCAAGGCGAAGCTGGACGAGCGGCTGGCGCGGGCGCGCGAGCGGGCCAAGGCCGGGGGTGAGCGGGTGAAGAACGCGGCGATGGCCACGTTCGAGGCTTCGCGGCCGGCCGTCGGAGCGATGGCCGTCGGCACCGCCCGTGCCGCGTACGAGGTCGCCCTCGACTACGCGAAGACGCGTGAGCAGTTCGGCCGGCCGATCATCGACAACCAGGGTGTCGCCTTCGAGCTCGCCGACATGCGGACGCAGATCGACGCGGCGCGGCTGCTGGTGTGGCGTGCGTCCTGGATGGCGGTCAACGGGAAGCCGTTCACCGCGGCCGAGGGGTCGATGTCGAAGCTGTACGCGAGCGAGACGGCGAAGAAGGTCACGGCGCAGGCGATACAGATCCTGGGCGGTAACGGTTACACGCGGGAGTACCCCGTGGAGCGGATGCACCGGGACAGCGCCATCTACACGATCTTCGAGGGGACGAGCGAGATCCAGCGGCTGGTGATTGCCCGTACGTTGGCGGGTATGCCGATCCGGTAGCGCCGTCGGGGGTTCTGCGCGATTCGGTCTGCGGGTTTGACGTGGCTGGTCGCGCAGTTCCCCGCGCCCCTGGCGGCGTCCACCGCACCCGAGTAACGCTGCGAGGATCTACGCCCTGGGGGCGGCAATGAACCGGAGCTCTACGGCGCACCCCCGCTGCTGTGCGCGATGCACGCCACGTCGATACGATCCGCGAGCTTCGCCAGCTCGATGGTCAGCGCGGCCACCGTGTCCTCGTCGAGCCCGTCCTCCCCGGCCTCGACCAGGTGCAGCCACCGACCACCCACGGTACGCAGCAGCTTGCTCACATCGGCGGCAGCGACCTGCAACGTCCCCCGGTCATCGACGATCAGCGGCAGAGTAACTTCGCGGTTCACACCCGGGATCGTAGTCGCGCGGCGCTCACGCACCGTGCCAAACGGTGGTGATGTTGCAGAACTCCCGGATTCCGTGCCCGGACAGCTCACGGCCGAATCCGGACCGCTTCACTCCGCCGAACGGGAACGCCGGATGGGACGCCGTCATCCCGTTCACGAACACGCTCCCGGCCTCCAGATCCCGGACGAACCGGTCCACCTCCGCCTCGTCCCGCGTCCACACGTTGGAACTCAGACCGAACAGCGAGTCGTTGGCGATGAGCACCGCCTCGTCCAGGTCACCCGCCCGGTACAGCGTGGCGACCGGCCCGAACGCCTCCTCCCGATGGATCCGCATCTCACGGGTGATGCCGGCGAGGACGGTCGGCGCGTAGTACCAGCCAGGCAGCTCGGGACGGCGCAGCTGGTGACCGCCGCACAGCACGTCCGCTCCGCTGCGCCGGGCGTCGTCGACCAGTTCCTCCAGGTCGGCCCGCCCGTTCTCGCTCGACAGCGGCCCGACGTCCGTCTCCTCCTGCATCGGATCGCCGACCACCAGTGCCTTCATGCCCTCGACGAAGCGTTCGGCGAAGGCGTCGTAGACGTCCGTGTGCACGATGAACCGCTTCGCGGCGATGCACGACTGCCCGGTGTTCTGCACCCGCGCGGTCACCGCGATCTGGGCGGCGCGGTCGACGTCGGCCGACGGCATCACGACGTACGGGTCGCTGCCGCCGAGCTCCAGCACCGTCTTCTTGATCATCTCCCCGGCGGTGGAGGCGACCGCGCGGCCCGCGGGCTCGCTGCCGGTCAGCGTGGCCGCCCTGACCCGCTCGTCGCGCAGCACCTCGTCGACCTGCCCGGAGCCGATGAGCAGGGTCTGGAAGCAGCCCTCGGGGTAGCCCGCGCGATGGAACAGGTCCTCGATGTAGAGCGCGGTCTGGGGGACGTTCGAGGCGTGCTTCAGCAGGCCGACGTTGCCCGCCATCAGCGCCGGGGCCGCGAAGCGGACGACCTGCCAGAGGGGGAAGTTCCACGGCATCACCGCGAGCACCGGCCCCAGCGGCCGGTACCGCACCCGCACCCGCGACGCGCCCGAGTCCTTCACGTCGGACTCGCCCGGCTCCTCGTCGGCGAGCAGCTCCTCGGCGTGGTCGGCGTACCAGCGCATCGCCTTGGCGCACTTGGCGACCTCGGCGCGCGCCTGCTTGATGGGCTTGCCCATCTCGGTGGTCATCGTCCGGGCGACGTCCTGCTGGTCCTCTTCCAGGAGATTCGCGGCCTGGAGCAGCAGGCGACCGCGGTCGACGAAGCTCGTCGCCCGATAAGTACGGAACGTGGCCTCGGCGAGCTGGAGCCGGCGCTCGATCTCCTCGGTACCCATGGCCTCGTACGTCTTCAGCGTCTCGCCGTTGGCCGGATTCACCGTTGCGATGGGCATCCCTGAACCTCCTGGGAGCGGGCTTGTGCTTCGACCTTCCCGCGCGGCGGTGGGTACCGCAACGCGTGTACGGCCGCTCAGACCGAGTGCTCCGCCAGCCGGTCGAGAAACGCGGCCTGGGCCTTGACGACGAGCTCCCGGGCCCTGGCGACGGCCAGCCATTCCACCCGGTCCAGCTCCGGGAACTCCCGTGTCCGGCCCGAGTGCGGCGGCCACTCCATCCGGAAGGTGCCCGGGACCACCGTCGCCGGGTCGAGGTCGGCCTCGATCGCCCATGCCGTGACGATCTTGCCGCCTGTCTGCCGGACCTCGCCGAGCGGTACGGCCTTCCCGTCGGGCGGCGGCAGCCCGAGCTCCTCCTGGAACTCACGGCGGGCCGCGTCCCAGGCCGGCTCGTCGGGTTCGTACTCGCCCTTCGGGACCGTCCACGCCCCGGCCTCGCGCTTGGCGAAGAACGGGCCGCCCATATGGCCGAGCAGCACTTCCAGACCGTCGTCGGTGCGGCGGAAGAGCAGCAGGCCCGCACTGCGCTTCTCGCGGGACGCGCTCACGGTGTCCTCCTCGCGGTCACGGCTTCACCTCCGGGTGGGCGGCCAGCAGCGTCTCGACCGTGTCGGCCTCCTCGGGCCGCTTGTCCTCGCGGTAGCGGACCACGCGGGCGAAGCGGAGGGTGACGCCGGCCGGGTAGCGGGTGGAGCGCTGGAGGCCGTCGTAGGCGATCTCCACGACGAGCTCGGGGCGTACGGTCACCACCCAGTCGCCGGTCTCGACGGCCAGCTCCTGGAGCCGCTCGGTCTGCCAGGTCAGCATCGCGTCGGTCATGCCCTTGAAGGTCTTGCCGAGCATCGCGAAGCCGCCGTCGGCCGTGCGTGCCCCCAGGTGGAGGTTGGACAGCTTGCCGGTTCTGCGACCGTGGCCCCATTCGGCGGCCAGCACCACCAGGTCGAGGGTGTGGACGGGCTTGACCTTGAGCCAGGAGGCGCCGCGCCGGCCCGCGCTGTAAGGGGCGTCGAGGGCTTTGACGACGACGCCCTCATGGCCGCGCCCGAGGGTCTCGGCGAGGAATTCCTCCGCCCGGGCGAGGTCCTCGGGACCGGCCACCAGCGTGCGGCGCACCCGCATCGGCTCGGGGATCAGCCGGGCCAGTTCCGCGTGCCGGTCGGCGAAGGGCAGGTCGAGCAGGTCGCGGCCGTCCACGGACAGGGCGTCGAAGAAGACGGGGGAGACGGGGACCTCCTCGGCCGCCGTCGCCACGTCCACCCGGGAGCCGACGCGGCCGGCGGTCTCCTGGAAGGAGCGGGGGCGGCCCGCGTCGTCGAAGGCGATGACCTCGCCGTCCAGGATGAAGCGCTCGCCCCTCAACTCCAGGGCGGCCGAGGTCAGTTCGGGCAGCCGGTCGGTGATGTCGTCCAGGGTGCGGGTGTAGATGCGTACCGTGTCGCCCTCGCGGTGGACCTGGACCCGGATGCCGTCCAGTTTCTCCTCGACCGCGCAGCCGCCCAGCTTGGCGACCGCCTCGGACACCGAGGACGCGGTGTGCGCCAGCATGGGCAGGACCGGGCGGCCGACGGTGAGCCGGAAGCGGTCCAGCGACTCCGGTCCGTCCGCGAGCAGCGCCCGGGCGACGTCCTGGAGTGAACCGGCGAGCATCACGGCGCGGCGTACGTCGGCCGGCGGCGCCCCGGTCGCCACCGCCAGCCCCTCCACCGCGACCGCGTCCAGCGCCCCCTGCCGGACCTCGCCGGTGATCAGCCCGAACAGGAAGCGCTGCTCGTCCTCCGTGGCCGCAGCCATCAACTCGCCGACCAGCCGGGCCCGTTCGGCCTGTGATCCGGCACCGGACACCTTGCCGAGCTCCGTCAGCCGGGCGTCCACGTCGCGCACGGTCAGGGTCGGCTCGGCGGCCGGGGCGACCGGGTGGCTCAACACCTTCCAGCCGATGCCGAGCCGGCCCTGCGGCAGGCGGCCCGCGAGATACGGGATCACGATCGGCACGTCGTCCGCCTCGGCGTCCCGGAACAGCTCCGCCAGCAGAGCGATCTTCCGGGACCGTGCCGAGGTCGCGGCGACCTCCTGGGAGACCTGGGCCAGGCGGGTGAGCAGCATGCAGCCATGGTGCGGCGTGCTCCGCGGGTTTACACGCCGGCGAACGGTGCGTATTCGTCTGCGGGTGCGTTGTGGCTGGTCGCGCAGTTCCCCGCGCCCCTAGGGGGTTGCGTCGAGGTCTGCCAAGAGCAGCTCCCCGTTGATGAAAGCCCCCGCTCGGTATCCGCCCGCCGCCGCGTTGATGACCTGTTCGGCGAAGCCCATCGCGTTGCCGACCGCCCAGACGCCCGGTACGGAGGTCAGGCCCGTCGGGTCGACCACCGGGTATGCGCCGAAGGGGGTCTCCTGGAAGTCGGCGCCGAGCTTCTGCAGGAGACCGGTCTGGGGCACCGCGCGGGGCGCGACGAACAGCACCTCGCGTGCGTGCACCGTGCCGTCGGCCAGCCGCACGCCCGTGAGCCGGTCGTCCTCGGTCAGCAGCCCGGCCACCTCACCCGAGACCACCTTCACACCGGCCGCCGCGAGTCTGCGCAGGTCGTCGTCCGAGAGGTCGGACTCGGCGATCTCGTGCAGGAAGAAGGTCACGTCCTTGGACCACTGCGACACCATCAGCGCCTGGTGCACGCTCAGCGGGGTGGTCGCCAGTACGCCGAAGGCCTGGTCGCGGACCTCCCAGCCGTGGCAGTACGGGCAGTGCAGGACGTCGTTGCCGAAGCGCTCGGCGACGCCGGGGACCTCGGGCAGCTCGTCCTTGAGGCCGGTGGCGATGACGAGACGCCGGGCGTGCACATGTCGGCCGCCGGCCAGTGTGATCGCGAAGTCCTCGCCGCGCTCGACGTCCACCGCCAGGTCCCGGACCAGCTCGACGCCGTAGCGGGCGATCTCCTCGCGTCCGGCGGCCAGGAACTCGGCCGGGGACATGCCGTCCCGGGACAGATAGCCCTGCATATGGGCGGCGGGCGCGTTGCGTGGTTCGCCCGCGTCGACGACCAGGGTGCGGCGCCGGGCGCGGCCCAGGACCAGGGCTGCGGACAGGCCCGCCGCTCCGCCTCCGACGACTACGACCTCGTACTGCCCGGTGTGCTCGGTGTACTCGGTGTGCTTCTCGGTCATGGTGAACACCTCCACCCACGACGGTCGCCCCGCGGCACGGTATTGACAAATGAACTTGCCGATTCTGCAATAAGGGCATGAGCACCGACGACGTTCTCGCCGAAGTGGGGCCACGGCTCAGAAGGCTGCGCAAGGACCGGGAGGTGACGCTCGCGGCGCTGTCCGAGACGACCGGCATCTCCGTCAGCACCCTGTCCCGGCTGGAGTCCGGTCTGCGCAAGCCCAGCCTGGAGCTGTTGCTGCCGATCGCCCAGGCGCATCAGGTGCCGCTGGACGAGCTGGTCGGGACCCCGCCGGTGGGGGACCCCCGGGTGCGGGCCAAGCCGATCGAGCGGCACGGGCGCACCTACTGGCCGCTCACCCGGCAGCCGGGCGGCCTCCAGGCCTTCAAGGTGCTGGTGCCGCAGCGCGGCGAGGAGCCCGAGCCGCGCACCCATGAGGGGTACGAGTGGCTGTACGTGCTGTCCGGGCGGTTGCGGGTCGTGCTGGGGGAGCATGACGTGGTGCTCGCGGCGGGAGAGGCGGCCGAGTTCGACACGCGGGTGCCGCACTGGTTCGGGTCGACGGGGGAGGGGCCGGCCGAGTTCCTGAGCCTGTTCGGGCCGCAGGGGGAGCGGATGCACGTGCGGGCGCGTCCCCGGAAAGCGTGACGGATGCGACTGTTGCCCGCGGACTGTTCCCTGATTGGCAAGCGACCGCTTAGTATGCGAACCGACCCCGGTCAGACGAAGCAGTCCCCCGTGGAGGCACCGCATGCAGGCATGGCAAGTGCACGAGAACGGCGAGCCGAGCGAGGTGATGCGCCTCGAAGACGTCGAGACGCCCACGCCCGGTGACGGCCAGGTCCTGCTGAAGGTGCGTGCCGCGAACATCAACTTCCCGGACGCGCTGCTGTGCCGGGGGCAGTACCAGGTCCGGCCGCCGCTGCCGTTCACGCCGGGCGTGGAGATCTGCGGCGAGACCGAGGACGGACGCCGCGTCCTCGCCAACCCCGCCCTGCCGTACGGCGGTTTCGCCGAGTACGCCGTGGCGGACGCCGCCGCCGTGCTGCCCGCGCCCGAGTCGCTGGACGACGCCGAGGCCGCCGCCCTGCACATCGGCTACCAGACCGGCTGGTTCGGCCTGCACCGGCGGGCCGCGCTGGAGGCCGGGGAGACGCTGCTCGTCCACGCTGCCGCAGGAGGGGTCGGCAGCGCGGCCGTGCAGCTCGGCAAGGCGGCCGGCGCCCGGGTCATCGGTGTCGTGGGCGGGTCGGAGAAGGCCGCCGTGGCGCGGGAACTGGGCTGTGACGTCGTCATCGACCGGCGTGCCCAAGACGTCATCGCCGCCGTGAAGGAGGCCACCGGCGGCCGGGGTGCCGATGTCATCTACGACCCTGTCGGCGGCGAGGCCTACACCCAGTCCGCCAAGGTCGTCGCCTTCGAGGGCCGGATCGTCGTCGTCGGCTTCGCGAGCGGCTCCATTCCCAGCCCGGCGCTCAACCACGCCCTGGTGAAGAACTACTCGATCCTCGGTCTGCACTGGGGCCTGTACAACACCAAGAACCCGAAGCTGATCCAGCACTGCCACGAGCAGCTCACCGAGCTGGCCGCCCGGGGCGCGATCAAGCCGCTGGTGAGCGAGCGCGTGCCGCTGGATGGGGCCGCCGGCGCCGTGCAGAGGGTCGCCGACGGCGTCACCACGGGGCGCGTCGCCGTGATCCCGGGACTCACCGAAGGAGGCGCGGCATGATCGACGCCGCTGAACTGCGCCGCCGTACGGCGGAGCTGCTGGCCGCGCACCCGCCGGCCACCACCGAGCGCCTGGACTTCCTGCGCGCCCGCTTCGACGCCGGGCTGGCGTGGGTGCACTACCCCGAGGGCCTCGGCGGCCTCGGTGCGGCGCGCTCCCTGCAGGCGGTCGTGGACACCGAGCTGGAGGCCGCGGGCGCCCCCGACAACGACCCCCGGCGCAACGGCATCGGCCTGGGCATGGCGGCGCCGACGATCCTCAAGTACGGCACCGAGGAACAGAAGCAGCGCTATCTGCGGCCCCTGTGGGTGGGGGAGGAGGTCTGGTGCCAGCTGTTCAGCGAGCCCGGCGCCGGATCCGACCTGGCCGCGCTCGGCACCCGGGCCGTCCGTGAGGGCGACGAGTGGGTGGTCAACGGGCAGAAGGTGTGGACGTCCGGCGCCCACAACTCCCGCTGGGCCATCCTCATCGCCCGCACCGACCCGAGCCTGCCCAAGCACGCGGGCATCACCTACTTCCTGTGCGACATGACCGACCCGGGCGTCGAGGTCCGGCCACTGCGCCAGATCACCGGCGAGGCCGAGTTCAACGAGGTCTTCCTGACCGACGTCCGCATCCCGGACGCCTGCCGCCTCGGCGAGATCGGCAACGGCTGGAAGGTCGCGCAGACCACGCTGAACAACGAGCGCGTCGCCATCGGCGGCATGCGGCTGCCCCGCGAGGGCGGCATGATCGGCCCGGTCTCCAAGACCTGGCGCGAGCGCCCCGAGCTGCGCACCCACGACCTGCACCAGCAGTTGCTCACGCTGTGGGTCGACGCCGAGGTCGCCCGGCTCACCGGCGAACGCCTGCGCCAGCAGCTCGCCCTGGGCCAGCCCGGCCCCGAGGGCGCCGGCATGAAGCTGGCCTTCGCCCGCCTCAACCAGGAGATCAGCGGCCTGGAGGTGGAACTCCGCGGCGAGGAAGGGCTGTTGTACGACGACTGGACCATGCGGCGTCCGGAGCTCGTGGACTTCACCGGCCGCGACGCCGGCTACCGCTACCTCCGCTCCAAGGGCAACAGCATCGAGGGCGGGACCAGCGAGGTCCTGCTGAACATCGTCGCCGAGCGCGTCCTGGGCCTGCCGTCCGAGCCGCGCACCGACAAGGACGTCGCGTGGAAGGACCTGGCCCGATGAAAACGCCGCCAGCACAGAGCACCCAGCCCGACCTGCTGTACTCGGAGGAGGAAGAGGCGCTGCGGGCCGCCGTGCGGGACCTGCTCGCCGACCACTGCGACGCCCCCGGCGTCATCGCCCGCACCGAGTCGGACACCCCGCACGACCTGGAGGCGTGGAAGGCGCTCGCCGACGGCATGGGCCTGGCCGGGCTGCTGGTCCCGGAGGACCGGGGCGGCCAGGGTGCCACGCACCGCGAAGTCGCCGTCGTACTGGAGGAGTTGGGGCGCGCCGTCGCTCCGGTGCCCTATCTGACGAGCGCTGTCGTGGCCACCGAGGCGCTGCTCGCCTGCGAGGCCGAGGGGGGCCTGCTCGCCGAGCTGGCGTCCGGGCGCAGGATCGGCGCCCTCGCCGTCGCCCTGAACCTCGCTCCGGGCGGCGCCTACAAGGTCGTACGCCATGAGGACGGCGCCCTGCACGGGGAGCTGACCGGCATCGCGGACGCGTCCGCCGCCGATGTGCTGCTCGTGCCCGCGGACGACGGCGGGCTGTACGCGGTGGACGCCGACGCGGTGACCGTCACCCCGCAGGCCTCCCTGGACCTGACCCGGCCCGTCGCGACGGTCACCCTGGACGGTGCTCGCGGCCGGCTGCTGGGCGACGCCGAGCCCGCCGTACGACGCGCCCTGCGCGCCGGGGCCGGGCTGCTGGCCTCCGAGCAGCTCGGGCTCGCCGACTGGACGTTGACCGAGACGGTCCGCTACTTGAAGGACCGCAAGCAGTTCAACCGGCCCGTCGGCGGTTTCCAGGCCCTCAAGCACCGGCTCGCCCAGCTGTGGCTGGAGGTCGTCAACCTGAGGGCCGCCGCCCGCAACGCGGCCGACGCGCTGGCGACCGGCGAGGACGTCGACGTGGCGGTCGCCGTCGCCCAGGCGTACGCGGCGCGCGTCGCCGTGCACGCCGCCGAGGAAGCCCTTCAGCTGCACGCCGGCATCGGGATGACCTGGGAGCACCCGATCCATCTGTATCTGAAGCGGGCCAAGGCCGACTCCATCGCGTACGGCACCGCGGGTGCCCACCGCGAGGCACTGGCCGAATTCGTCGACCTCCAGGCTCCCTGACGTACACCTGAGCGAACCACGCGAAAAGCCCGCCCCACCTGGGGCGGGCCTTTTCGTGTGCCCTGCACGGAGGAAGTGAACGCGGGACGGCGGTCCGGCCAACTCCCCGCTCGGGCATTGCTGTTCGGACCCTTCGGAATCGCATACTCGCAGCGGTTCCCTCCGTCCGGATCGCCCCTGTCAGGGAGGCAAGCACATGGCCCTCACCACCCGTCGCAGAGCCCTCACCACCCTCGGCGCCGCCCTCGCGGGCGCGGTCGCCCTGCCCGCCGCCGACGCGCTGGCGGGCGAACAGAAGCACCGCCCGCGTCCGTTGTGGCGGGCCCACGCCCACAACGACTACGAGCACCCGCGTCCCCTCCTCGACGCCCTCGACCACCGCTTCGGCAGTGTCGAAGCCGACATCTACCTGGTCGGCGACCAGCTCCTCGTCGCCCACGACCCCGAGGACCTCGACCCCCGCCGCACCCTGGAGTCCCTCTACCTCGACCCGCTGGCCGCCCGCGTACGGGCCAACCACGGCTCGGTCTACCGCGGTTACCGCAAGCCGGTCCAGCTGCTCATCGACATCAAGACCGAGGGCTCCTCGACGTACCTCGAACTCGACAGGCACCTCAGACGCTACAAGCACCTGTTCACGACCTACGCCCACGGCCGCGTCCTGCCGGGCCCCGTCACCGCCGTGATCTCCGGCGACCGTGCCGCCCGGGTGCCGATGGAGGCCCAGAGCGTGCGCCGCGCCTTCTACGACGGCCGGCTCGCCGACCTCGGCACCGCGGCCCCCGCCTCCTTCATCCCGCTGATCAGCGACAACTGGACGCTGAACTTCACCTGGCTCGGCGTCGGCGCCTTCCCGGACGCCGAGCGGCAGAAACTGCGCGCCATCGTCGGGGCGGCGCACTCGCGCGGCCAGAAGGTGCGCTTCTGGGCCACCCCGGACGTGGCCGGCCCGGCCCGCGACGCCCTGTGGGGCGAACTGCTCGCCGCCGACGTCGACTTCCTCAACACCGACGACCTCGCCGGCCTGGCGGCCTTCCTGGACGCCCACCGGACGGCATAGCCGCGCCGCGCGGGAACACCACACGTTCGGAGGACAGGTCAGCCGCCCGGACGAACCCTCCGCTACGCCACACTTACGGCCGAACGCCATGAACCGGGCAAGTCGGCGTGGCGGAGGAGGTTGACGATGGCCATTTCCATCTCAGTGGTGCTGCTCTTGTTCGTGCTGGCGGTGATCTTCGTCCGCAACGGCGGACTGAAGATCACCCATGCGATCGTGTGTCTGCTGCTCGGCTTCTATCTGGCCAGCACCAGCATGGCGCCCACCATCCACAGCGGTCTGACGGCCACCGCGGACATCGTCAGCAGCCTCAGACCGTGACCGTCAGGAAGTCGAGAAGACTCCGATGCCGTTGGGGACGGGGCGTTCCCGTCCGTCGGACGGATGGTTCCGCACGGAGACCGCCGTATCTCCCGGCGCGCGGGCGACCAGCGTCGACGAACCGCCGCCGTCCAGACTGAAGGCGTCCACCGAGCCCAGCTCCCGCATGACGGACGCCACCTCCGCGATGGTCAGTCCGGTGCGGTACGCGACCGCACCGTCCAGTGCGAGCAGCACAAGACGCCGACCGCCGTCGGCGATGCCCACCGCGGTACGCACCGCCGAGGTCCTGTCGTCCAGGCCCGGCAGCGGCTGACCGTCGTCGAGCACCGGGTAGCCGCCGAGAGCGAAGCGGTACGGGATCCGTGCCCCCGACGCCACCAGCCGGTGCCGTACCCGCACCGGCTCGCCCGCGTAGAACTTCCGCAACTGCTGCGCGCCAGCCTCCCGGCCCACCAGGACGGTGGTGCCCGGCGCGATCGGCCCGCTTCCGGGGCGGTCGGTGGTCGACATGACCCGGCCGTGGCCGACCGTGACCTCGAAGGTGTCGGTACTGCACGGCGCCGCCCGGTCCGTGTCCGTGCCGCAGGTCGCGCGCACCCGCGAGGCGCTGCCCCACTCGGGCGTGAACGCCCCGATCGAGTCGACCGGCAGCGCGTACTGGTTGAGCCCGCGCAGCGGCAGCCGCCCCTCGGGTGTACGGACCGAGCCGGCGAGGCTCAGACCGTCCAGTCGGCCCCGGCGGTCGAGGCCCACGCCGAACACGTCCTCGGTGCTCGTACCGGGCGGCAGCGCCGGGCCGAACCGCTGACCGCCCGGCACCGCCGCCTTCAGCGCCCGGCCACGCGCGATCGCCGGTCCCACGCTCGCGCCGGTCGCCTCCACGCCCGGGTGCTGGGTCTCGGAGATGTTGAAGAAGTCGCCGTTCACCCCCGCCACGGCCCCCTGCGCGGTGGCCTGCTGCGAGATCGTCGCCCGCGCCGCCACCGCCCCCGGGTACAGCAGATCGAGGCGTACGCGCGGATCGCGCAGGTCGACGGTGAGGACATGGGCGTGTGCCGGGCCCCTCGCCGCCGCGATGTCGAACTCCTCGTACCGGACACCCGGCGCGATCGTGCCGGGCCCCGGCACGGCGCCGGCCGGTGCCGCCCCCACCAGGGCCGTACCGGCCAGCGCACTCAGTGCCGTGAGCAGCGTGAGTGCCGCTCTGCCCGCTCCGAACCGTTTCCGACGACGCGTCACAGGTCCCCCCTGAAGTCTCGTCAAATGTCCCAGGGCTCAGGGGGATTGCACCAGACGGCGATGACCCGCAGGGTTGCTAGGCGCCGACGACCCGCGAACGGGTGAGGAAACGCACTCCCTCGGGTGCCTCCAGCGAGAAGCCGCTGCCCCGTCCCTCGACCACGTCGACGATCAGCCGGGTGTGGCTCCACGCCTGGTACTGACTGCGCGACATCCAGAACGTCACCGGCTCCGCCACCCCCTCGACGTCCAGCTCCGCGAGCAGCACGTCCGAGCCGCCGGTGCGGAACTCGCCCTCCGGGTAGCACATCGGCGCGCTGCCGTCGCAGCAGCCGCCGGACTGGTGGAACATCAACGGGCCGTGCGTCGCCCGCAGACGGCGCAGCAGATCGGCGGCCGCGGGGGTGAGTTCGACGCGCGGGGTCTCCTCGTACGGCGGGATCTCCTCATCCATGGGGCAAGGGCAGCACGGGGAACGTTGCGAGAGGGTTGCACCCGCTCTGACCACCCGCCTGACCACCCGTCTGACCACCCGTTCTGACTAACCTGCAAGGGTGACCATCGAGTTGACGCTGCTGACGTCCGTCTCCCACCGGGGCAAGGAGATCACCGCACCCCGGCTGCGCGCCCTGCTGGGGCTGCTGGCCAGGGAGCCGCGGGCGGGATGCGGCACCTGGCGGCTGGTGGACGGGCTGTGGCCGGACGAGCAGCCGGAGAACCCGACCAAGGCCCTGCAGATCCTCGTCTCGCGGGCCCGGTCACTGCTGGGCGGCGAGACCATCGCGAGCACCCCCACCGGCTACCGGATCGCCCTGCGCGAGGACCAGGTCGACGCCTGGGCCGTCCAGCTGCACGCCGCCGCGTGCGCGGAGAAGGCGCGGGCCGGGGACCATCACGGCGCGGTCGCCGAGGCCGACGCCGGTCTGGCGCTGTGGGGCGGGGCCCAGGCGGACGGGGGGCCTCTGGGCAATCCCGTGGCGGGCCTGCGTCTCGAACTCGCCGCCGCACACCGGGAGTTGGTGCGGCTGCGGGCGCTCTCGCTGGCCCGTTCGGGGCGCCGGGAGGAGGCGGTGGGGCCGCTCGGCGAGCTCGTGGCCGCCCATCCGCTGGACGAGGAACCGCTGCTGGAGCTGATGCGCTGTCAGGCGGCGACCGCCGGAGCGGCGGCCGCGCTGGCCGCGTACGACACCTACCGTCGCCGGCTGCGCGACGGACTCGGCACCGATCCGGGGCCCGCCCTGCAGGAGCTGCACCAGGAACTGCTGCGCGGACAGGCGCCCGTGGTGCGGCGCGGGGTGCCGCACGAGCCGAACCCGCTGCTCGGGCGGGAGACCGACGTCGCCGCCGTGACCCGGCTGATCCACAGCTCCCGGGTCACCTCGATCGTCGGGCCGGGCGGCCTCGGCAAGACCCGCCTCGCCGGTGCCGTCGCGCGGGACGCCGAGCACCGGATCGTCCATCTGGTGCCGCTCGCCGGAGTCGGCCGGGACGCCGACGTCGCGGGCGAGGTCGCCTCCGCGCTCGGCGTCGGCGAGAGCCTGCGGTCCCCGGCCGGCGGGGCCGGGCCGCTCGCCGGCATCGTCGGCGCCCTCGCTCCCGGGCCCGCGCTGCTCGTCCTGGACAACTGCGAACAGGTCGTCTCCGGCGTCGCCGACCTGGTGCGGGCCCTGGTGTCGATGACCCGCGACGTCAGCGTCCTCACCACCAGCCGCGCTCCGCTCGGCCTGACCTCCGAGGCCGTCCACCCGCTGGCCGAGCTGGACCCCGAGACCACCGTCGAACTGTTCGTGCAGCGGGCCCGTGCCGCCCGCCCCGACGCCGAACTGCCCGCCGATGCGGTGGCCGACCTGTGCCGCCGGCTCGACGGGCTGCCGCTCGCCACCGAACTCGCCGCCGCCCGGGTACGGGTGATGTCCGTCGCCGAGATGGCCCGCCGCCTCGAGGACCGCTTCGCCCTGCTGCGCGGCGGGCCCAGAGACGCACCGCAGCGCCACCGCACCCTGCACGCCGTGGTCGACTGGAGCTGGAACCTCCTCGAACCGGACGGCCGGGCGGCCCTGCGCGCCCTGTCGGTCCTCCCCGGCGGCTTCACCGCGGAGACCGCCGAGCACCTCGTCGGCGGCCACGACGTCCTGGACGTCCTGGACGTCCTGGCGGACCTCGTCGACCAGTCGCTGCTCAAGGTGACCGACACACCGTACGGCACCCGGTTCCGGATGCTGGAGACGGTGCGGGAGTTCGCCGCCGCCCACCGGGAGCGGGCCGGTGAGGACGCGGAGGTCGGCGAGCGGTTCCTGCGCTGGGCGGGGGACTTCGGCGTCGCCCACCACGACGCGGTCTTCGGCGCCGAGCCGTTCCGGTCCTGGCAGCTCATCCGCGCCGAACAGGACAACCTCGTCCAGGCACTACGGCTCGCGCTGGCCCGCGACGACGCCGACACCGTCGCCCCGGTCACCGCCGTCCTGGCCGGACTGTGGATCACCGAGGCCAACCACAGCCGCCTGACGGCGCTCACCAAGGACACCGCCCGCCTGCTGTCCCACTACCGGCCCGGGCCCGCCCACGTCGAACCGGCCCGCAGCGCCGCCGCCCTGACGACCGCCTGCGTCTTCTTCGGCCTGGGCTCCGGCGCGGTCCGCGCACTCGTCACCCTGCGACGGCTCCCGCCCGCCGAGCCGGACACCCTGGTCCGGGCGATGGCGACGGTGCTGTGCGCGCTGCCCGAGGTGCTCGCCGACCACGACGCCCTCGACGCCCTGTGCGTCGGCGACGCACCGCTGCTGGCCGGCGTGGCCAACTGGGTGGCCGGCTACGTCTGGGAGGGCGAGCGCGACATGGAGCGGGCGTTGGACGCCGCCCGCCGGGCGGTGGCCGCGCTCGGCGACCGGGACATCCCGCTGCTCAGGATCTGGCCCGCCTCCCGGCTGGCCGAACTGTGCCTGGAGACGGAGCGCGGCGCCGAGGCGCTCGTCCACATGAGGGCCGCGCTCGACGCCCTGGAGGGCTACGGCGAGTGGGGCGACATGGTCGGGCTGCGCTGGGGCATGATGCTCGCCAACCTCCAGACGGGTGACCTCGACGCCGCCGAGCACTGGCTGGAGCAGGCGCTGCGGCACGCCCCGGAGGGCGCCGGCCAGGATCCGTTCACGCCCGACCTGTGCGCCCGTGCCGAGATCGCCCTCGCGCGCGGCGACATCGACACGGGGCTCGGCCTGTGGCGCCGGGCCGTCCAGCGGCTCGACCACACCGCGGCCCCCGTCCACGGCGACCGACTCCTCATGGAGGGCTGGGTGCTGGAGCTCCAGTCGGTCGCCCTGACCGCACACGCCAGGCACGGCCGCACCCACCTCGTGGCACCCCTCGCCGCGGCGCTGCCAGACCGGCTCACCACCCTGTTGACCGGCACCCGGGCGCCCCACCACGTGACCGTCGACTTCCCGGTGTGCGGCGCGCTGCTGCTCGCCCTCGCGGCGGACGCCCTGGCGGACGGCGAGGGCGAGCGAGGGGCCCGGCTGACCGCCCTCGCCGAACGGTTCCGCGCCCTGCGCAACTTCCAGCCGACGATGTCCTCCGCCCGGACCCGAGAGGAAGCCGAGAAGGCCGACAGGGCGGCGTACGAGGACGCGGTGTCCACGTACGCCGCCCTGGACGGGGACGGGCTGCGCGAGGCCGCCCTCGGCCTGGTGCGCGGGAGGCTCACAGCCTGACGGGCAGGCTCAGCAGGTGGAAGCCGTCGCCGGGCCAGTGCCCGAACCGCACCTCGGCGCGGTCCACCGCCAGTTCCGGCGCCGCGGTCCGCCGCACCAGCAGCTCCTCGAAGACGACACCCGTGACCAGCCGCCCGAGGGCCGCGCCGATGCAGTAGTGCGGGCCGTGCCCGAAGGCGAGGTGACCGTCGCCGCGACCGAACTCCCGTGTCACATCGAGGCGTTCGGGGGCGTCGTAGGCGGCGGGGTCGTGGTCGGCGCCGAACAGGGCGATCGTCACCGCCTCGCCCTTCTTCAACAGGGTGCCTGCGAACACGAAGTCCTCGGCGGCGTACAGCGTGGCGCCCATGCGCACCAGCGTGACGTACCGCAGGAGTTCGGGGACCGCCCTGCCGAGCAGCTCCGGCTCGGCGCGCAGCCGCGCCAGCTGGTCGGGGTGGTCCAGCAGGGCGAGCACGGAGTGCGCGAGGAACAGGGCGGGCGGGGTGATGCCGGTGTTGATCAGCAGGAAGAACATGGTGACGATCTCGTCGTCGGTCATGCCGCCGTCCGCGAGCAGCGCCGACACCAGGTCGTCCGCGGGCTCGGCGCGACGCCTTGCCACCAGGTCCTTCGTGTACCGCACGACACCGCCGAGCCCTTCCACGACACGGCTGCCGTCGCCGTACGCGAAGTCCCGGATCCAGCCGCACACCCGGTCCTGGTCGGCGGCGTCGACGCCGACCAGCTCGCAGATCACGGCCGTGCTCAGCGGATAGGCGAACTCGCCCAGCAGATCGGCCTCTTCACGCCCGGCCAGCGCGCTGATCAGCTCCCGTGCCGTCTTCGCCACGAAGGGCCGCAGCGCGGACACACGCCGGGCGGTGAAGGCGCGGGTGAGAGGGGAGCGGCGCCGGGTGTGCTCGTCGCCGTCGAACAGCGCCAGGTGCCCGGACAGATACGGGACGTACTCCTCCGGGAGGCCCTCGAAGCCCTGCGCCAGCAGCTCGGCCTGCGGGTCCGGCATGTCGGAGCCGGCGATCGTCGAACGGTCCCGGACCAGACGCGGCTCGCTCAGCGCGGCCTTCACCTCCTCGTGCCGG
Source organism: Streptomyces sp. (assembly GCA_013362785.1). Classification (GTDB taxonomy): domain Bacteria; phylum Actinomycetota; class Actinomycetes; order Streptomycetales; family Streptomycetaceae; genus Streptomyces. The sequence goes on along the minus strand of JABFVM010000023.1, from coordinate 31,797 downwards.
GTGACCAGCCGCACGGGTGTGTCCAGACCGGGCAGGACCACATGGCCGAGACCCGGACGGGCCCGCAGCTCGGCGTAGGCGCCCACGGGGCTCTCGATCAGCTCGGGGGTGAGGCGGAGAGCGTCGGGGGCGGTCGTGGTGACGGGGCACTGCCGTGGTGTGTTCATGCCCCAGAGCGTGCGGGGGCCCGGCATCGGCGCGGTTTCAGAGCGGTTTCAGCGCACGGAGACACGCGCGCCTCCTCCGCGCGCCTCCGGACATGCGCGTGCCCTGGGCCGGTCCGCCGGTGCGGGGCCGGTCCAGGGCACGTGGGTGTCAGCGCCGGTCCTTGCCGATCTCGATCACGCCCGTCGTCCGCCCGCCGCCGGCGTTGTCGTAGACGACGTCACCGGTGGACTTCTTCCAGACGCGGATACGGAAGGTGTCCGGTCCGTCGGTCGCGGTGATCCGGAAGCCGTAGCCTGCGTTGCCGTTCACCGTGCCGGAGCCCTGGTGGACGGCCTGGGTGCCGGTGACCACGAGCCAGTCGGAGCCGGTGGAGCGGAACTTCAGCCTGGCCGGGCCGAAGTCGAAAGCCGCCTTCCCGACGAGGGTTTCCTTGGCGTAGGAGGCGGCGAAGGAGAACGCCGCCCTGCCCGTCAGGTTCGGCTTCGCCGGGTAGGCGCCGGCCGGCGACGTGATCACGCCCGTGCCCAGGGCCGGCCCCGCCGTACGGTCGTAGACGATCAGTTCGGGGAGTGTGGTGCGGTCCGAGGCGTCGTCGTTGTCGGTGACGGTGACGACCGGGCGGTGGACGCCGGCCTCGGCGTAGGTGTGCCCGGCCCGGCAGGCGCCGCCCTCGACCGTTCCCGCGGCCGGTTCGGTGCCGTCCTTCCAGTCGACCCGGCAGGTGTGGGTGTCACCGACGTCGGCGTCCCGGAACTCGGCCGTGACGGTGGCGCGGTGGCCGGCCGCGACGGGGGCCGTCGGGCCCGTGGCCGAGGCGATCGCCGGGCTCCGGTTGACGATCGGATCGATGCCCGTCAGGGTCGGCACGACCTTCTTCAGCAGGCCGTCGGAGTCGAACTCCAGCTTGTCGACGGTCGTCTCACGATGGGTACCGTCACCGCCGGGGATGGCGAACCGGTGGTAGGCGATGTACCACTCGTCCGTCTTCGGGACGTACACCACCGAGTGGTGGCCGGGGCCCTTGATCCCGAGGGAGAGGTCCTTCTCCAGGATCACGCCGCGCTTGGTCCACGGGCCGGTCGGAGAGGGGCCGGTGGCGTAGGCGACGCGGTAGTTCTCGTCGCGGGTGTCGTTCTCCGACCACATGAAGTAGTAGGTGCCCTTGCGCTTGATGACGAAGGACCCCTCGTTGTAGCCGCTCGGGGTGATGTCCTTGACCTTCGAGGTGTCGATGGACGTCATGTCGGCGTTCAGGGGAGCCGCGTACGCGTGCCCGTTGCCCCAGTAGAGATACGACTGACCGTCGTCGTCGGTGAAGACCGCCGGGTCGATCATCTGGCCGCTGAACTGGCCCGCCTTGAGCAGCGGCTTGCCCAGCGCGTCCTTGAACGGTCCGGTCGGCGAGTCGGACACCGCGACGCCGATGTTGGCGTCGGCACAGAAGTAGAAGTAGTACTTCCCGTCCTTCTCGGCGATCGTCGGCGCCCAGGCCCTGCTGTCCGCCCAGGAGACGTCCGGACCCAGGTCCAGGATGACGCCGTGGTCCTTCCAGTGGACCAGGTCGGTGGAGGAGTACGCCTTGAACCGGGTGCCGCTCCAGCCTTCGAAGCCGTCGGTGGTCGGGTACAGGTAGTAGGTGTTGCCGAAGCGGACGATGTTCGGGTCGGCGTTCAGACCCGGCAGGACGGGGCTCCGCATGACGAGCGCCGAAACGGTCCAGGTGCGCTTCTTGCCGTCGGAGCCGGTCACCTCGTACGTCACCGGCTTGCTGAGGTCCCGCACGCTGCCGGAGGCGGGGCTGATCGCCGCGCCGTGGGCGAGGGTGAACTCCGGGGCGAGGGCGGTGAGATCGGTGCCCTCCTTCATCGGCAGCGTGATCCGGCTGTTCGCGTTGTCGATGAGTGCGTCGACCTTCAGCGCCGGGTGCGTCGCCTTCGCGATGCCCGCCGTGTTGCCGCTGAGCTCCATGACCTCGGCGGCCGTGAGGGCCCGGTCGTAGACACGGAAGTCGTCGACCTCGCCGCCGAAGTACGGGTCGGCCGCGTACAGGGACCTGCCGATGTAGCCGGAGTGGTCCTTGTCGGCGTCGTACAGCTCGGACGGCTTGATGGTGGTCGTCGTGCGGGCCGCCTCGATGCCGTCGACGTAGAGGACCATCGCGCCGGTCGGGCCGTCGAGGGTGACGGTGACATGCCGCCACTCACCCGGCGTGAGCCGCGAGCCCGCCGTCAGCTTCGACTCCGCCGACCAACTGGCCTTCGTGATCGCCGAGTAGAGGCTGGAGCCGCCGTTGGAGGGCGTGGCGAAGAGGTACTTGTCGCTGTCGGGCCCGAGCCCGAACAGCCACTGGAAGTTGTCGCCGCCCTTCCACTTGGCGTACGTCGAGACGGTCACACTGTCGGCGTTCCTCAGCACGCCGTTCGGGATCTTCACATACGGCGAAGCCGAGTCGCCGGACATCTTGAACGAGCCGCCCTCGACGCCGGTGCCGAAGTCCGGCGTACGGACGTATGTGCCGTGGTAGCCGTGCCCGCTGGAGTCACGGGCGATGTTGCCGCTCGTCTCGTCGAAGTCGTACTGGAGGAGGAGGTCGGCCGGGACGTCGGCGCCGTCCTCCGACACGGTGACCTCGGCGCGGACCGGTATCGCGGCGCCGTCGGGCAGGCTGCCGGTCACGGTGAAGGTGCCGGCCTGGGCGTACTTCGACGCGGGGACGTCCTCCCAGGTGACGGAGACGGGACGCCTGACGCCGTCCGCGTATGTCGCGATCACGGTGGCGGGCAGGACGGGGGCCTGACCGATGCCGGTCTTCACCTCGACGTCCTCGACGCCCTGCACCAGCTGGTCCGGCTGGTAGGCGCGCAGCAGGCGGTCGTACTCGGCCTGGGTGACCGGGAGCACGGTGCCGTGGCGGGGCTTGGCCGGGAGGTCGTAGCCGGTGGACGGGGTCCAGGTGCCGGAGGCCAGGTCGGTCGTCTCGAAGGGGAGGTAGCCGCGGCCGCCGAACTCGTCCAGGAACGCGTACCACTTGTCCTCGGTGTTCGACTTGAACACCAGCGGCCCCTCGGCGGCGCTCATCGCGCCCTTGCCGATGCCCTCCGCGACCGCCGTCCAGGACGGGTCGAGGATCGAGTCGCTCTTCTCCTCGAAGATGAACTTGCTGTTGGGGGTGGAGGAGGAGTTGTTCCGCTCGTCCTTGGAGAGACGGAAGTACGTCCCGTCGTGCTGGATCATCGTGGAGTCGATGACGGAGTAGCCGCGGTCGATCCAGACCTTGGGCTCGCTGAAGGTGTAGAAGTCGCGGGTCGTCGCGTACATCATGCGGTTGTACGTGTCGCCGGAGTGCGCCTCGTTGTCGTACAGCTTCGACGCCCAGAAGACGACGTACTCACCGCGCCCGGCGTCGTAGAACGCCTCCGGCGCCCAGGTGTTGCCCGCGCTGTCGGGGGAGACCTTGACCAGGCGCTGGTTCGTCCAGTGGACGAGGTCGGTGGACTCCCAGACCATGATGGACTTGCTGCCGGTGCGCTGCGAGCGGTCCCAGTCGCCGTTGCCGTAGATCCTGAGGTCGGTGGCGATCTGGTAGAACTTGTCGCCCTCCGGGGAGCGGATGATGAACGGGTCGCGCAGGCCCTTCTCGCCGAGCGTGGAGGTCAGGACGGGCTTGCCGTCGTTCAACTCCCGCCACTTCAACGGGTCGTTGCCCTTGCTGAGCGCGGCGTAGAGCTGCTCGCCGTCGGCCGTGCCCTCGCCGGTGAAGTAGCTGAACATATAGCCCTTGAGCGCCTCCTGCTTCGGCAGCTCGGGCACCTTGGCGGTGAAGGCGCGGGTCGTCCTCGCCTCGCCCTTCGTGACGGTGGCGGTCAGCTCGACGGTCGTGTCGCCGGCGCCGTGCGCGGGGCGGTGGACCACGCCGTCGGCGGTGACGACGTCCGGGTGCGCGGAGGACCAGGTGACCTCCGTGCCGTAGGAGCCGGTCGCCGGGAGGGTGAGGTTGCCTCGTGCGTCGTCGAGGTTGTGGACGCTGAGGGCTTCGGCGGCCTGTTCGGTGGCGGTGCGGTCGTCGAAGGCGGGGAGCACCGTGACGTCGAACGTCCTGGTGTCGGTCACGGTGCCCTTCTTCAGGGTCGCCGTGAGTTCAGCGTGGGCGTCGGGCCGGCCGGCGGCGGGGCGGGTCACCTTGCCGGTGTCCGAGACGACGGCGGGGTTGTCGCTGGCCCAGCTGATGGCGGAGCCGCCGGCCGTGCCGGTCCTCGGCAGGTCGAGGTCGGCCGTGACGGCGGTCGTGTCACCTAGGCTCAGCGCGGCCTTGTCGTCGGCGACACCCCGGGTGGCGACGGGGAGGGCGAGTTGCTCGACCTCGGAGCCGGTCAGGGCGCGGTCGTATACCCGGAAGTCGCGGATCCGGCCCTTGAAGAGCTTGTCGCCGGAGTAGACCGACTTGCCGATGTAGTTGGCGGTGGTGGCGCCGGAGCCGATGGCACCGGGGGTGACGCCGGCGGCCGTGTTGCGGCCGACCTCGGCGCCGTCCTCGTACAGGACGCCCGTGGTGCCGGTCTGGGTGTAGGTGAGGTGCTTCCAGACCGAGCGGGTGAGGTTGTGGGAGTCGGCGGGCCTGGTGGTCTGCTCGGTCGACCAGTTGCCGGTCGCGATGGACGTGCGCAGGGAGTTGCCGGTGGTGAACAGATAGCCGTTGCCATTGCCGCCACTGGAGTTGCCGAAGCCGTAGATGAAGTACGGCGTGGACTGGGCGGAGTCGACCATCACGTCCAGCGAGACGGAGATCGCGTCCATGCCCTTCATGACGTCGTCCGGCACCTTGACGTAGGTGTCGGAGCCGTTGAAGGCGAGCCCCTGACCGGTGCCCGACCAGCCGGCGGTGCCGTTCACCGTCGCGTCCCGGCCGTTGCCCGAGGCGTCGGTGACGGTGCTGCCGGAGGTGGCGTCGAGCTTGTACCAGAGGGCGAGGCCGTCGGTGATCTCCGCCGCGGCGGCCGTGTCGGCGGTGTCAGCGGTCTCGGCCGCGTCGGAGGCTTGTGCGGGAAGGGCCGGGGCGGCGAGCCCCAGCAACAGCGACGCGGCGGTCAGCCCGGCGAGGCGGCCCGCCAGGCGTCTCGCGCGAACACGGACGCGTGCGATGTACGGCATGTGGAGTTCCCTGCTGAGGCATGGCGGGGCCTCGGCCATGGGCACCCTGCCGTTTCGGCTGTGTGACGTCGTGTTGCGAGAGTGTCAGCCGGGGTGTGGGGCAGCGTCAAGGGTTTTCGAACGATGTCCGACAGGTCGAACGCACAGCCTTCCGGGCCTTCAACTTCCCTCTGTTTCAGGGACGGACAGGGTTCCAGAGACGGACACGGCTTCAGGGGCGGACAGGGTTTCAGGGACGGACAGCGGGCGAATCGGTCAGCGATCGCGGCGTGCGCGGCGGGACTCGGTCAGTACGGGCAGCAGGGGCAGCAGCGAGATCACGACGACGAGGGCGACCATCGGCAGCAGATAGTCGTCGATGTCGGGGACGGACGCCCCGAGGGTGTAGCCGGCCAGGACGAGGCTCTGTGACCAGAGCAGGCCGCCGACGATCTGCCAGACGGTGAAGCTCCGGGTCGGCACGCCGAGCGCACCGGCCGCCGGATGCAGGACCGTCCGCACCATCGGGATGAACCGGCCGATCACCAGGGCCTTGCCGTAGCCGTAGCGGGCCAGGAGCCGCTCCGCCCGTACCGCCGTCTCCCGCACGCGGCGTCTCTCGGTGCGGGCCAGCAGGGTCCGCCCGCCGTGGCGCCCGATCAGGAATCCGACCTGGGCGCCCGCCACGGCGCCGACGGCCGCGCACAGCAGCACCTGCCACAGCACCAGCCGGGGCGCCTGATCGGCGGTTCCCGCGCACAGCACACCGGCCGGGAGGAGCAGGGTGTCGCCGGGCAGGAAGAAGCCGACGACGAGCAGACCGGACTCCGCGAAGATCACCACCAGGACGCCGAGGGCACCGAATGCCGCCAGCACCGAGGCGCCGTCCATCGGGTTGACGGCGATCATCGCCATCACCTCCCGACCGTCCTCGCCGGTGGCCCCCATCCGTGGCCCACCATCAAGCATCCCGTGGACGGGGCGCGCGCGCCTGTCCCGGCCGGGTGCCACGGCGAGGATCCGGAGGCGTCCGGACGTCAGCGGCTGAATTTCCAGGTCAGACTGGATTCCGTCGCCTTGATCACGGTGACCGGGATGCGGACGGTGGTGCCGTCGTTCCGCCTGCCGGTGCAGGTGATGGTGGTGCCGGCGACCGCTTTGAGGGCGGTGGGGCAGGTGACGCGGACCTCCTGGCCGACCCAGGGCAGCGGGTGGTACAGGCCCTCGATCCGGCCGGCCACGATGGTGGGCTTGAGCGCCTTCCGGCCGTCCAGGATCACGCTGTCGTACTGGTCGAGTCCCGTCGTCGACTCGGTGCCGGACATCAGGTACGTGACCAGAGCGCCGACGGCGAACATGAGGGTCACACCACCGGCGACGCCGACGAGGAACCTTCTGTCCGACATGTCGCACTCCTGATGCCCTTGGGACCGGAAAGGTACCAAGTCAAGGAGCCGACGGGGCCGCCGGATCAGCACTTGATCGACGGCACCTGATCAACGCTCCGTCGAGGGGCATCGGGAGCGGATGCCGATGCCTCTCACGGGGCCGGTGCGAGGTGGTCGCCGGTGAGGGACTGTTCGGTCCAGATGCATTTCCCGGCGTCCGTGCAGCGCGCCCCCAGAGGTCGCTGAGCGCGGCGACCAACTGGAGCCCTCTGCCGCCCTCGTCCGGTGTCCGCCGCATGCTGTCGCGTCGTGGCGAACCCTCCTGTGCGATCTCCCTCGCTCCACGTCAGGACATGACCGTTTCACCAGCTGAGAGCCGCTGCGACGTAGGCGGGGAAGACGGAGATGGCCAGGCCGAGGGGGAGCAGCGGTGCCAGCGCCAGGAGCAGGGGTGTGCGGGCCGTGATCATGGCGGAGCGCAGGCGGGTTCCCGCTGCTTTGGCGGCCTCCATGACGTGCAGGACGGATACGGCGATGCCGACCACCGCGTAGGCGCAGGCGCCCATGATGCAGAGGAAGACGTAGCCGACCGCCGGTCCGGTCATCTCGCCGACCAGGGCTGCTCCCGAAAGGATCGCCACGATCACTCCGTACGGCAGGACCAGCCGCTTCGGCAGCACCTCCGAACCGCTGCGGTCCTTGGGGGTCACCTTGAAGTAGATCGGCCGGCGGAAGGTCTCCTGCACGATGGCTCCCAGCACGCCCCACGCCACCCACGGCCACCGGGCCAGCGTGAAGAGCCACAGCTCCCAGCTGACCACCGGAGCCGTATGCGGACGCAACAGACCTCGGCGCCGCAACAGCAGCAGCAGCAGAATCATGCAGGCGCCCATGGCGAAGAAATTGGCAAGGAAAGCAAGGTAATTGACGCTGACCCATACGCTGCCGGTCACGGCCGCCACCGCGGGCAGTACCAACCCGACTATCGCGGCCAGTGCCAGGAGCGGGTAGTAGATCAGCACGATCGCGAATCGGATACGCAGCCGCATGGGCAGCCGGTGCATGTGGCGCGGGATCATTCCGAACATCATCGCCACGAGACTGCGCGACCACTGGTATTCCTGCGTCACCATGTCCGCGAACGTCATGGGGCCGAGACCGTGCGCCTCCGCGTCGATGGCGAACGCGCCCTGCCAGCCCGCGGAGTTGAAGAGGAAGGACGTGGTGAAGTCCTCCGCCAGATCGGGCCCCAGGCCGCCGATGTCCCGCAGGGCCCGGGTGCGCACCCCGTAATGCGACCCGATGCAGACGGGGGCGAGGCGATTCGCGTGCCCGAGTTGGAAAGGCCCGTGGAAGGGGGCTTCCCGGTACAGGCGGCCGCGCGCCGCCCATGACGTGCCGGCATTGGCGTCACAGATGCTCGGTGCCGCGACATAGCCGATGGCCTCGTCCGAGAAGGGGCGCACCACTTCCGTCAGATAGTTCGGGGACGGCTCGTGGTCGCAGTCGAGCTGGACGACGACGTCGTACAGCCAGTAGCCCCAGTGATCGTAGAAATAGGCGAGGTTGCCCTCTTTGCATCTGGTGCGGCGCGGCCAGCTGCTCCGGTTGTACTCCGGCACCCCTTTGCGCGTCGAGATACGGACCCCGTGGCCCGCGCACCATTCCTGGATCTCCGGGTACGGATCCTCGTCGCACAGCCAGACGTCGTACGCGTACGGGAATTCCTGTGCCTTCATCGCCTCCAGGGTGCGCCGTGCCATGTTCCAGGGCTCGGAAGGCGCGCGTGTCACCGCGATGGCCAGTCGCACTCTCGGAATCCGCAGTGACGGCCGTACGCGGGGCAGACGGGCCACGGCGAGGAGGAAATAGCACGCCTGGGTGGACAGGTAGAAGAGCAGCACACTCGTGATGATCATTCCCGCCCAGGACACAAGATGCGCCGGCTCCAGCCACCACAGCCAGAACCAGGCGAAGGCGCCCGCCCACAGGGCGGCGATGCCGACCATGGTGGCCCTGTCGCGACGGGAGAGGGTGGCCACGAACGTGCTCCGGGCGGTCCGGAGGGATCGCGGCGGCCGGGCGAAGAGCGGTCCGTGCGGCGTGATCCGGCCGACGTTGCCGTCCGAGAGATCCCGGAGCTGGAGTTCGAGGTTCCGTCGTTCCCGCTCGTCGGTCTGTAGGTGCTTCATCAGGCCCGTCCCAGCTTGTGCGTGGGATTACCGGCATTTCGATCGGTGAATTCCGGGGAATTCCACCGGCCGGTCGGTCAACTCGCATTTGCGCCGTATGTTTACACCGTACACGCTTCCCGTCTGGATGCAAGCTCTGCGCTTGACGTGGTGAAACGACGGGCGCAGAGTGTCTATATACGACGTAAACATACATGTAAGGATCTTGGGTTCGAGCCGCACAAAGGAGCCACGCCATGCGATTGACCGTCATCGGAACCGGATATGTGGGCACGGTGCACGCCGCCTGCATGGCGGACATCGGCCATGAAGTACTCGGCATCGACATCGACGCAGAACGGATCGCGTCCCTGTCCGCGGGCCATGCTCCCGTTCACGAACCCGGTCTGAGCGAACTGCTCGCGCGGACCGTCCGCTCGGGGCGCCTGCGCTTCACCACCTCGCTGGCGCAGGGCTCCCGGTTCGCGAGGACCCACTTCGTCTGCGTGGGTACTCCGCAGCGCCCCGACGGCAAGGCGGCCGACCTCCGCCATGTCGACGCAGTCGTCGACGGTCTCGTACCGCATCTGCGTCCGGGAAGCCTGGTCGTCGGCAAGTCGACGGTCCCCGTCGGCACCGCCGCCCGGCTAGGCAGGCGCGTCGCCGCGGCGGCCGGCGACTGCCAGGTCGCCTGGAACCCGGAGTTCCTGCGCGAGGGTTCGGCCGTCCACGACACCATGCACCCGGAGCGGATCGTCGTCGGCGTCACCTCCGAGCGCGCCGACGCGGTGCTGCGCCGGGTGTACGGGCCCATGCTGCGTGCCGGGGCGCCCTACTTCCGTACCGACCCGGCCACCGCGGAGTTGGTGAAGGTCGCGTCGAACTCCTTCCTCGCCGCCAAGATCTCGTTCATCAACGCGATGGCCGAGGTCTGCGAGGCCGCCGGGGCGGACGTCAGGCTGCTGGCCCGTGCCATCGGCGCCGACTCCCGCATCGGCCCGCGCTTCCTGGCACCGGGGCTCGGCTTCGGCGGCAGCTGCCTGCCGAAGGACATCCGCGCCTTCACGGCCCGCGCCGAGGAACTGGGCGCGAACGAGGTGGTGGCCCTGCTGAACGAGGTCGACCGGATCAACACCCGCCAGCGGGTCCGCACCGTCGAGCTGGCACGCAAGCTGGTCGGCGGAGACTTCAGCGGCCGTCGGATCGGTGTACTCGGCGCCTCCTTCAAGCCCGGCAGCGACGACGTACGCGACTCGCCGGCGCTCGCCGTCGCGGAGGCGATGCAGGACGAGGGCGCCCACGTCCGGGTCCACGACCCCGAGGCGCTGGACTCGGCACGCGCCGCCCGCCCCGGCCTCAGCTACGCGCTCGACGTGCACAAGGCGTGCGAGGAAGCCGATCTCGTGCTGCATCTGACGGCCTGGCCCGACTACGGGCGCCTCGACCCCGCCGCCCTCGCCGCCGTGGTGCGCCGGCCGCTGCTGCTGGACGCGCGCAACGCCCTGGACGAGGAGTCCTGGCGAGCGGCGGGCTGGGACCTGCACGCACTGGGCCGCCCGCTGCGGCATGAGGCGGACCTCGCCGTGGACGGTGTGTCATGAGGGTCGTGGTGACCGGCGGCAGCGGCTTCCTCGGCTCCCATCTGTGCGAGGCGCTGCTGAGGCGCGGCGACACGGTCTGGTGCCTGGACAACCACTGCACCGGCGAACCCGTCAACGTGATCCACCTGCTCGGCCACGCCCGGTTCAACCTCGTGCGCGCCGACGTCACCCACGCCTTCACCGTGCCGGGCCGCGTGGACGCGGTCGCCCACCTCGCGAGCCCGGCCTCACCGCCCGACTACGACCGGCTGCCGCTGGAAACCCTGACCGCGGGCAGTCACGGCACCAAGAACGCGCTGCTGCTGGCCCGCCGGCAAGGCGCCCGCTTCCTGCTGACCTCCACCAGCGAGGTCTACGGCGACCCACAGGTGCATCCGCAGCCCGAAGGCTACTGGGGCAACGTCAATCCGGTGGGGCCGCGCAGCGTCTACGACGAGGCCAAGCGCTATGCCGAGGCCCTCACCGTCGCGCACCGCCGCACGCTCGGCGTCGACGCGGGCATCGTACGGATCTTCAACACCTACGGCCCCCGGATGCGCCCGCACGACGGCCGCGTCGTCTCCACCTTCGTCCGCCAGGCGCTGGCAGGCGCTCCGCTCACCATCTACGGCGACGGCAGCCAGACCCGCAGTTTCTGCTACGTCGACGACCTGGTCCGCGGCCTGATCGCCATGCTCGACAGCCACCACGCCGGGCCGGTCAACCTGGGCAACCCCACCGAGTGCACCGTCCGCGAACTGGCCGCGCTGGTGCTGGCGGTCACCGGCTCCGCCTCCCGTCTCGACCACCGACGACTGCCCGTCGACGACCCCGCGCGCCGCTGCCCCGACATCTCCCGCGCCCATGAACTCCTGCGGTGGGCGCCCGAGATCGACCTGGAGGAAGGGCTGCGCCGTACCGTCGACTGGTTCCTCAAGGTCCTCGGCGGGGGACGGCTCAGGCAGCCGTTGGCGAGCTGATCCCCATGTGGCGCGCCCGCACCCTCACGTCCGCGACCGCGGTCGCCCTGGTCCTGGTCGCCGGCTGCACCGCCATGCCCCACTACGGGCCCCCGTCGACCAGGACGTACTACGTAAGTGCCGGGGGCGACGACTCCGCGCAGGGGACCTCGAAGGACGACGCCTGGCGGTCCCTGGCCCGCGCCGGACGGGCGCAACTGCGTCCGGGCGACCGGCTCCTGCTCGCCGGCGGGGACCGCTTCACCGGCACGATCACGGTCGGCGGCGACGAGGCCGGGAGCGCCGAGCAGCCGGTGATCCTCGGCTCCTACGGCAGCGGTCGCGCGACGATCGTCGCCACCGACTCGGCCGGTATCTCCGTGCACAACACGGCAGGCGTCGAGATCCGCGACCTCGTCCTGCGCGGCCGCGGCACGGCGCGCTCCCACCAGGCGGGCGTCAACCTCTACCACGACACCTCCGACGGCGGGCGGCTGCGCCATGTCACCGTCTCCGACATCGACGCATCCGGTTTCCAGGTCGGCATCGGGGTCGGCTCCACCCACGCGGGCACCGGCTTCGCCGACGTGACGGTCCGCCGTGCGGAACTGCACGGGAACCAGGACGCCGGACTGCTCACCTACGGACCGGACTTCGTCCCCGCCCGCCCCGCCTACGCGCACGAGAACATCGACATCCGGGACGTCCACGCGTACGACAACGCCGGTGACCCCGACGCCGTCTACCGCCCCACCGGCAGCGGTATCGTCCTCGGCGGCGTACGCGACGCCACCGTGCGCGACTCCAGCGCACACGACAACGGCAGCCGTGCACCGGCCAACGCCTACTACGGGCCGGCGGGCATCTGGGCGTGGGACTCCAGGGGTGTGCTGATCGAGCACAGCTCCGCCTACCGCAACCACACCGGCACCCGAACGGACGGCGCCGGATTCGGCCTCGACACGAGCGTGTTCGACTCGACCCTCCAGTACAACCTGTCGTTCGAGAACGACGGCGGGGGCTACTACGTCTTCTCCCGCTGGCAGCATCCACACCGCGACAACGTGATCCGCTACAACATCAGCAGCAACGACGGCCGAAAGCTGCCGCACAACGGCGCGCTGACCGTGAACGGATCGCACATCGGCAACCTGCAGATCTACCAGAACACCGTGGTCATGGCCCGCGCGTCCGCGGGCCCCGGCACCGTCGTGCGACTGCGGCCGCACAACAGCGGCGTGACGATCCGCAACAACCTCTTCGTGTCCGACGGATACCCGTTCGTCGTGGCGGACGCCGACCTCTCCACGAACCAGGTCCTCTTCCAGGGCAACCAGTTCCACGCCGCGACGGGCCAATGGACGGCACGCTGGGACGACCGCCTCTACATGGCCCTCGCGACCTGGCGCAACGCCACCGGCCAGGAACGCCTGGACAACCGCCCCACAGGCACGACCGCGTCCCCCTGCTTCGACGCAGGCCCCCTCCCGGTCGTCGCCACGCCCTCCGACGCCCGCCGCCTGGTCCCCGACTGCCCTCACGCCGGCCTCGACCTGCGGGCCCGCTTCGGCACCGCCCAGGTCGCCGACGACTACTTCGGGCGCCCGGTCACCACACCCCCGAACACGGGAGCGGCACAGCCGTGACGCCCTGGTCGGCCGCCACGGCGGCGCCGCACGCGCTCTTCCGCTGACTTGTCATGCGCACGTACCGTGTCCCCCGTCCGCATCCAGGATGCCAACGGACGGGGGAGTGGGAATGCCATCCACACGCTTATCGAAACGCGCAAGATCCCTGCTGATCGGGGCGGTTCTGCTCGCACTGCCGGCGGTCACGGTCACACCGTCGGCCGCCACCGCCACCGCCGGCGAACAATCCGGGGCGCAGAAGAGACCGGCCCGGGAACAGCGGGACATGCCGTACCCGAACGTCGACGTACGCGGTGACAAGCGCGTCGCGCCCACGGCCGGGCAGTTACGCGCCGCGCAGGAGCTCGACGGGACGGCGATCCGCTGGAGCCGGTTCGGTACGCCGAAGCGGCTCACCCCGCAGGGGCGCAACACCCTCACCGGCAGCAGTGACGCCGACCCGCGCACCCTCGCGCTGGACCACATACGCGACAACGCCGCCCTCTACGGCCTCTCCGCCGCGGAGTTGGACGCCCTCACCGTCGTCAAGTCGTACCGCACCGAACACAACGGCGTACGGCATGTCTTCATCGGGCAGAGCGACCGGGGCGTCCCCGTCCACAGCTCGCGCCTCTCGGTCGCCGTCGACAAGGCCGGTCGCATCCTCACCGTCACCGGCAGCCTCGTCCCGGATGCCCGCGCCAGTGGGACGGTCGCCCTCGACAAGAGCGACGCGCTGGACCGGGCCGCCGCATCCGTCGGCACCGACAACCCGCCCGGCACGGCCACCGCCACGAGGGTCACCTTCCCGCTCGCCGACGGCACCGCCCGCCCGGCCTGGCGGACCACGCTCACCGCCGACAACAACCACCTGTACGACACCGTCGTCGACGCCGGAAACGGCACCGTCCTGATGCGTACCGACCGCACCAGCGACGAGGGCCCCGAGGGCCGGGTCTTCACCGCCCAGAACCCCACCCTCGGCAGCGCGACGACCGTCCCCTTCAGCGGTCTCGGCCGTTCCTGGGTCGGCGGCCGGGTGACCACCGGCAACAACGCCGAGGTCTCCCAGGACCCCGACGGCAACGAGACACTCGGGTACCAGCCGCAGACCCCGGCCGCCGGAGACCCGGCGTACCAGCACTTCAACTACACGTTCACGGACGCCTTCCGCATCAGCGGCGGCACCGACCTCACCACCGACCGGGACGCGGTCGTCACCCAGGCCTTCTACTACACCAACCGGATGCACGACCACCTCTACGGACTGGGCTTCGACGAGGCGTCGGGCAACTTCCAGGAGGACAACCTCGGGGGCGGCGGCGCCGGCGGCGACCGTGTCGACGTCTACGTCGACTTCGACGCCAGCGGGGACTCGGCCTGCAACGCCAACTTCAGCACCCCCGACGACGGCCAGAACGGGACCATGCGGCTCTTCGTCGGCCGCACCTCCTGCAACAACCACAACACGCACCGGGCCATGAACGGCGACACCATCGCCCACGAGTACAGCCACGGCCTGTCCAACCGCCTCGTCGGCGGCGGCGACATGGGCGACGGCGAGCAGACCGGCGCGCTCGGCGAGGGCTGGAGCGACGCGGTGGCCACCTCGCTGTGGAACGACCCGGTGTACGGCGAGTACAACAACGGCTCGGCCACCGGCGTACGCCGCGTCGCCTACAACGACAGCGACCTCACCTACGGCGACCTCTGCGACGGCGGCACCTGCGAGGTGCACGACGACGGCGAGATCTGGGCCACCGTCATGTGGGACATGCGCACCGCGCTCGTCGGCGCCTACGGCTCCGCCACCGGCAAGCAGCGGCACGAGCAGCTGATGGTCGACGGCATGAAGCTGACGCCGTCCTCGCCCGACTTCCTGGACGCCCGCGACGGCATCCTCGCCGCCGACCGGGCCGACTACGGCGGCGCCAACCAATGCCTGCTGTGGGGCGTGTTCGCCCGCCGCGGCATGGGCGCGAGCGCCACCTCGCCGAGCCAGAACCAGGCCAACCCGGCGACCGACTACCCGGCGAGCTGCAGGCCCACCGCCGACGCGGGCGGCCCGTACGCCACCAAGGAGGGCACCGACGTACGGCTCGACGCGAGCGGCTCCACCGTCCCCGGTGGCGGCGGCAGCTACAGCTGGGACTTCGACGGCGACGGCGCCTACGACGACGCGACCGGCGTCAGCCCGCTCTTCGACCGGGTCGGCCAGGACGGCACGTACACCGTCGGCCTGCGCGTCGGCAACGCCGCCGGAGCCGACACCGACACGGCGACCGTGACCGTCGCGAACGTGGCGCCGACAGTGACCTTCAGCGTCCAGGGCCCGCGCGAGGAGGGCGGCAAGCTCACCGTCTCCGGCACGGTCACCGACCCGGGCTGGCTCGACCCGCTCACCGCCACCATCGACCCCGGCGACGGCAAGCCCGTCCCCCTGCCCGGACAGCTGGAGAACAACCGCCCGGACGCCACCCTCACCTTCAGCCGTGAGCTCGTCTTCGGCGACAACGGCACCTTCACCGTGAAGGTCTGCGGCAGCGACGACGACACCACCACCTGCCGCGACGCCGAGATCACTGTCGCCAACGTCGACCCGACCGCCACCATCGACAAGAGCGCCGCCGTGCAGCTCGCGGGCGGCCGGACCCTCGTCGTCCACGCGGGCGAGGAGAAGCGGTACACCGCCAAGGTCACCGACCCCGGCAGCGACGACGAGACCATGAGCTGGGCCTGGGGCGACGGGACACCCGCCACCACGACCATCTCGCTCGTCAACCCGCCCGACCCCGACCCCGCCCGCAGCCCCAGCGTCCAGCCGCGCGACCTGACGGACGCCCAGGCGCATACGTACGCCAAGCCGTGCCTGTACGACCTGTCCTTCACCGCACGCGACGACGACGGCGGTACGGGGACCGACGCGATGCCCGTCATCGTCCAGGGCAACGCGCCGCTCTCGCTGCTCGCCGACGTCTGGTACGTCAAGTACCTGACCGGCGATCTCACCGGGCTCGGCAAGAAGACGCTGGACTGCTACCTGAAGATCGTCCAGCACGCCAGCGCGGTGTTCTCCGAGAAGGTCGACGTGTCCACCCAGGGCAAGGCCGCGGACGTCCTCTTCCTCAACCTGCTCCTGGACCCGAAGCGCTCCCTGGACCGCCAACTGCTCGCGGCCTGGCTCAACTTCGCCAACGGAGCCTTCGAGCCGACCGAACTCGTCGACACCGACAGCGATCTGAAGCCGGACACCCCCTTCCTGGAGGCCGTCCAGAACGCCGAGAAGGTACGCCTCGACCCCAACGCCACCACTGATCGGCTCAAGGCCCAGGCAGCCATCCTGACCTGCATCAACATCCCACTCGTATGACACGCATGACGCTTCTGCCGCGCGCCGCCGTCGCCCTGCTCCTCGGGGTGGCGGCGGCCGCGTGCACCGACGACCCGGAACCGGGGAGCCCGGCTCCGCCCCCGCGTTCCGTCACGCCCACCGCCACGTCACCGGCGACAACCCCCACCCCCACGCCGACCGCGACTTCCACTCCCGTGCCGCCCGCCCCGGACGTCCTCACCCAGGACGACACCGGCCGCACCGTCACCCTCCCCGTGGGCGAGAGCACCCAGCTGCGGTTCTCCGGCCGCTGGCGGGAGGCCGCCCCCACGGTCGACGGCACGGCGATCGTCCTCGTACCGGTCGACTACGAGACCGATCCGGGTTTCCGGGCCTGGGACGTCCGGGCCGCGGAGCCCGGCGAGGCGCTGCTGCACACGGCCGGCCCGTCGGGTCTGCGGCCGGTGCGGATCACGTTCCGGGTTCGGTGACACACAGAACGGCGCCCAGCACCTCATTGCCCTGAGTTCCCCGCCCCGGGAAGGTGATCCGGGTGCCGGGAGCCGCCGTCCGGCAGGGGACCTCGGTTCCGTCCAGGTAGACGACCGTCAAGGTGTGGTCGCTGGAGCAGTCGTTGCTGACGTAGGTGTAGCGCCAGTCCACGGCGAGGTGCACACAGTCGGGCGCCGCCTGAGGTGGTGCGGCGTACGCCGCCGTGCCGGTCGTCGCTGCGAACAGAGCCACCGCAAGAGCGGTGAGAGTTGAACGCACAAACGGCGCCATCGCACTGCTTCCCTTCACTTCGTGAACGATTGGCCTTCAGCCTAGGAGGCGCCGGAAGGGTCTGTAAGGGGAATGAAAGCTTTTGCGGAAACTTTCGCAAGATGGCTTGCAATCATCTGTCGGGATACTAGGACGTCCTACTAATTGTGGTTCTCCTCACATCACCCGCTCCGAAATTACTAGGACGTCCTACTATTTTCTCATCAGCGTTCCCCGCCACACCCTCGGGAAGGCCCCGCCATGAAGGATCTGCACCGCCCCGCGCACCCCGTACGCCTGGTCACCGCCTCGGCCTTGTTCGACGGGCATGACGCGTCGATCAACATCATGCGGCGGATCTTCCAGTCGCAGGGCGCCGAGGTGATCCATCTCGGGCACAACCGTTCCGTGCGCGAGGTGGTGGACGCGGCGCTGGAGGAGGACGCGCACGGCGTGGCGGTCTCCTCGTACCAGGGCGGGCACGTCGAGTACTTCGAGTACCTGGTGGAGTCGCTGCGCGCGCAGGGCGCGGAGCATGTGCGCGTGGTGGGCGGCGGGGGCGGCGTCATCGTGCCGGAGGAGATCGCCCGGCTGCGCGCGAGCGGGGTGACCATCTTCTCTCCCGAGGACGGGCAGCGGATGGGCCTGGCCGGGATGGTCAACTCGGTCGTCAAGGACTGCGACTTCGACCTGTGGGACGGCAAACCGTCCGACGTCGACGCGGTGATGGCCGGCGACCGGTTCGCGATCGCCCGTGCCGTCACCGGCGCCGAACTGGGCAAACTGCCCCCGGAGTTCCTGGCGCGACTGCGGGAGTCCCCGCGTGTGGTGCCCGTGCTCGGCATCACCGGCACCGGCGGTTCCGGGAAGTCCTCCCTCACCGACGAGCTGGTGCGCCGTTTCCGTGTCGACCAGCAGGACAAGCTGCGGATCGCGGTCATCGCCGTCGACCCGACCCGGCGCCGCGGCGGGGGAGCGCTGCTGGGCGACCGGATCCGGATGAACTCCCTGGACGGCAACCGGGTGTTCTTCCGGAGCCTGGCCACCCGCGGCAGCCGTGAGCTGCCCGAGCACCTGACCGACGTGATCGATGTCGTCAAGGCGGCCGGATTCGACCTGGTGATCGTGGAGACGCCGGGTATCGGCCAGGGCGACGCGGCGATCGTGCCGTTCGTGGACACCTCGCTGTATGTGATGACGCCGGAGTTCGGCGCCGCCTCGCAGCTGGAGAAGATCGACATGCTCGACTTCGCCGACGTGGTCGCGATCAACAAGTTCGAGCGGCGGGGCGCCAAGGACGCGCTGCGTGACGTGGGCCGCCAACTGGTGCGCAACCGCGAGGCGTTCGGGCAGCGGCCCGAGGACATGCCGGTCTACGGCACCTCCGCGGCCACGTTCAACGACGACGGCGTCACCGCACTGCACCAGCACCTCAAGCCCCTCCTGGCGGAGAAGGGACTGCCGCTCGTCGAGGGCGCGCTCGCCCCGGTCGACGTACGCCACTCCTCCGGCATCCGCCAGGTGGTCCCCGCCGACCGGGTCCGCTACCTCGCCGAGATCAGCGACACGGTCCGCGCCTATCACGCCGGGACCGTGCGACTGGCCGAGGCGGCACGGCGGGTGCAGCGCCTGGAGGCGGTGGAAGGGGAGCTCGTCGCCGTCGGGTCCGACGCCGACAACGTACGGTCGCTGCTGACGGAGGCGCGGCGGCAGCTGCCGTACGAGATCACGGAGCAGATCGAGAAGTGGCCCGCGATCGTCGCCTCCTACTCCGGTGACGAGCAGGTCGTGAAGGTGCGGGACAAGGAGATCCGCACCAAGCTCACCCGGGAGTCCCTGTCCGGGAACAAGATCCCGCGGGTCGCCCTGCCCCGTTTCGCCGACCACGGTGAACTGGTGCGGTTCTGGCGCGCGGAGAACCTGCCCGGCCACTTCCCCTTCACGGCCGGGGTGTTCCCGTTCAAGCGCGACGGGGAGGACCCGGCCCGGATGTTCGCGGGCGAAGGGGACCCCTTCCGCACCAACCGGCGCTTCAAGCTGCTTAGTGAGGGCCAGCCCGCCACCCGCCTGTCCACCGCCTTCGACTCCGTCACCCTCTACGGCCGTGACCCGGACGAACGCCCCGACATCTACGGCAAGGTCGGCACCTCCGGCGTCTCGGTGGCCACCCTTGAGGACATGAAGGCGCTCTACGACGGCTTCGACCTCGTCGCGCCCACCACCTCCGTCTCCATGACGATCAACGGGCCCGCGCCGACCATCCTGGCCTTCTTCCTCAACACCGCGATGGACCAGCAGATCGACCGCTTCCGGGACGCCGAGGGCCGCGACCCGTCACCCGAGGAGGCGGCCGAGCTGCGCGCCCACGCGCTGGCGACCGTGCGCGGCACGGTGCAGGCCGACATCCTCAAGGAGGACCAGGGGCAGAACACCTGTCTGTTCTCCACCGAGTTCTCGCTGCGGATGATGGCCGACATCCAGGAGTGGTTCATCGCGCACAAGGTCCGCAACTTCTACTCGGTGTCCATCTCCGGCTACCACATCGCCGAAGCGGGCGCGAACCCCATCAGCCAGCTCGCCTTCACCCTGGCCAACGGCTTCACCTACGTCGAGGCCTACCTCGCCCGGGGCATGCACATCGACGACTTCGCGCCCAACCTGTCGTTCTTCTTCTCCAACGGCATGGACCCCGAGTACTCCGTCCTCGGCCGGGTCGCCCGCCGCATCTGGGCGGTCGCGATGAAGGAGAAGTACGGCGCGGGCGAGCGCAGCCAGAAGCTGAAGTACCACGTGCAGACATCGGGCCGCTCGCTGCACGCCCAGGAGATGGACTTCAACGACATCCGCACCACCCTGCAGGCGCTCATCGCGATCTACGACAACTGCAACAGCCTGCACACCAACGCCTACGACGAGGCGGTGACCACCCCCACCGAGGAGTCCGTACGCCGGGCCCTGGCCATCCAGCTGATCATCAACCGGGAGTGGGGCCTGGCGATGAACGAGAACCCCCTCCAGGGGTCGTTCATCATCGACGAACTCACCGACCTGGTGGAGGAGGCCGTCCTCCAGGAGTTCGAGCGGATCAGCGAGCGCGGCGGGGTCCTCGGCGCCATGGAGACCGGCTACCAGCGCGGCCGCATCCAGGACGAGTCGATGCTCTACGAGCAGCGCAAGCACGACGGCACCCTGCCCCTCATCGGCGTCAACACCTTCCGCAACCCGCACGCCGACACCGCCGAGCCCGGCGCGATCGAACTGGCCCGCGCCACCGAGGAGGAGAAGCGCTCCCAACTGGACCGCGTCCAGGACTTCCAGACCCGCCACCAGGAGCCGGCCCACGCCGCCCTGGCCGCCCTCAAGGACGCGGCGGTCGGCGGCGACAACGTCTTCGCCGTCCTCGTGGACGCCGCCCGCGTCTGCTCGCTGCAGCAGATCACCGACGCGTTCTTCGAGGTGGGGGGTCAGTACCGCCGTAACGTCTGAGAGGGCGGGCGGCGGCCGGGCGCCGGAGTCCGAGTCCGGCCGACGCAGGCGGGGGCACCCGCAGGCCTAGTTCGCGGGCCCGTACGCCGGCCTGGAAGCGGGAGTCGGCGTTGAGGGCGACGAGGAGTTCGGCCACCCGGCGGCGGTATGTGCGCAGGGAGATGCCACGGGAGATGCCACGGCCTCGCCGGCCGACCGGCGAAAGGTCATGGGGCATGCTCGGTGCACAGACACCCGACGCCCCGCTCGATCCACTCCCGTCCGGCCCACTGCGGATGCCGCTCGATCAGCAGCGCTCGGACCTCGGCCACGATCTCGCCCTCGTCCATGGCGGAGTCACGTCGCCGCCAGGTCTCGTCGCGCAGCTCACGCAGATAGTCACGGACGTCGCTGAGCACCTGCGGGCCATCGGGGTCGCCGTGCCCGGGCACCACCACCCGAGGCCCGGCGGTGGCCAGTTGGTCCATCACCGCCAGCCAGCGCACGCCGGAGACGTCCGTGTCGTACGGCGGGAACCACGGGAAGATGGCGAACTGCCCGGTCTCGGCCAGGTCGCCGGTGAACAGGACGCCGGCGTCCGGCACCTCGATCACCTGGTCGCCCTTGGTGTGGCCTCGGCCGGTGGGTCGCAGCCGCACGGTCCGGCCGCCGAGGTCCAGGTCGTGCCCGCCGTCGTACACCAGGTCCGGGGAGGGCACCGGGACACCGCCGAGGCGGTCGGCGGTCGGCCCGCCGAGGTCCCGGAACATCTCCAGGTAGCCCGGACCCTTCGTCTTCAGGTCGTCGGCCTGTGCGCGATTGACCAAGTAGGTGGCTCGGTCGGCGAACACGTGCGCGCCAAAGGCATGCTCGGGGTGGAAGTGGGTCGTGGTCAGGTACAGCCGACGGCCCTTCGCCACCTCGGAGACGAAGGCGAGGACCTGCTCGGCGTTGGCGGTGCCGAGGCCCGTCTCGACGACGAGCACGGCGTGTGTGCCGCCGATGATGCCGATGTTGGGTACCAGTTGGACCCGCCGGTTCGGGATCACCAGCAGGTCGGTGGCGATCTCCTGAGCACCGGCGACCTGTACGGCGGGGTCGGCGATCGGTTCGCTGGTGATGGGGGCGTCCGTCATGCTCCGAGTTCACCGCCCCGGCCCTTCGGCCGTCCAAGACCGTCTGGGTGGGCTCGATACCGTACGGGTATCGTCGCGGGTCATGGAGCTACGCACGCTGCGCTATTTCGTGGCCGTCGCCGAGGAACTCCACTTCGGCCGGGCCGCCGCCCGGCTGCACATGAGCCAGCCTCCACTGAGCCGGGCGATCAAACGGCTGGAGACGGATGTCGGTGCCGCGCTGCTGCGCCGCTCCGCCGCAGGCGTCACGCTCACCCCCGCCGGGGCAACGCTGCTGGACGAGGCGCGCGCCCTGCTCGACCAGATCGACCGGATACGCGTGCGCGTGGCCGCGGCCGCCGGCACCGCGACCGTGACTGCCGGCATCCTGGGCGACGGCACCGATCCGGGTGCCGCACGGCTGGCCGCCGCGTTCCGCCGACTGCACCCGGGCGTCGAGGTCCGCATCCGCGAGACCGACCTGACCGATCCGACCTGCGGCCTCAGTGCCGGACTGGTCGACATCGCCCTGACCCGCGCACCGTTCGACGCGACTGGCCTGACCGTGCACGAGTTGCGCGCCGACCCGGTGGGAGCGGTGCTTCGCGCCGACGACCCGCTGGCCGTCCGCGACCACCTTCGACTGGCCGACCTGGCCGACCGGCGCTGGTTCCGGCTCCCGGACGGCACCGACCCGCTCTGGCGGTCGTACTGGAACGGCGGCGAGACGCGCCAGGGCCCGGTGGTGCGCGCCGTCCAGGAGTGCGTGCAGGCCGTGCTCTGGAACGGCACGGTCGGAATGGCCCCGCTCGGCCACGACCTGCCCGAGGAACTGACCGTCGTACCGCTGACCGATATGGCACCGAGCCGCGTCGTGGTCGCGGTGAAAGAGGGCGACAAGAACCCGCTGATCCAGTCCTTCGTTCAGATCGCGACGGCCGCCTACCGAGACTGAGCCCCGCCCACCGCACCACGCCGGCTTGTGAAGGCCGGCGGTCGCGGGCCTGGTGGTGGCGAGCTCGTCGACCCTGCTCACGCTCCTGACCGTCGCCGTCATCGGCCACCTGGTGTGGCTCGGCAGGGGCGTGCTCAAGCTCGCCGACGTCGAGATCACACACCGCTCTGGGGCGGCCCCCTCGGCGGACCGCGTGGTTCCCCTCGATCGGATACGAGCCCGGCGCGGGCATCGCATGGGCGGGCCCTGCGCAACCTGATGGGAGGTCGAGAGCGGTCACCGTCGTCGGGATCGTTTGCGTCCTGGTTGTCAGGTGTTCGCTCGGCAATGAGAGCGCCAAGGCGGGACCGAGCCCGGCAACCCGGAAGTTGTCAGCCATCCCCCCTCTCATCAGGGAAAATAAACTCCGCACCGCTGGTACGAACAACTTCTCGGCGAACATCACAGCCGGAAAGTTTCTCGCCCGATGGGGACGAAAAGTACCTTGGACCGCTGATCAGCCTGTTCTTCTTGTGTGCGAAAGAGGCTTTGCGGTGGGACGTCCTGAACTACCGGTCGACCCGGCGGCCGGTCCCGTGCAGCGACTCGCACATGATCTCCGGGAGCTGCGTCGCTCGGCGGGTGGTGTGTCGTACCGGGCCATGGCGAAGCAGGCCGGCTTCTCGGTGACGACCCTGGCGAAGGCGGCGAGCGGCGAGCGGCTGCCGTCGTTGGCCGTGGTCCAGGCGTACGTCCAGGCATGCGGCGCCGACCCCGCTCCGTGGGAGGCACGGTGGGCGGAGGCCGAGGCGCTGGCCGGGGACGAGAGGCAGGAGGACGACGACGCCGCACCGCCCTACCGCGGCCTCGCACGCTTCGAGCCGGACGACCGTGAGCTGTTCTTCGGCCGGAACCGGCTGGTGGACGAGCTGAGCGAGCTGGGGTGCGAGTCCCCGTTCGCCGTGGTGTTCGGGGCGTCCGGCAGCGGCAAGTCGTCCTTGCTGCGGGCCGGTCTGATTCCCCTGCTGCGGGAGCAGATCGCGCAGCAGGGGCGTAAGGCGGTGCTGCGCATCCTCACTCCGGGAGCCCGGCCCGCCACCACCTACGGACATCTGCTGACTCCGACGGCCGACGATCCGGAGAGCTGGGTGGTGGTGGACCAGTTCGAGGAGGTCTTCACCCTCTGCCGCGAGCGTGCCGAGCGGGACCGCTTCCTCGACCTTCTGCTTGCCGCCCGCGACCCGGGAAGCCGGCTGCGCGTGCTCATCGCCGTACGGTCCGACTTCTATGCGCGGTGCGCCGAGCACCCGCGACTGGCGGAGGCGCTGCACACCAGCGGGCTCCTGGTCAGGCCGATGACCGCCGACGAGCTGCGCGAGGCGGTGGTCGGTCCCGCGCAGGCGGCCGGGCTCATCGTGGAGCGAACCCTGACCGCGCGGATCGTCGAGGACGTGCTCGACGAGCCCGGCGGACTGCCGATGCTCTCGCACGCCCTGCTGGAGACCTGGCGGCGGCGCAAGGGACGGATGCTGACCCTGGCCGCGTACGAAGCGGCCGGCGGGGTGCGCGGCGCGATCGCGGCCAGCGCCGAGGAGGCGTACGGGGAACTCTCACCGGCGCAGGCGCACGCCGCCCGGCACCTGCTCCTGCGGATGGTCGAGCCCGGCCAGGGCAACGCCGACACGCGCCGCCCGCTCAGCTGGGAGGAAATGGCCGGGTGGGAGGACCCCGAAGTGCGGGCCGTCGCCGCGCGCCTTACCCGGGCCCGGCTGCTGACCAGCGACGACGACGCAGTGCAGCTCGCCCATGAGGCGCTCATCAGCTGCTGGCCGCGGCTGCGCGAGTGGATCGACGCGGACCGGGAGCGGCTGCGCCACCACCGGCAGCTGACCGACGCCGCCCGCACCTGGCTGGAGCACGACCGCGACCCGGGCACGCTCTACCGGGGCACCCGCCTGGCGCGGGCCGAGGAACTGTTCGCGGGCGACGACCGCGGCTACGACGGTCTGACCTCCGATGAGAAGGCCTTCCTGGTCGCCGCGGCGGAGCAGCGGGCGACGGAGGAGCGGGCCGCCACCCGGGCCCGGCGCCGCAGCCGCACGCTCACGGCCTCGCTCTGCGCCGTGCTGGCGGTGGCCCTGGTCGTCGGCCTGACCGCCCTGCGACTGCGTCAGGACAGCGAGAAGCAGACCACCGACACGGCGGCCCGCCGGGTGGCCGCGGTCGCCGAAGCGCTGCGTACCACCGACCCGCGCACCGCGATGCTGCTCGGCGTCGCCGCATGGCGCACCTCTGAGCTGCCGGAGTCCCGCCGCGCCCTGCTGGGCGCGCTGGCCCAGCCCGAACTGGGCAACTTCACCGACCCGGCGCCCGGTGACGAACCAGCGCGGTTCCTCGACAGCTCCGGGCGCACTCTGCTCAGCATCGGCGGCGACTTCACCTCGCGGACGTGGGACATCGACACCCACCGCCGTATCGCCTCGGGGCCGGTACCTCACGGGGGCATACTTGCCGCGGGTCCTGACGGCCGAGTACTCGTCATCTCGGCCACTGACAGGACCCAGCGGCTGTGGGACACCCGGACGAGGCGCTGGATCGGAGGTCCCCTGCCGCTCAGGTACGACGTGAGCTTCGGGGCGAGTGGCCGCAATTACCTGGTGACGAGCCTGATCGACGACCGGGCTTCGCTCTACTCCGTCACCGACGGCCATCTGATCTTCCGGACCCCGTCGGCCGGCAGCGGGGAGCGCGCCACCGCGGCGGCCGACGACCGGCTGCTGGCCGTCTGCCCGCGCGGCCGGGCCCCGCAGGTCTGGGACACCTCCACGCGCAGCGTCCGGTCCGGTGCATGGACGAGCGCTCGCGGCGTCTGCGGTGACGACACCCTCCTCGGCCTCGACAGCGGCCGGCTTCTCGCTCTCACCGGGGACCGGGTGCGGGTATGGGACACCACGTCGGGACGAGAGCTCGCCAACGTCACCCACCCGGGTGCCGACAGCGCCGTCGTGAGCGCGGACGGCTCGTTCCTGGCGACCGGCGGCGGCCAGGAGATCAGAGTGTGGCGTCTGTCCAAGGGCAGGGCCCCCGTTTTCCGGCACTCCTTGGGCAACGAGTCGCTCTCCGGTCTCGCCTGGGACTCCTCGCGGCCCCTGCTGCGGTACCTCGAAGGGGGCACGGTCCACACCCTCGACCTCACCGCGACGCTCACCCGCGCCTGGCGCAAGAGTCCGCTCACCGGGGTGCGGCTCAGCCCCGACGGCAGGACGCTCGCCACCGCCGAACGTATCGGTGACCGCTACGTCTTCCAGCTGCGGAACACACGCGACGGCCGACTGCTGCGCACCCTGCCGACCCCGTCACGTCCCGTCTTCCGCACCGGCAACCCGACGGTCCCCGGGGAAGTCACCGAGCCTTTGCTGTCCTTCAGCCCCGACGGAGGCATGTTCGCGTACGGAGTCTCCGCCCCCTGGGACACGGCGCCTCAGCGTATGCAGGTGTGGGACGTGGCCGCCGGACACGCGAAGACCACTGTGGACCTGGCGACGGCGTCCACGACGTCTACGGACGCGATCGCCTTGGGACCGGGCGGTCGTACGCTCCTCACCGCACGTTTGACCGAAGACGGCTACTTCAACGAGACATGGGACACCACGCGGCAGCGGAGGACGGCGCTCCTCCCCGGCCCGGGCGGCCGTGATCTGGCCGTCAGCCGGGACGGCGGGCTTCTCGTGACCGACAACCGCGTCGTCCGAGCGGGCCGGTCCCATGTCCAGGACCTCGTCCAGCACGACGACATCGAAGAAATCGCCTTCGCCCCCGACGGCTCCCGCTTGGCGGCCGGCGACGGGACCGGGCGGGTGGCCATCTGGGACGGCGACCTCCGGCACCGAGCGGGCATCCTGAGGAACGTCTTTCTGGCGCCCGTCGATCCGTCCACCGACTCAGCCGAGACAATCACTGCTCTCGCGTTCAGCCCGGACGGCAGCACGCTTGCCGTGGGCGGAGACGCGGGCACCGTCCAACTCTGGGACATCGCAACCCAGCAACCTCTCGGTCCTTCTCTGCCCACCCCCGGTGAAAGCATCGACACGCTCGCCTTCAGCCCGGACAGCACCATGCTGTACGCGGGCGGCGAGCACGTCCCGCTCCAGCGGTACGTGGTGGATCCTGACCGAGCGGTATCCCTTGTCTGCGCCCGTGCAGGGAAGGCCGAGCTGACTCCTGCGCAGTGGCGCACCTACGTTCCGGACCGGCCCTACAGGCGGGTCTGTCCCTGACCGTCTCCGGTGCCGTGATCATGAAAGTGGCCGGGTCGGCATTTCCAGTTTCGCCCAGTACCACTTGCCCTTCATCGTGCCGTCCGAGTGCATCACCGGCGTGTTGATCTGCACGCCCGTGGAGCCCTTGCCCGGGTCCGGGTAGTACTGGAACGCCCTCGGCGCGGTGGCGTCCTGCACCAGCGTGTCGCCCGCCAGATGTTGCTCCGAGGTGTCGATACCGTCGTGCAAGTGGCGGAACTCGATCCTCCGGAATTGTCTGCGGCGGCAACAGGGGCCTGCCAAACAACCTCCCGGCTGTGAGCGTCGGTCGTGACATCGCTGCACGTCGAACAACCGGAGCACACCATGCCCACCAGCGTCCTGATCGCGGTCGCCTTGTCCGTACTTCTCGGGATCCTGGTGCTCTTCACTGTGCCCAGGCACACCGGGACATCCGCCTCGAAGGCGGCGGACGATGTGACGATCAACGCCGAGACCGGCGCCGGCAAGAAACACGTCGACTTCCCACAGGTCCGCTGGAACATCAACCACGGCTCGGGCGCCTATCTGACAATGCTCGACCAGCTGCGCAACCTCGCCGAGACCTCGGCCGGCCAGAGTTTCGCCGACATCGTGATCAGCAGCGGCAACCACACCCCCGCGGTGCATGCGATCGTACGGCTCAGCGACTTCTGCGTCGTGCGGTTCTTCTCCAGCGACACCCCGCACAACTTCGTCCTGAACCTCGCCTCCGGCGTCCCCAACCATGAGGACGCCGACGACGACTGGTTCCTTGGGAAGGAGGACTACGACGCCCTCGCCCGCGTCGCGAACCAGTCGCTGACCGCCGTCAACCTCAACGAGTCCGGCCTTGAGAACAGTCTCAGGGACCTCGGCATCCGCGGCACCGACCGCACCGCCCAGGCACGCGGCATGCTGCGCTACATCATCGCCATCACCGAGGCATCCCGGCTCCGCACCATCGCCAGCCGCATCGCGAAAGGCATGGACAACGGGTCCGACGTCTTCGTCACCGCACAGCAGGTCGGTCTGATACGTGACTAGGCCGGCATCAGCGATGTCTTCATCGGCCACACCAACCGCACCGACCTCTCCGCCGGCACCAGCGTCGCCGGCAGTCGAGGGCGCTGGTACCGCCCCTCCATGCCCGAGCCCCTCATCAACGCCACCATCGACCCGCACGCCGGCCGTATCGACCGGGAGACATGGGTCCGGCTGATGGTGCGCCGGACTTCAGACAGTCCCTATCCGAGGTACTGCACGGTCACCGGTGCCGTGTTGTTGGCCTGGTTCGGGTCGATGCGCGGGTCGGAGTGTGCCGTGACCTTGCCCCGTGCGCCGTCGACGCGCTTGTCGATGCGCACGCGCATCACTGTGCCGGGGGGTTCCGGACCCGGGCACACGGCTCGGTGCTCCTGCTGTGGGTCGGGGTAGCAGTAGGGGATGTCGCCCGAGTGGGACTCGGGAGGCACGTCGATCAGTGCGACACCTTCGGGGAGTGTCACCCGGAGTTCTCCCGTCCCGTTGGGTCGGGTCCAGCCGTTGCCCCTCGGGTAGGGCACGGTGATGTCGGTCACCTGGCCGACCCTGCCCTTGATGGCGAAGCCGACGGCCTCCACGTCGTTCAGCTGGGTGCTCTCGAAGGCAAGCCCCCCTCCAGCGGACTCGCTGGGCCCCGTTTCGCGGCCCGTGAAGCCGCTGCCGTCGACGGGCCGCAGCCGCAGCGGGGCGCCGCTGCCGTGCGGGGCGGACGCGGGCAGCCGCGACAAGTAGTCGGCGTCGACCGTGCGCCAAACGCTGAAGGACACGTCGCCGCTGCGTGCCGTCCGGTCGGCCACGGCGGTGACCGGGGTGTTGGTCTGGTACGCCGCTCCGGCGGGCAGCGGCCTGGGAAAGTCGCACCACGCGAGGGTGGCTCCGGTCGCCTTGTTGTAACGGCAGTTGCGGTAGCGGGGCAGCAGGGTGGCCTCGTGGGCCGTGACCCGCAGGGAGATGCCGTCCTGGACGGCGGTGTCGCCCTTGTTGCCGAAGGCCGGCGTGAGTGCGATTTCCCCGCCGGGGCGCACCCCTGTGCGTTGGGGGTAGTTCTGGCGGGCGGTCAGGGACGGAGAGCCGACGATCAGGCGGGTGGTGTGCCGGATGGTCGGCGCATTGGCGCTGCGCACGGTCATCGCGAGCGCCCCGGCGGGGCCGGGAGCCGTGCCGGGTTCCGGTTTCACGTAGAAGGGGAGGAATACGGCGCCTTCCCCCAGTTTGATGTCCCCCAGCGCACAGTCGACGTGGAAGCCCGACCGCGCGCAGCCGTATCCCTTGTGCACGCCGTAGATCTCCGCCTTCCCCTTGAAGGCGGACAGGTCGAAGGAGACGCGGACGTTTTCGACGGGCGCCCGGTTCTGGCCGGGCGAGGCCTCCAGCGCCTCCAGGTCGATGGTGTACTCGGGGGCGAAGGGGGCCTTCGCGGGAGGGCTGTAGCGCGGGAGATAGAAGACGTTCAGCGCGGAGCGGAGCTTGAGCACTGCCTCGCCGGAGCCCGTCGGTGCCGGGTGGCCCGTGCCCTGCGCGACCAGGGCGGCGGCCCACACCACGGCGGCCACCAGGACCGCCGCGCACCCTGCGGCCACGTACCGCAACACCCTGCTCTCCGGCCTGCTCATCCACTGTCTGCCCACGTGAGGTCAGACGATCTGGCGATCACGGCCGTTCCATGCCCATCCGCAATGAAATCGTCGGCATCCTCGCGTGCGATGCGGTCTCACGCGATCGCACGCACCCTGAAGGAATCGCCGCGGACTACTCCGGCCAGAACCCCCTTGCAGGACCGGACCGCTCCGGAGGTCGCCGACGAAGTCGACCTGGAATGCGTACCGAACCCCGCGCGACCAAGGCCACACGGCCGGTACCTGTTCCACCTGTCCTGCTCAGGCGCCCTTCTTCGTGCCGTTAGAAGAAGCCCAGCTTCTTCGGCGAGTACGACACCAGCAGGTTCTTGGTCTGCTGATAGTGCTCCAGCATCATCTTGTGCGTCTCACGCCCGATCCCCGACCCCTTGTAGCCGCCGAAGGCCGCGTGCGCCGGGTAGGCGTGGTAGCAGTTCGTCCAGACGCGGCCCGCCTGGATGGCGCGGCCCGCGCGGTACGCGGTGTTGATGTCCCGCGTCCATACACCCGCGCCGAGGCCGTAGAGCGTGTCGTTGGCGATCTTCATGGCGTCGTCGAAGTCGTCGAAGGACGTCACCGAGACGACCGGCCCGAAGATCTCCTCCTGGAAGATCCGCATGCGGTTGTCGCCCTCGAAGACGGTCGGCTGGACGTAGTAGCCGCCCTTCAACTCGCCGTCGTGCTCGATACGTTCGCCGCCCGTGAGGATCCGCGCGCCTTCCTGCCGGCCGATGTCGAGGTAGGAGAGGATCTTCTCCAACTGGTCGTTGGAGGCCTGCGCGCCGATCATCGTGTCCGTGTCGAGCGGGTGGCCGCTCTTGATCCGCTCGGTGCGCGCGACCGCCGCCTCCATGAACTCGGCGTAGCTGCCGCGCTGGATCAGCGCCCGGGACGGGCAGGTGCACACCTCGCCCTGGTTGAGCGCGAACATCGTGAAGCCCTCAAGCGCCTTGTCCCGGAAGTCGTCGTTCGCCGCCCAGACGTCGTCGAAGAAGATGTTCGGGGACTTGCCGCCGAGTTCGAGGGTCACCGGGGTGATGTTCTCCGAGGCGTACTGCATGATCAGCCGGCCCGTCGTGGTCTCCCCGGTGAACGCCACTTTGGCCACCCGGGGGCTGGACGCCAGCGGCTTGCCCGCCTCCACGCCGAAGCCGTTGACGATGTTGACCACGCCCGGCGGGAGCAGGTCGGCGACCAGGCTGAGCCAGTAGTGGATCGACGCCGGGGTCTGCTCGGCCGGCTTGAGTACGACCGTGTTGCCCGCGGCCAGCGCCGGGGCGAGCTTCCACGTCGCCATGAGGATCGGGAAGTTCCACGGAATGATCTGCGCCACCACGCCCAACGGCTCGTGGAAGTGGTACGCCACCGTGTCGTCGTCGACCTCCCCGAGCGAGCCCTCCTGCGCCCTGATCGCCCCCGCGAAGTAGCGGAAGTGGTCGATGGCCAGCGGAATGTCGGCGGCCAGCGTCTCGCGCACCGGCTTGCCGTTCTCCCAGCTCTCGGCGACCGCCAGCTTGTCCAGGTTCGCCTCCATGCGGTCGGCGATCTTCCGCAGGATGGCAGCGCGTTCGCCCACCGACGTCCGGCCCCACGCCGGGGCGGCCGCGTGCGCCGCGTCGAGCGCCCGCTCCACGTCCTCCGCCGTGCCCCGCGCGATCTCCGTGAACGGCTGCCCGTTCACCGGCGTCGGGTTCTCGAAGTACTGCCCCCGGATCGGCGGCACGTACTCCCCGCCGATGAAGTGGTCGTAGCGCGCCTGGTAGGAGACGATCGCACCCTCGGTGCCGGGCGCCGCGTAACGGGTCATACTGCTCTGCCTCCCGAAGAAGCGCTGCCCGCCGTTGGGCAGCTCTCGGCGCGAGGCTAGGGACGGCGAGGTTGCAAGTACGTTGCGCGAGCCGCCGCCCCAGCAGCAGGCCGCCGCTTCAGCAGTGAGCCACTGCTCCGGCAGCAGGCCGCCGCTTCAGCAGTGAGCCGCTGCTCCAGCTGTGGGCTGCCCTTCCAGCAGCAGGCCGACGCGCTGCGGCGCGCCGTTGCTCCACCAGCGCGCCTGGGTTCCAGCACGCTGCGGTTCCAGCAGCGCGTCTGCGTTCGGCCAGGCCGCGGGAGCGAGGCGTGGTCACCGCGCCTGCCGACGCTCCCACGCGTGCGGTGCCGACAGCTCGGACTCCAGTGCGGCCAGCCGTGACCGTACCGCCGCCGTCGGGCGCACCGCGGCGAGTGCCCGCCATA
>JABFVM010000075.1 GCA_013362785.1 Streptomyces sp. | reverse complement strand
CCCCGCTGGAAGGTCCAGCACATCGGCCGCTACGTCCTGGGCGGCATCCATCCGCCCCGGCACGGCCTTCTCTGACGAACCCCCCTGATCAAGTTCCCGATCGGAGCCCCCACATGTCCCTCACCTTCCACTGGTTCCTGCCCACCAACGGCGACAGCCGCCATGTCGTCGGCGGCGGCCACGGCACCCCCGCCACCGCGTCCGGCCGCGACCGGCCGCCCACGGTCGCCTACCTCGGCCAGATCGCCCGCGCCGCCGAGGACCTGGGCTTCGTCGGGGCGCTCACGCCGACCGGTGCCTGGTGCGAGGACGCCTGGCTCACCACCGCCATGGTCAGTCAGCACACCGAGCGGCTGAAGTTCCTGGTCGCGTTCCGCCCCGGCTTCGTCTCGCCGACCCTCGCCGCGCAGATGGCGTCCACCTTCCAGCGGCAGACCGGGGGACGGCTGCTGCTGAACGTGGTGACGGGCGGGGAGAGCCACGAGCAGCGCGCCTACGGCGACTTCCTCGACAAGGACGACCGGTATCGCCGTACCGGTGAATTCCTGCAGATCGTACGGGAGTTGTGGAAGGGAGAGACCGTCGACCTGGTCGGCGAGCACCTCCAGGTCGAGGACGCGAAACTGGCCCGGGTGCCCGACCCGGTCCCCGAGGTGTACTTCGGCGGCTCCTCACCGATCGCCGGGGAGATCGCCGCCCGGCATGTCGACGTCTACCTGACGTGGGGCGAGCCGCCGGCCGCCGTCGCCGAGAAGATCGCCTGGATCCGGGCGCTGGCGGAGAAGGAGGGCCGCAGCATCCGTTTCGGCATCCGCCTGCACGTCATCAGCCGGGACACGAGCGAGCAGGCGTGGGCGGAGGCCCGGCGGCTGCTGGAGGGCTTCGACACGGAGACGGTGCGGGCGGTGCAGGCCGGACTCGCCCGCAGCGAGTCCGAGGGGCAACGCCGCATGCTGGCCCTGCACGGCGGCGGCCGCGACGAGCTGGAGATCCACCCCAACCTGTGGGCCGGCATCGGCCTCGTCCGCGGCGGTGCGGGCACGGCGTTGGTCGGCAGTCACGACGAGGTCGCCGAGCGGATCGCCGAGTACCACCGGCTGGGCATCGACGAGTTCGTGCTGTCCGGCTACCCGCACCTGGAGGAGGCGTACTGGTTCGGCGAGGGCGTGCTGCCGCGGCTGGAGGCGCAGGGGCTGTGGAGCCATCCGTTCCGCGGCGTGCCGGCCGTACCGTCCGTGGCCCAGGTCCCCTTCGCGGGCGCAGGCGGCCGACGGTGACGTGCCGCTTCCGCCCGTCATCGCGAACTTGCCAGGTGGGAGCGGGATTCAGCCACAGTGACACTCATTCCCTAGATTTCCTATCGATTTACTAGGGAACTGTTGACCCTCGTCGGTGGGGCGAGTGAGGATGACGCTGACCCGGTCTGCCGGGCAGCCCGGCTCCGCGTTCCCTTCGGCCATGAAGGAAGTCCGTCATGACAACCGCACCGACGAAAGACGCAGTGGCGCGGGTCGACTGGCTGCACATCGCCCATGAGCTGGCGGACGACCTGGCCACGGACGCCGTCGAGCGCGAGCAGGCCGGCAAGCGCCCGCTCGACGAGGTCGCCCGGCTGCGCGAGTCGGGGCTGCTGACGCTGCTGGTGCCGGCCGTGCGCGGCGGAGGGGGTGCGAACTGGCGTACCGCCTACGCCGTCGTACGGACCGTCGCCGCGGCCGACGGGGCCATCGGTCACCTTCTGGGCAGTCACTACTTCCTGTCGTCCTGCGTCCGGTTCTTCGCCGCCCCCGGCCGGGTCGCCCGTGTCGAGCGGGCGTTCACCGCGGGGCAGTGGTACTGGGGCGGCGGGATCGCCTCGCAGGAACCGCCGCTCATGCTGACCCCGACGGCCGTCGGCTATCTGGTGGACGGCCACCAGAGGTACGGCTCCGGCGTCGGGATCGCCGACCGGCTGGTGGTCCGAGCCGCCGTGCCCGGCACCGGCGAGCCCCTCGCCGTCCTCGTCGACACCGCCCACCCGGGTGTGGTGAGCGGCAGCGGCGGCGAAACGTTCGGGCAACGGCTGGCGGCCGGCGGCGGCGTGGGGTTCGACTCCGTGCCGGTCGCGTCCGACGACGTGCTCGGCTCCCTCTCCGCCGACGAGGGCGTCCTGTCCCCTTTCGCCGGCCTCGCCGCGCCGACCGCCCGGCTGATCTCCGCCCACTTCTGTCTGGGCGTCGCCGAGGGGCTGCTCGGCGAGGTCCGCGAGCACGGCAGGGCGGCACAGTCCGCCTGGCAGCCGTTCTCACCCCAGCCCTGGCCGGGCAGCCCGCCGCAGGACCCGTACGTCCTGACCGCGTACGGCGAGCTCGCCGTCGCCGCACGTGCCGCGGCCGCCCTCGCCGACCAGGCGGTGGAGGCCCTGACGCGCGGCCTGGCCCGGGGCGAGGAACTCGACGACGAGGAGTGCGCGGAGATCGCCGTCCTCGCGAGCGCGGCCGAGGCCGCCGCCGCCCGGGCCGCGCAGGAGATCACCACCGGCGCCCTGGACGCCGTCGGGGTGCCGGGCGCCTTCGTACGACACGGCCTGGACCGCTTCTGGCGCGACACGCGGACGCACACCCTGCGCGAGCCGGTCGCCCACCGGCTGCGCGAGGTCGGGGACTACTTCCTCAACGGCACCCACCCTCCGTTCAGCCTTCCCGCCTGACCCAGGGGGCGCGGGCGCGGGTGGGCCCGGCAGTGATGGATAATCTCGGCATGCGGATCTCGGCGAGAGCGGACTATGCGGTGCGGGCGGCCCTGGAGCTGGCCGCGGCAGGGGACGACACCTCGCTCAAGGCGGAGGCGATCGCCGAGGCGCAGGGCATCCCGCACAAGTTCCTGGAGGGCATCCTCGGCGACCTGCGCCGCGGCGGCCTCGTCGTGAGCCAGCGAGGCGGCAAGGGCGGCTACCGGCTCGCCCGCCCGGCGGACTCGATCCCCATCGCCGACGTGATCCGCGTGGCGGACGGCCCTCTGGTCTCGGTGCGCGGCGTCCGCCCGCCCGACCTCTCCTACGTCGGCCCCGCGGAGTCCCTCCTGCCGCTGTGGATCGCCGTACGCGCCAACGTCCGCAAGATCCTCGGCGAGGTCACCCTGGCCCACGTCGCCGCGGCCAAACTGCCCGACGAGGTCCTGAGCCTGGCGGACGACCCCGAGGCCTGGACGAATCCCTGACCGGCACCCCTCCGCGAAGGGGCGGGATCAGCCGACCGGCTTCTCCCACACCGACACATGCTTGCCGCTGTCGCTGGTGAACGGCGCACGACTCCAGTCCTCCCACCGGTCGCGCAGCCGCAGTCCCGCCAGCCGGGCCATCAGGTCCAGTTCGGCGGGCCAGACGTACCGGAACGGGATGGACCAGTGTTCCGCGCGGCCGTCGGTGATGGTGACGTAGTGGGAGCTCATCGCCTGGGTGGCGACGTCGTAGGTGTCGAACGCCCAGCCCGTGTCGCTGATGTCGAACGGCACGGCCTTCTGCCCAGGGGGCAGTCGGCGCAGATCCGGTACGCCCACCTCGACCACGAAGCAGCCGCCGGGCCGCAGATGGGCGGCGGCGTTGCGGAAGCAGTCGACCTGGGCGTCCTGCGTCGTCAGATTGCCGATCGTGTTGAAGACCAGGTAGGCGAGCGCGAACTCGCCCCTCACCCGCGTCGTCGCGAAGTCCCCGACCGTGACGTCGACGGAATCGCCGCCCGGCTTGGCGCGCAGCCGGTCCACCATGGCGCGGGACATGTCGATGCCGTGCACCGGAATGCCGCGGGCGGCCAGCGGCAGCGCGATCCGGCCGGTGCCGACGCCGAGTTCGAGCGCCGGGCCGTCGCCGGCGAGCTCGGCCAGCAGGTCGACCGCCGGGTCCACCACGTCGGGCCGGAACATGTCCGCCGCCGAGTCGTCGTAGCCGGCCGCGATGTTCTCTCCGAAGTAGCCGTCGTCATCGATCACGCCGGGACCGTACTGCCGACCGCCGTGTGACGGCATCCGATTTTCCGGGTGCTGGCACCACCGCGATCCGGGGGCTGGGACGACTGCCCCACGCGCTGTCGCGCCCTAACTTCGTGACTGTCGAGAGCGGGGCGAGCGAGGCGAGGAGTTGTGATGAGTGCATTGAGCAGGAGGAACGTGCTGCGCGGCGGTCTGGTCGCCACGACGGCGGGGGTCGTGGCGCCCGGGCTGGGCGCGGGGATCGCTGCGGCGGCCGGGGAGGCGACCCCCTGTCCCGCACCACCCGGACCGGCCATGGTCGGACGGGGCGAGCCGCGGTACCGGTCCCTGGCGTCCCGGGGCTACAACCGGCGGTTCGTGGGCAGCCCGGAGCACGTCTGGGTCGTCGGCACGACCGCACATGTCGTACGGGCCGTGCAGCAGGCGGTCGACAGCGGCCGACGGATCACCGTCCGCAGCGGCGGCCACGGCTTCGAGGAGTTCGTGGGCGACCCGGCGGTGGAGGTCGTCGTCGACATGTCCGCGATGACGGACGTCTCGTACGACCCCGGCCACCGCGCCTTCGCCGTCGAGGCCGGTGCGCTGCTGGGCGAGGTGTACCGGCGGCTGTATCTCGGCTGGGGAGTGACCGTCCCGGCCGGCTGGTGTGCCGACGTCGGTGTCGGCGGCCATGTCCTGGGCGGCGGCTTCGGTCCGCTGTCCCGTCAGATGGGCCTGTCCGTCGACCACCTGTACGCCGTGGAGGTGGTCGTCGTGGACCGGGCGGGCCGGGCGCGCAGTGTGGTCGCCACCCGTGAACCCTCCGACCCCAACCGGGACTTGTGGTGGGCACACACCGGCGGCGGGGGCGGCAGCTTCGGCATCGTCACCCGCTACTGGTTCCGGACACCCGGCGCCGACGGCGACGACCCGTCCGCCCTGCTGCCCGCGCCGCCCTCCGGGGTGCTGAGTTTCACGCTCACCTGGGACTGGGAGCGGCTCGACAAGGCGTCGTTCGCCCGGCTGGTCCGCAACCACAGCGAGTGGGCCGAGCGGCACAGCGCCCCCGACTCCCCGTACCTCGCCCTCTACAGCGAACTCGCCCTGACCCGCCGTGTGTCGGGGACGGTCCTCATGATCGGGCAGGTGGCGGCGGACTCCGGCGCCGAGCGGATGCTGGACGAATACATCACCGCACTCAACCGGGGGGTGTCGGTCCAGCCGGTCCGCACACTGCGGAACCAGTCCTGGCTGGCCGCCGCACTGGCCGGCTCGCCCGGCGACCCCGGCCCCGTCTACCGGCTCAAGGTCAAGTCGGGCTATCTGCGCCGCCGCTTCACCGACCGCCAGATCGAGACCCTGCACCACCACCTCACCCGGTCCGACTACGACCACCCGGGCGGCAGCGTCAGCCTCTACACCCACGGCGGCAAGGTGAACACCGTGGCCCCGGACGCGACCGCGACGCCCCACCGCGACGCGAGCATCAAGATGTTCTACGTCAACGGCTGGGAGGACTCCCGCGACGACGCCCGGCACATCGGCTGGCTCCGTGAGCTCTACGAGGACCTGTACGCCGATACCGGCGGCGCACCCGTCGCGGCCGACGGCGCCTTCATCAACTACCCGGACACCGACCTGGCCGACCCCGCCCACAACAGCGGCGCCCCCTGGCACGCCCTCTACTTCGGCGACAACTACCGCCGCCTCCAGCGCGTCAAGGCGAAGTGGGACCCCCGTGACGTCTTCCACCACGCCCTCTCGGTCAGGCGAGCGTGACCTCGACCGGCAGCTTCTTGATGCCGTTGACGAAGTTGGAGCGCACGCGCGGCACGTCGCCGGCCAGGCGGATGTCCGCGAGGCGCGGGATCAGCTCCTCGAACATGATGCGGATCTCGGTACGGGCGAGCAGATTGCCCAGGCACAGATGCGGGCTGCCCTTGCCGAAGGTGACGTGGTCGTTGTCGGGGCGGGCGACGTCGAAGTCGTACGGGTTGCCGAAGACCTCCTCGTCGCGGTTGCCGGAGGCGAACCACATGACGACCTTGTCGCCCTCCTTGACCCGCTTGCCGCCCAGCTCGACGTCGCGCGTGGCGGTACGGCGGAAGTGGTACACGGGGGAGGCCCAGCGCAGGAACTCCTCGACCGCCGTCGGGATCAGGGAGGGGTCCTCCTGGAGCCGGGCCAGCTGCCCGGGGTGCTGGAGGAGGGCCAGCATGGAGTGGGAGATGGTGTGCCGGGTGGTCTCGTTGCCGGCCACCACCAGCAGCAGGAAGTAGTTGTCGAAGTCCTGCGGGGAGAGCGGGACGCCGTCGCGCGGAACCGTGTTGACCAGCTTCGACACCAGGTCCGTGCCGTCGCCGCCGCGCCGCTGCCGGGCCAGCTCCCGGCCGTACTCGAAGACCTCGACGGACGCGGGGGAGCGGAACGGCAGATCGCGGTACTTCTCGCTCTCCGCGCTGTGCAGCAGTACGTCCGCGTAGTCGGGGTCGGTGTTGCCGATGATGCGGTTGCCCCAGTCGATGAGCTGCTGGTTGTCCTCCGGCGGCACATCCAGCAGCCGCGCGAGGACGTTGATCGGGAAGTCCGCGGAGACGTCGGCGACGAAGTCGAAGGTGCCCTTGGCGAGGGCAGTGTCCAGGGTCGTCGCGGTCAGGCCGCGCAGGAAGTCGGCGTAGCTGTTGATGACGCTCGCGCCGAACTGCCGCTGGATCACGCTGCGCAGCGCGCGATGGCGGACGCCGTCCATCTCCAGGATGGAGGCGCGCTTCTTGATCTGGTCCTCGTCGACCTCTTCCAGGTTCACGAACCTGGTGGAGGTGAAGGTGTCGGCGTCGCGGTCGACGCGGGCGATGTCGGCGTGCCGGGTCACCGCCCAGAAACCGGAGTTGGGGGCCTCCTCCGGCTGCCAGTGCACCGGGTCCTCGTGGCGCAGGGTGTGGAACATCCGCCACGGGGTGACCCCGTCGGTGAAGTTGTCCAGGTCGGCGAGGTCGACGTCCGCCAGCGGCATCGGCTCGTTCACGGCGGCGGAGGAGGCGGTGGCGGGGGACTGGGGCGGGATCCGCGTCTCGGTCATCAATGGCTCCAGGGCGTCACAGGTGATAGGCGTACTCGGTGAACTCCCAGTCGGTGACATGCCGTTGGAAGCGTTCGACCTCGTTGCGCTTGTAGGTCAGGAAGGATGAGGTGAAGCCCTTGCCGAGCAGGTCGGTCAGGGCGGTGTCCGCCTCCAGCGCGTCCAGCGCCGAGCACAGGTCCCTCGGCAGCTCGGCCGACCTGGCGGTGTCGTAGCCGTAGCCCTCCAGCGGGGCGGGCGGCTCCTCACCGGCCTGGATGCCGAGCAGCGCGGCGGCGATCGTGCCGGCGACGAGGAGATACGGGTTCGCGCTGGCGTCCCCGAGGCGGAGTTCGACACGGGCACCCGAGCCGCGCTCCGGCGGGATGCGGACCATGGCACTGCGGTTGTCCAGCCCCCAGTCGATCAGCCAGGGCGCGAGGGTGTCGGGGCCGAAGCGTTTGTACGAGTTGACGGTCGGGTTGGCCAGCGCGGCGAGCGCGGGAGCGTGGGCGAGGATGCCGGCGACGGCGTGCCGGGCGGCGGCTGAGAGGCCGTAGGCGCCCGCGGGGTCGTCGAAGGCGTTGCGGACACCTTGCTCGGCGGCGTCGTCGGCGGCGGCGTCGTTGCAGGACAGATGCAGATGGAAGCCTGAGCCGCCGGCGTCCGCGTACGGCTTGGCCATGAAGGTGGCGAGCCGTCCCTCCCGGCGGGCCAGCTCCTTCACCGCCGCCTTGAAACGGAAGGAGCGGTCGGCCGCGTCCAGCGCGCCGGAGTGGGTCAGGTTGATCTCGTACTGGCCGCCGTCGAACTCGTGGTTGCCGGTGATCACGCCGATGTTCAGGTCGCGCAGATGACGCAGCGTGCGCAGCAGATGGTTGTCGGGGTCGGCGCGGAGGCCGGCCGTGTAGACGGCGCCGGTGGTCTCCGGGGCGCGGCGCCAGCCGGTGGGGGAGCCGGGGGCCGGTTCCAGCAGGAAGTACTCCAGCTCCGGGCCGACGACCGGACGCAGCCCCTGCTCCGCGCAGCGGGACAGCACGGTGCGCAGCAGATCGCGCGGTGACTCGGCGGCGGGGGCACCGGTCGCCGGGTCGGTGACCTCGCCGAGACAGGTGGCGACGCCGGGCTCCCAGGGCAGCACGGTCAGCGTGGACAGGTCGGGGCGCACGGTGATGTCCGGCAGGCCCGCGTCGAGACCGCCCGCGACCGGGACCACGTCGCCCTGCGGGCTGGTGTGGAAGACGGCCCGGCAGAAGGCCAGCCCGTGCTCGCAGGCCGACGGCAGATGGTCCACCAGCACATCACGGGCGCGGTCGGTGCCGATGAGGTCGGGATAGATCACCCGGACCACGTCCACACCCTCGGCGACGAGCCGCTCCATGTGCCGGCGGTTGTCTGGGATGTCGTGAGCGCTCACCGATGTCTCCTCGGGCGGATGGGGAAGGTGGCGTGCGGACGACCTGAGCACGGGGGCGCGGGGTGGGAGAGGGTCGGCTCCGAGGGAGCTGCGCCGGGAGGCCCCGGGTCGTCGTTTGAACCCGAACGGTATGGAGAGGTGCGTCGACCCGCAAGGGGGTGGCCTCAAAAATTTATCCACCTGGACAGGTATTGACCAGGCTCCAGTCGCTTCCTATGTTGTTTGAAGCCAAACGAGTCAGGGGTGCGGCTCTCGCACCCCTTTGGCCAAGGGGCCCGGTCGCAGCCAGGCCGGGCCCTCCCACCCCTCTTCACCCCCGCTCCGACGCCCTCACTCCCAGGAGGACCGGCCATGAAGGTCGTCGTCGACATGAACAAGTGCCAGGACCACGGTCAGTGCGTCTTCGCGGCCCCCGACGTCTTCTCGATGGACGACGACGGACACCTGGCGTACGTCTCCGATCCCGACGACGCCCTGCGCGACGAGGTCGAGGAAGCCGCCGACGTGTGCCCGCTGCAGGCCATCCGGATCGAGGGCTGAGCGCCGTGTCCGCAACGCCGACGGGACGCGTGGTCGTCGCCGGCGCCTCGATGGGCGGCCTGCGCGCGGCGGAGCAACTGCGCGCCGCCGGCTGGACCGGCACGATCACGGTCGTGGGCGACGAGCCCCACATGCCCTACAACCGCCCTCCCCTCTCCAAGGAGGTCCTCGCCGGCAAGGCGCCCTTCGAGTCGCTCGCCTTCACACCGAAGGCGGCCGCCGCCGACGTGGATTGGCGGCTGGGCACGAAGGCCGTCGCGGCGCGGCTCACCGACCGGACCGTCGCACTCGACGACGGTTCGGAGATCCCCTACGACGGACTGGTCGTCGCCACCGGCATGCGGCCCCGGCGCCTGCGCTGCCCCGGACCGCTCACCGGCCGCCACACGGTCCGTACGGCGGACGACGCCCAGGGCCTGCGCGCCGAACTGACCCGGTCCGGCGCCCGCGTGGTCGTGGTCGGCGCCGGGTTCATCGGCTGCGAGGTCGCCGCCACCGCCGTAGGACTCGGCGTCCGCGAGGTCACCGTCGTCGATCCGCTGCCCCTGCCCATGGTCGGACCGCTCGGCGAACTGCTCGGCCGCGCGCTGCGGAAGCGGCACGAGGAACGCGGGGTGCGCTTCGCGCTCGGCACCGCAGTGGCCGGGTTCGAGGGCGAGGACCGGGTCACCGGGGTCGTGCTGAGCGACGGCACCGTCCTGCCCGCCGATGTCGTGGTCGAGTCGGTCGGCTCCGTCGCCAATGTCGGGTGGCTGGAGGGCAACGGCCTCGACCTCTCCGACGGCGTGCTCACCTGCGGGCAGCTGCGCGTCGGCGACCGCGCGGAGGTGGTCGCCGTCGGCGACGTCGCCCGCTTCCCCAACGCCCGCTACGACGGCGTACCCCGCCGTGTCGAGCACTGGTCCATCCCGACCGACACGGCCAGGCATGCGGCAAAGGTCCTGGTCGCTCATCTGGCCGGTGCCCAGGCCGACTTGGCTCCCTTCACTCCGCTGCCCACGTTCTGGAGCGACCAGCACGACTTCCGGTTGCAGTCGTTCGGTGCGCCTCTCCTCGGCCTCGGTGACGTGCGGGTCCTGGACGGCGACCCGGACGGTGACGTCCTCGT
The DNA here is from genome assembly GCA_013362785.1 of Streptomyces sp. Classification (GTDB taxonomy): domain Bacteria; phylum Actinomycetota; class Actinomycetes; order Streptomycetales; family Streptomycetaceae; genus Streptomyces. The sequence continues at coordinate 6,679 of JABFVM010000075.1, read as the reverse complement.
GGGCTACCACACCGACGACCGGCTGGTCGGCGTCGTCGCGCTCGGCGGCCAAGCCGCCGCGAGGGGAGCCGCCCGCTACCGCGCCCAGCTGCTCAGGCAGCCCGCCCTCACCGCGTAAGGAACCCCGTCATGTCCTCAGTTCGTGGTTACTTCCATCCCAAGACCGGCAGCGGTGCCTCGTCGCTGATTCCGCCGCCGCCGTGGCGCTACTCCGGTGACCTGCTGACCGTCGAGTACCGCACGGATCCGGCGCGCGTGCGGGAACTTCTGCCCGAGCCGCTGGAGTTGGCCGACGAGGATCCCGGGGCTGTTGCCCTGATCTGGGCCGACTGGCAGTCGTGCTCGGAGTCCGGGGCGGAGCTGCTCGATCCCGTGCTGGCCCAGTACAAGGAGGCCTTCGCGGTCGTCCGGTGCAAGTACCGGGGGCAGACCTACTCCCGGTGCGTCTACATCTGGGTCGACAAGGACTTCGCCATCGCGCGCGGGCTGCACCAGGGGTATCCGAAGAAGCTCGGGTCCATTCATCAGACGCGGCCGCATCCGTACGGGGCCGCTCCGCGGATCGAGGCGGGGGCGCGGTTCGGGGCGACGTTGGCTGCGGCGGATCGGCGTCTTGCGCAGGCTGTGGTCACCCTGCGTGAGCCGGCCGCGTCGAACGGGTTCGTGAACGCGCATCCGATGGCTCATCACCGGTGGCTCCCCTCGATCGAGAGGGGGAAGGGGCTGGCGCTTGATGAGCTCATCGAGTCGGGGGCGGCTCTTTTTGAGGGGGGTCAATCGTGGGTCGGAGACGCCGAGTTGGAGCTGTTCGAGGCGCCTACCGAGGAGCTTGCTCGGCTGGAGATTCGTGAGCCTATTGCCGCGTATTACCGGCAGGTCGGGGTGGTTTGGGATGGGGGGCGGCTGTTGGAGGCCGGTACGTCTGAGGCGGCTGCCGGGTGAGGCCGGTGGGTGGGTGCGGGTCTCGTTGTGGCTGGTCGCGCCCACGCGGCGGAGCCGCATATCGATACAGCCCCGCGCCCCTAGGTACGTCACCCAACTCCTCATTGATTGGAGCTCTTCTCATGACTGACAAGATCACCGTTGCCGGTGTCTCCGTCGACACCCGGCACTGGATCGGAGGCAAGCGTGTCGCCTCCGGCGATACCTTTACCGACAGCTCTCCCATCGACGGCAGCGTTCTCGGTGAGATCGCCCGGGGCGGTGCCGCCGAGGCCGAGGCCGCCGTCGTCGCCGCTCGTGAGGCGTTTCCCGTATGGGCCGCCACCTCCCGCGCTGAACGCGCCCGGATCCTGCACGCCATCGCCGACGGGGTCGAGAAGCGGATCGAGGAGCTTGCGATTGTCGAGACCACCGACAATGGCGCGCTACTGCGTTCACACCGGCGTGGCGTCATGCCTCGCGTCGCGCACAACTTCCGGTTCTTCGCCGACTGGCTGCTGACGCTCGGCCACGAGGACTTCGAGACCCGTGGGCATACCAACCACGTCTCATGGGACCCGGCAGGCCCCTGCGTGCTGATCACCCCGTGGAACGCACCGCTCATGCTGTCCAGCTGGAAGGTCGCCCCCGCCCTCGCCGCCGGCAACACCGTTGTCCTCAAGCCCGCCGAGTGGTCCCCGCTCACCGCATCCCTGCTCGTCGACATCGCGGCCGAGGCGGGGCTGCCCGCCGGGGTGCTGAATGTCGTCCAGGGGTACGGATCCGAGATCGGCGACGCCCTCACCTCCCACCCGGACGTACGCCGGATCAGCTTCACCGGGTCCGTGCCGACCGCCCGGCGCATCGCCGCCTCCGCCGCCGCGAACCTCACTCCGCTCAGCCTTGAACTCGGCGGTAAATCACCGCTGTTGGTGTTCGCCGACGCCGACCTCGATCTCGCCGTCGATCTCGCCGTGGAGCAGTACGACAACGCCGGGCAGGTCTGTCTCGCGGGGACGCGGCTGCTGGTGGAGGAGACGGTCGTCGCTGAGTTCACGCGTCGCTTCGTCGCCAAGGCCGGGGAGCTGCGACAGGGCGACCCGCGCGACGAGGCCACCGACATCGGGCCCAACATCCATCCGCGGCAGCTGGAGAAGATCGACGGGTTCGTGCGGCGGGCGGTCGCGGGCGGGGCGCGTGCCGTCATCGGTGGGCATCGCGGGGACGGGCAGTACTACGCGCCAACCCTGCTCACCGATGTCGCCCAGGACTCCGAGATCGTGCAGGAGGAGGTCTTCGGGCCCGTGCTGACCCTGCAGACGTTCGCCGACGAGGACGAGGCCGTACGGCTCGCCAATGACACCCGCTTCGGGCTCTCCGCCACCCTCGCCACCGGCGACGCGAAGCGCGCCGAGCGCGTCACCGCGCGGCTGGTCGCCGGCACCGTCTGGGTCAACTGCTTCTTCGTGCGCGACCTCCAGGCCCCCTTCGGCGGCTCCCGTCAGTCGGGTGTCGGGCGGGAGGGCGGCACCTGGAGCTTCGACTTCTACTGCGACCTGAAGAACACCGTGACTGCCCCGAGGGGATGGAGCCAGAGCCATGGGTGAGATCGTCGGGGCCGGGCTGCTCGCCCATGTCCCCACCATCGTGCTGCCGGAGGCCGACCGGCTGGAGCTCAACGAAGGCAAGGAGATCACCCTCGTCACGGGGCTGCAGGAGCTCCGTGAGGAGGTCTTCGCTCGGGACGACTACGACACCGTCGTCGTCCTCGACTCCCACTGGGCGACGACGGTGGAGTTCGTCGTCACCGCACAGCAGCGCCGTGCCGGGCTCTTCACCTCCGAAGAGCTGCCGCGCGGGATGTGCCGGATGCCGTACGACTTCCCGGGCGACCCCGAACTCGCCCGCAGCATCGAGAAGTTCGCCGACAAGCACGGCACCTGGATCACCGCGATCGAGGACGACCACCTGCCGATCTACTACGCCACCATCAACCTCTGGAAGTTCCTGGGGGAGGGGCTGCCGGACAAGCGGTGGGTGACCATCGGGGTCTGCCAGACCGGTGACATGGAGGACCATCTGCGGCTGGGGCGGGCCCTGGCCGACGGTATCGCCGCGACGCCGGGGCGGCGGGTCCTGCTCATCGCCTCCGGGGCGTTGTCGCACACCTTCTGGCCGCTGCGAGAGCTGCGCGACCACGAGGCGAGCGACCCGGTGCACATCTTCACGCCCGAGGCCCGTGCCGCCGACCACGAGCGCATCGGCTGGTTCAAGGAGGGCCGTCACGACAAGGTCCTCGACACCATGGACGAGTTCTGGAAGTACAGGCCCGAGGCGAGGTTCTTCCACTATTTGATGATGGCCGGCGCCCTCGGTGAGCAGGGCTGCGTCGCCAGGGCCCGCCAGTACGGGGAGTACGAGAACTCCATCGGCACCGGTCAGGTCCACCTCTGGTTCGACCGTCCCTCCGACGGCTGGACCGGCACCGGTCTCCCCAAGTCCCCGCGCACTCCTCACAGCCGTAACTAGGAGCCCTCCGCCATGCCCGAATACCGCAGGATCCTGCTGGACGGCGCCGCCGTCCAGGTCATCCTCGACGGGGACGAGCTCGTCGCCGGGGACGGCCGCCGCGTGAAGACCGAGGAGGCCCGGCATCTTCCGCCCGTGGTCCCCTCCAAGGTCATCGCCGTCCATCTCAACCACCGCAGCCGTGTCGACGAGTTCGGGATCGACCTGCCGGACACGCCCACCTACTTCCACAAGCCGACCTCGTCCCTCAACTCCCACAAGGGCGCCGTCGTCCGGCCCGAGGGCTGCAAATGGCTCAACTACGAGGGCGAGGTCGCCATCGTCATCGGGAAGACCGCGCGGAACATCTCGGCGGCCGAGGCGGGGGAGTACATCGCCGGTTACACCGTCGCCAACGACTACGGGCTGCACGACTTCCGTGACACCGACGCCGGGTCGATGCTGCGGGTCAAGGGATCCGACACCCTGTGCCCGCTCGGGCCCGGCCTGGTCACCGACTGGGACTTCCACGGCAAGCGGCTGCGGACCTACGTCAACGGCGAGGTCGTCCAGGACGGTTCGACCGACGAGATGAAGTGGGACATGCACTACCTCGTCGCCGACATCGCCCGCACGATCACCCTCTACCCCGGGGACGTGCTGCTGTCCGGCACGCCCGCCAACTCCCGGCCCGTCCATCCCGGCGATGTCGTCGAGGTGGAGGTCGAGGGCCTCGGGCGGCTCACCAACCACATCGTCACCGGCCCCACCCCGATCCGCACCGACGTCGGTGCCCAGCCCACCGAGTCCGAGGAGGTGCTGTCCACCGCGCTCGGCGGCGACTGGGAGTTCCGCGGCATCCGGCCGCCCCGGCGTTGACCGGCCGGACCGGGTGTCCGACCCGGCGGGTAGGGTCGCGAACATGACCGCATCCGCCGAGGGAGCCGAGGGCTCCGACGGCTCCGAAGGCACGGGTGACCGCAAGCCGCGCCGGCGCATGAACTACGGCGAGGGCCGCGAGGCCCTGCTCAACGCCGCGGTGCGGGTCGTAGCGCAGGGCGGGCTGCGCAAGCTCACCTACCGGGCGGTCGCCCAGGAGGCCGGCGCCACCCATGGCCTGGTCGTGCACCACTTCGGCTCGCGCGACGCGCTGATCGCGGAGGCCCTCGCCCACGCCATCCGCACCTCGCTCAACACCAGCGCGCTCGAACCGGGCACCGGCAAGGTCGCCGACTTCTCGGTCGGCGTCTCCGACATGGTCATCGCCGATCCGGGCATCCAGGCATTCCAGTACGAGCTGCTGCTGGAGGCCCGGCGCCGCCCCGAGCTGCTGCCACAGATCCGTGCCCTGTACGACGCCTACTTCGACGCCACCCGGCGCGAGCTGTCCCGGATGCTCCCCGAGGACGCCGGGCGCCCGCTGACCCGGCTGATCTTCGCCGCCCTGGACGGGCTCGTCCTGCACCAGCTCGTCTTCGGTGAGCCCGAGACCACCGACGCCGCGATCGAGGAGCTGCGCGGGCTGCTCCGACTGCTCGTCGCCGATGGCCACGAGACGCCGGAGAACGACGGCTGACCTGCGGTTCTCAGGACCCCGGGCAGCTGTGGCCCGGGGTCCTTTCGTGTGGGCGTACCAAATCTCGGTGGCACCCCTTGCCAAACGGATAGTTCCAGCCCACCATGAGGCAACTCGTTTGGCCTGAAACGAAATCCCCTTTCCCCTGGCAGGTGATCCGAGTGGACAGTCAGACGGCGGTCCCGAAACCGACCGCGCCCGACGCCTCCACCGCAGGCAAGCTCAAGCCCAACTCTCTCGGTGTGCTGGGCATCCTCTTCTTCGTCCTCTCCGCCCAGGCACCGCTGACCGGCATCGCGGGCGCCGTCCCCATCGCCGTGGCCATCGGCAACGGCGCCGCGGCCCCGGCCGCCTATCTAGCGGCCGGTCTGATCACCCTGCTGTTCTCGGTCGGCTTCGTCGCCATGGGCCGGCATGTGGTGGACGCCGGAGCCTTCTACCGGTACATCGGCAAAGGGCTCGGCAGAGACCTCGGCAACGGCGGCGCGGGCATCGCCCTCTTCGCGTACTGCGCGGTACAGGCCGCCATGTACGGCCTGTACGGGGCCACCGTCAGCGGGCTGCTGGCGCACCACACCGGGGCGGACGTGCCGTGGTGGGTGTGTGCCCTGGTGACCATGGCGATCGTGCAGGTCCTCGGTGCCCTGGGCATCGAGATGGGCGCGAAGGTGCTGGCCGTGTTCGTGCTGGCCGAGTTCAGCATCCTGAGCGCCTTCGCCGTCGTCACCTTCGCCAAGGGCGGCGGGCCCGAGGGGCTCGGCATCGCGGACACGTTCTCGCCGGGCGCGGCCCTGGAGGGGGCGCCGGGTGTGGCGCTGATGTTCGCCGTGGCCTCGATGATCGGCTTCGAGGCCACCGCGATCTACGGCGAGGAGGCGCGCGAGCCCCGCAGGACGGTGCCCCGGGCCACCTATCTCGCCGTCGCCCTGGTCACCGGCTTCTTCGCCTTCGCCTCCTGGATGCTGATCTCCTCCTACGGCGCCTCTAAGGCGGCCGGGGCGGCGGGACAGGCGCTGGAGGGCGGAGACTCCACGGCGTTCGTGTTCGCGCCGATCGCCGCCCAGTTCGGCACCTGGGTCAACGACGTCCTGCCCGTCCTGCTGGCCACCTCCCTGTTCGCCGGCATCCTCGCCTTCCACAACTCGGCCAACCGCTACCTGTTCTCGCTCAGCCGCGAGGGCCTGCTCCCTCGTGGACTGTCGGCGGTCAACGGCCGGCACTCGCCCCGCGTCGCGGGCTTCGTGCAGACAGCGATCGCCGTGCTCCTGGTGATCCCGTTCGCGCTGGCTGGCAAGGACCCGGTGCTCACGCTGTTCTCGTGGGGGAGCGGCATCGCCGTACTGGCGATCATGCTGCTGTACTTCCTGACCTCGGCCTCGGTCGTGGCCTTCTTCCGGCGCGAGCGCCTCGACACCCGGCTGTGGAACACGCTGATCGCCCCCGTGCTGGGTGCCGTGGGGATCGCCTGTGCCATCTGGCTGATCGTCGAGAACTTCACGACCCTCATCGGCGGCGACCGGACGACGGCCGTGTGGCTGCAGGTGATGGTTCCCGCCGTCCTGGTGCTGGGCGTCGTCGCCGGCCGGCTGACCCGCTCGGCCCGTCCGTAGGCCGGGCCGCGGTCCGGTCGGGCCGCCGCTGGGCCGCTGTCCGCCCGGGCGGCCGCCATCCGGC
>JABFVM010000410.1 GCA_013362785.1 Streptomyces sp. | reverse complement strand
CGCCAACTTCGTCTCACCGGCGTACGACCTGGCCAACGTCTGGCCGCAGAAGATCACCTTCAAGGTCGGCGGCATGATCAGCACGGTGGCCGCGCTGGTCGTCACCCCCTGGAACCTCTTCTCGAACCCGACCGTCGTCAACTACTTCCTCGGCGGCCTCGGCGCCTTCCTGGGCCCGCTGTTCGGCGTGATCATGGTCGACTACTACCTGATCAAGCATGGCCGCGTGGACGTGAACGAGTTGTTCGACGCCACCCCCGGTTCCCGCTACTACTACCGCAAGGGCGTCAACCCCAAGGCGCTGTGGGCGTTCCTGCCGGCGGCGGGCGTCGCGGCGGTGCTGGCGCTGGTGAAGACGTTCAGCGATGTGGCGCCGTACTCCTGGTTCATCGGTACGGCGATGGCGGCGGGGCTCTATCTCCTGCTGTGCCGCGACGAGCGCGCCGCGGCCGCCGACAACTCCGTGTCCGACAAGCCCGTGGAGGTATGACCGGCGTGCGAATCGTCGTCACCAACTGCAACACCACGCAGGAGATGACCGAGGAGATCGTGCGAGGTGCCCGGGCCGCCGCAGGCCCGGGCACCACCGTGACCGGGCTGACCCCGGGGTGGGGCCCGGAATCGGCGGAGGGCTGGCTCGACAGCTACCTCTCGGCGGCGGCGGTGATGGACGCGCTGCGGACTTACGACGGTCCCGCCTACGACGCCGTGGTCATGGCCGGTTTCGGGGAGCACGGACGGGAGGGCGTCCGGGAGCTGGTGGACGTACCGGTCGTCGACATCACCGAGGCGGCGGCACACCTGGCCTGTCTGCTGGGTCGGCGGTACGGCGTCGTGACCACGCTGGAGCGGTCGTGCGGGCAGATCGAGGACAGCCTGGAGACGGCCGGGGTCGGCCGCAACTGCGTCGCCGTGATCGGTACCGGGCTCGGCGTGCTGGAGCTGGAGGACGCCGAGCGCACGGAATCCGCGTTCCTGGCAGCCGCCGAACGGGCCCGGGAGGCCGGCGCCGAGGTCCTGGTGCTGGGGTGCGCCGGGATGACCGGGCTGCAGCGGGCGGTGGGGGAGAAGCTGGGGGTTCCGGTGGTGGACGGGGTGGCAGCGGCCGTCAAACTCGCCGAGTCACTGGTGGAGTTGGGGTTGAGTACGAGTCGGGTCGGGGGGTATGCGAGGCCGCTGCCCAAGCGGCGGGAGTGGGGACGCCTCAGGGGTGGCCAGGGGTGATCGGGGGTGATCAGGAGGTATCGGGGGTGATCACGCGGGCGATCAAGGGTGAGCCGACGGGGGAGTGTCTTCGGCCCGGCCGCTCTGCCCGCTCCGCCCCGGCCCCCAGACGAACCGCACGTCCGGTTCGCGCTCCTCGTTGCCGCTGCCGTCCGTGTGCTCGACGGCGACGAAGCCGTGGCGTTCGTAGAAGCGGTGGGCGGGCTTGTTGACCTGGAAGGTCCACAGACTCAGCCCGCCCGGGCGACGCCGCTTGGCGAGGCCGACGAACTCGTCGCCGATACCGCGGCCCCGCCAGTCGGGGGCGAGGTAGAGCTGGGAGACCTGGTCGGCGTCGAGCACCATGAGGCCCACGACACGGTCGTCGGCGTCGGCCATCCAGGTCTCCTGCAGCGGCACCACCACCTCCCGGAACCACGCCCGCACCTCGTCGTCGGAGTGCGCCCGAACGACCGTCGGCAGCGCGGCGGCGAACGACCGCAGCCAGACGTCGGCGACGGCGCGGGCGTCGGTGGCGGTGGCGCGGCGGAGTGCGGCGGAGCTCATGACCGCGCCTCTTCGTCGTGCCCCTCGGGAACGACCGCCGTGGCCGTGATCTCCACCAACTGCCCCGTGTATCCGAGGCAGGAGACCCCGAGAAGCGTGGACGAGTGAGGACCGATGCTGAGCCCCGACGCCTCGACCACGTCCCAGACGGCGGACAGCACCGCGGTGTCACTGCTCACCACATACACCTCGGTCGAGACGACATGCGCCAAGTCGCTGCCGACGGCGCGCAGTTGCTCCCCAAGGTTGGCGATCACCTGCTCGGCCTGCCGCACGGGATCCCCTTCCCCCACGAGCTTCCCCTCGGCGTCCAGCGGCACGGAACCGGCGAGGAAGGCGAGCTTCGTGCCGGCCTCGACAACGGAGGCATGGGAATAGGTGGGGGGCGGGAAGAGGGCGGGGTTGGTGACGCGGCGGATCATGAGGCTCCTGAGCAGTGGGCGCTGGGTAGTACGCACTGAGTAGTACGCACTGAGTCGTGGGCAGATACACCGGCACAGCGGTGGGCGACGCGGTCGGCGGGCGATCTCCGATCATCCGTGCCCGCGCCGCCCCTCGCATCCGAATTTCCGCCATCAGCCCGAGCCGCCCGACTGTCGTTCGCACTCCCGCGCCAGGTCCGGATACGTCTCGGCGATGGCCGCGTAGATCCGACGGCCCAGCAGTTCCTCGGCCGCCGCGCGTCCAGTGCGTCCGCGCAATTCGGCCAGGACGTCGTCGTACCGGATCAACCGATGGCGCAGGTAGTCGACCTTCCACCGGTCGAGCACGCCGGGCTGGGCACCGTCGACCGTGGCGGGAGTCGGCACATGTCCCCGGCGCCACAACGTCCGTTCCTCGTCCAGACGGTTGCGGTACTCGACCGCCAGCGTGGCCAGCCTGTCCGGAGCCAGCCGCGGCACGTCGATGGGCTCCGCCGCGATACGCGCCAACACCTCCCGCCGCCTGCGCAGAGCCGCGGCCCGCGCCGCGGCGGATCGCCGCGCGGCAACCGCCGAAGCGCCCCGGAACTCCTCGCTCCGCTCGGCGGCCTCGACGCGCTCGACGTCGTAGAGGCGGGTCTGCGGGGCGGCGGAGTCGAAGTGCGGGTGGGAGCGCAGCAGATCGGGTTCGCCGAGCAGTTGGCGCACCATCGCGGGTGTCCAACCCCGGGCCCGCAGCCGGGCTGCGGAGAGGTGCGTACGAGGAGGCTCCGGCCGCTCTCGGCTCTGATCGGCATACTCGTGATACTCGTGCGTCGTCATCACTGGTTCCCCCGTCGTCGTAACACTGAGTGACGACTTCATTGATAACGCGCACCACTGACAACGGCTCTCTCAGGCGGCGAGCCCGATCATCCGTCGGTCGCGGATGTACTCAACTCCCCGGACCGTCAGGGCCCCTCTGACCTGCGGGGGGGGGTGCCCAGTTCCCGGGGAGCCCTGGGAGCCCGGTGACCGAGGTGCTCGGGGTGCTCTGGGTGTCGGAAGGTCGATGAGATCGCTGACGTTCGCCACCTCCTGCAAGGTCCGCGCCAGCGACACCAGCGTCTCCCGTACGGCCGCGATCTCGCGGCGCAGCGCGTCGGAGTGCTCCCACTCCCGCTCGTAGGCGACCGGGTCGCGCTCTGTCGGCCGTTGGGACTCGTAGGCCGTCAGGCGGGGATGCCACTGTGCGAGGACCGGCCGTAGGACGCGGTTGAGGACCGTCACGGCCAGGACGCCGAAGCTGACGTGGCCCGGGGCGAGGGGCGGGGCGACGTCGGGGCCGTAGCGGCGGAGGATCTCGCGGGTCGTGTTGAAGAAGGTGTAGAGGGAGGACAGTGCCTCGCGCAGGAAGCCCTCGTCGGGGTCGAGCTCCTCGACCGACACGCGTGTGACCAGCTCCAGGTACAGCTCCCAGGCCGCGCTGCGCTCCGCGTCGGCCGGCTCCCACATGCCGGATATCTCGCCGACGAACGGAATCGTGAGCTTGGCCGTGATCTGCGACGGACCGCCGGGTCGACGTCGCCTGCGCTGCCTGTGTCCCATGATCGCCCTCCCGGTACCCACAGTAAGGTAAGTCGCCGTGTGGGACGTCTTCCTCAGCTACAGCCGCGGTGATGTGGAGCGGGTTCGTCCGCTCGCGCGGGCGCTGCGCGACGGCGGGCTGGAGGTGTTCACGGACGAGACCGGGGTCGCGTCCTTCGCCGGCATCAGCGACACCATCCGCCGCGAACTGGCCCGCTCCAAGGCGCTGCTGGCGTTCTACTCCACCGGCTACCCCGAGCGCGAGGCCTGCCAGTGGGAGCTGACCACCGCCTATCTGGCGGGACTTGGGGAGGGCGACCCGCGGCGGCGGGTCATGGTGGTCAATCCGGAGCGGACCACGGACCACATCCACCCCGTGGAACTGCGCGACGCCCGGCACGGCTCGCTCGACGACCTCGCGGCCCTCGTCGCGGACGTACGCGCGCACGTGACCCGTCTCGACGCCCCCATGGAGACCGCAGAGACCGCAGAGACCGCAGAGGCCGCGGAACCGGGCGTACGCCGCCGGCAGCTGGGCACCCCGCGGCCGCGCCCCGACTTCCTCGGCCGTCTCTCCGAGCTCTGGCAGGTGCACTCCGCCCTGCACGCGCACGCCGCACCGCTGGTCACCGGCCGTGCCGCCGCGCACGCCGTACAGATCCGCGGTATGGCGGGCATCGGCAAGACCCTGCTCGCGCAGGAGTACGCCCAGCGCTTCGAGGCGGCTTACCCGGGCGGTGTCTGCTGGGTGAGCGGTGAAGCGTACGAGGACTCCGTGCGCGCCCTCGGAACGAACGGCCCGGACGACCTGTTCGCGCACTTCGACGCCATCGGCGAACCGTTCCTCTGGATCGTCGACGCCGCCCCCGCCCACCGGCTCCCCGCGCGCGAGATCGCCGCCATGGCCGCACCGCACCCGTTGGGCCACACCCTGTTCACCCTCCGCAGCCGCGCCCACGACACCCTCGGCACCCCGGTCGACCTGGGCCCGCTCGACGCTCCCCACGCGCGCGTGCTGGCCGGCGGCGACGAGGCACTGGCCGGCGCGGTCGACGGCCATCCCCTCGCCCTGGGCCTGCTGGGCCGTGCCGTGCGAGCCGGCCACCACGCCGACACGCTCTACGACCGGCTGCACGCGCGGGGCAGATCCCTTCTCGACGCCCTCGCCGACGAGGACGTCACGGGCTCGGTCGTACGGGACGTGGACACGGCGGACGCCGCCGACGTCCTGCGCTGCGCCGCCGCCCTGCACCCGTTGCCCCTGACCGCCGACGACGCGGGACATGTGCTGGCCGTCGCGGACGGCGTCCCCCGGATCGTCGCCGGCCGACGCGCGGCGCAGGGGGTCCGCGAGCTGCGCGCCCGCAGCCTGCTGACACCGACGGCCGACGAACGCTGGTCCCTGCATCCGGTCACCGAGCACGCCTGGCACCACCACGACCCGTCGCCCGCCCGCACCGAGGCCCTCAGGCACGCGGCCCTGCGCACCCTGTGCGGCAGTCGCGACCCGGTTACGCTGGCCTTCCCCGGTAGCCGGAGGGAGGCACCCATGGCAGCGCCCAGCGAGTCGGAACGGATGGCCGCCTACGACATCCAGGTCGAGCTGGTCACCCGCATCGGCGTGCAGGAACTGGCGCCGGGCACGGGGAGTCTGCGCGAGGCGCTGGCCTCTCTGAAGTCACTGATCGACTTCACGCGGGCGACGCTGCACACGTACAGCATCGGTCTGGAGCGCGGTACGGAGACCGGGGCGCCGACCGTCCACAGCCTGGCGTACACGCTGATCAACGACACGATCCGCCCCTTCACCAGCACCTGGCACCCACGCCTCGCCGCGTACGAGGCCCGCTGCCCGGCCGACACCGCACCGCTCGACCACGAGGCGGCGTGGGCGCAGGCCGAGGCGATGAGGGCGGAACTGGCGGGCCTGCGCGAGCCGTTGCTGCGGATCGCCGAGGCGCTGGGCGGAATCTCCGGAGCGGACTTCGGGGTTGCGGCGACGGGGTGAGGCCCCCACGGGCTGCGCCGGCGCCAGGTGACGCCGTCAGGGGATGACGCCGCCGCGCACCCGGGCGTAATTGCGTAGAGGTCCGTCACTCGGCTCCCTACGCTGCACCCATGCCCGCCCTCGACGACACGGCCTTCCTCGACACCACCGCCGACCGCCTGGCCGCCCTCCCCACCGTCCGGGCCGTCGCTCTCGGTGGCTCACGGGCGCAGGGCACGCACAGGTCCGACAGTGACTGGGACCTGGCCGTCTACTACCGGGGCGCCTTCGACCCCGCCGATCTTCGCGCGCTCGGCTGGGAAGGCGAGGTCTCCGAGGTCGGCGGGTGGGGCGGGGGCGTGTTCAACGGGGGTGCCTGGCTGACGATCGACGGGCGGCGGGTCGACGTCCACTACCGCGATCTCGACGTGGTGGAGCGGGAGTCGGCCGAGGCGGAGGAAGGACGGTTCCGGGTGGAGCCGTTGCTCTTCCACCTCGCGGGGATTCCCAGCTACCTGGTCGTCGCGGAGCTGGCGATCAACCGTGTGCTGCGGGGCCGGCTCCCGCGACCGGCGACCTATCCGGAGAAGCTCCGTCACACGGCACCCGAGCGCTGGTACGGCACCGCCCGCGCCACCCTCGCCTACGCCAAGGCCAACCACGCCCCGGCGGCCCGTCTCACCGAACTCGCCGGAGCCCTCGCCACGGCCGCCGTGCAGACCGGGCATGCGGTGCTGGCGGCGCGGGGGGAGTGGGTGACCAATGAGAAGCGGTTGCTGGAGCGGGCGGGGCTGCGGGGTGTCGACGGTCTCATCGGGGCGCTGGGGGCTCGGCCGGAGGGGATGGGGCAGGTCGTGGCCGAAGCGGAGGAGCTTTTCGCGCGGGCCGTGGAGGCGGCGGGGGCGCACCGCGCCTGACGGGACGGGTGAGTTCCGCTTGATCGTCAGGGCAGGTGCCGTTGCGTTCCCGTCCCGCTGAGCGATTGCGTTCATAAAGAACGTGGCGTTTCAAAGCATCGTCACATCCCCGAAACGTCGACGTCCCATCCTCACCAAGCCCCCGCCCTACCGTGGACACCACGGGCCGCACCCCCTACGGCCCCCAACCGCCCGGCCACCGTCGCCCGAAGGCACCCACCCCGCCCTCGCCCCGACAGGAGCCCCGTGTCCCGCCCCGCACGTACCGCCATCCTCCGACCGCACCTCCCGCCCTGGCTCGCCCACACCCTCCGCGCCCAGCGTGGCCCAGTCCCCTGGAGCGCGGTCACGCGTGGGGCGTTGGCCGCCGGGCCGCTGCTGGTCGTCGCTGTTCTCATCGACCGCACGTCCCTCGGTGTCGTGGCCGCCATCGCCGCCATGCTCGCCGGTATCAACGACCGCCCCGGCAGCCGCCGCGGCTCCGTCAAGCGGCTCGGGGTGCCCGCGCTGGCAGGTGCGGGCGGGCTGTTGGCCGGGACGTACGCCGGGGACCAGGCCGGGGCCGCTGCGCTGACCCTCCTGCTCACCGGTCTCGGGCTCCTCGCCGGCGCTATCAGTGCCATCGGACCGGTGGCGTCCGGTGCCGGTACGCAGGTTCTCGTCGCCGCCGCCATCGGGGCGGGGATGCCGTTGCCGGAGAGTGGGTGGCAGCGGGCGGTCGCCTATCTCGCCGGGGCCGTCTGGCTGCTGGCGTTGCGGCTGGCGCTGCCCACGCCCGGGTCCCTCGCCGGGGACTTCCGGTTCGACGGGGAGCGGGACGCGGTGGCGGAGGTCTACGACGCCATCGCTGAGTTGCTCGACGCCGTGGGGACCGACGGCGCCACCGCCCGCCGCGCCGCGCTCACCGCCGCCCTCGACCATGCCCAGGACGCGCTCACCGGGCCCCGGCTGCGGCGGTACGCCTCCTCGTCCGCCGAGCGGCGGCTGCACGCGCAGTACGCCGCCGCCCTTCCCCTCGGCGAGGCCGCCACCGCGCTCGCCTGGGTCGGGGAACCCGTGCCCGCCCGGGCCGCCGAGGGGCCGCGCCGCCTCGCCGCCGCCGTTCGCGACAACACGCACACCGGCCCGCTGCCCGCGCCCTCCCGTTCCGCACCCGCCCTGCGCGCCCTCGACGATGCCCTGCTGCATGCCGCCGAGGCCTTCGACCGGGGCCGGGGCGACAGCGACGACCTCCACACCCGGCGCCGTACGGGCAAGGATCTTCTGCGGGCCGTGGTCGGGGCCGGCGGGCGGGAGTACGGGCTGCGCGTCGCCCTCTGCTTCGGGGCCAGCGCCGGTATCGCCCAGGCGCTGCACCACGCCCAGTGGTACGGGCAGCACGAGCACTGGTACTGGCTCCCGGCCACCGCCGTCTTCCTCGTCAAGCCCGACCTCGGGCCGCTCGCCTCCCGCGTGCTGTGCCGGGCCGCGGGCACCGTGCTGGGCGCGCTCCTCTTCGCCGGGTTCGCGGCCGTGCTGCCCCGGCCGGAAGGGCTCATCGCCCTCGTGGCCCTCAGCGGCGCCCTCATCCCCGTGGCCACCCGGCACTTCGCCGCCCAGACCGCCGTGGTGACCGTCCTCGTGCTCGCCCTGGTGATGGTGGGCGGCGAACCGCAGGCCTCCCTGAGCCGGATCGGGGAGACGCTGCTGGCCTGCGCGATCGTGCTCGTCGTGGGGCATCTGCCGATGCCGGGCCAGCGGGGCGGGGGCGTACGGTCACGGCTGGCCGCCGCCAACCGGGCCGCCCACGCCTACCTCGCCCATGTGCTGGGCGAGTCCGACGCCCGTCGCCTCGGCCTCGCTGACGCCGGTGCGGGTGTCGATGCCGGTACACATGTCGATACGGCTGCCGACCGCCCCCTCCGCTGGACCCTCCGCCGAGAGGCCTACCGCGCTCTGGCCGAGGCGCGTACCGCCATCGCCCTCGCCTCCGCCGAACTGCCCGCGCTCGCCCGGCACGTGGAGGGCGCGGACGAGCTCGCCGACGCCTTGGAACGGCTCGTGGACACCACCACCGCGTGCGCCGTCCACCTGGACGACACCGGCCGGCTCACGCCCCACCACACCCACCGTCTCGCCGAACTCCTCGCCGAACTGGCGACGGGACGACGGCGACTGGGCCTGCGCGAAGCCGAGATGCCCCTCGCGGGGTGAGGCGCACCGACCGCCACCTCAGCGGCCCCGGTTCCCCTCCCGCTCAGGGACCGACCGGCCTCACGGCTCGGCTCTCTCAGTCCCCGACCCGTACCCAGACAGGCGCGTGGTCCGACCCCGCCGCGCCCCGCCGTTCCTGGGGATCGGCCCCCACCGACGGCAGTTCCGGCGAACCGGCCTCCGGGCGCCCCGTCCCCGCCCCCGTCACCCGGTGGACCAGGCGGTGGCTGCACAGGATGTGGTCGATCAGCTCACGCCGCCCGGAGTTCACCCGCGAGAAGCGCTGCTCGGCGGGTATCAGCGGCGCCACGTTCCACAGGCGGCGCGCGTCGCCCCGGTCCTTCACCTGGAAGCCGGGCGTGCCGATCTCCGAGCCGGGCGGGCCCAGCAGGATCTGGGTGGTCGCCGCCTGGACCTCGTCGTTGAGGTCGCCGACGACCGCCACGTCATGGTCGCGTCCGTCACCGGCCAGCAACACGTCCGCCAGCGCGCGCAGCGCCGTGGCCTCAGCGGCCCGCCGGTAGAGGGCGTACGCGCCGTAGCGGGCCCGTTCGCCCTCGTCCCGCGGGTTGAAACGATCGCCGGGGTACGACAGCAGCTTCGACTTCAGATGGGCGACCGCCACCCGCAGCGGCCCGGCCGCCGTGTCCGTCTCCACGGCCAGGAAACCCCGGCCGCTCTTCGACGCGGTGCCGCCCTCGTCGTCCGACTGCACCGGCGCCAGCTTGGCCGGGAACGCGTCCGTGTCGTGCAGGACGCGCAGCTCCGTACGGCTGAGGAAGCCGACCCGGATGCCCCGGCCGTCCCTGTGCTCGGAGAGCGCGACGTGCCAGTCGCCGGGCAGCATCCCGACCAGATCCCGCAGGGCCTCCGGCTCCCCGACCTCCTGCACACCGAGCAGCGCCGGGTCGAGCTCGGTGACGACCGCCGCCAGCGCCGCGAGCTTCGTCTCGTACGCAGCCTTGTCCCTGGGGCCGAACTCGCCGCCGGGCCGGTAGAGGTTCTCCAGGTTCCAGGTGCCGAGGAGCATGCCGGGGTCCCTTCCGCGAGCCGTGGTGGTGAGGCCAGGGTGCTCGGTCGGCCCGCCTCGCGACAGGGCGGTGACGGGATGCGCGGTTCGGCTCACGCGGCGCGACTACATCGTCGTACGTTGGCGTAATGAGTGACTCCCGCGCCGATCTCATCATCACCGGATGCACTGTCCTTCTGCACGACGATCAAGAGCGCGTCGAGTTCGAGGAGAACGCCACGATCGTCGTACGAGACGGAGTCATCGAGTCCGTCACCACCGGCCCGGCGAAAGCCGAAGCCGAGGCTCATGCCCAAGCCGGCGCCGGGCAACTCATCGACGCGCGCGGGCAAGTGGCCCTCCCGGGGCTCGTCAACTGCCACACCCACGCGCCCATGGTCGCCCTGCGCGGTGTCGCCGAGGACCTGCCCATCGAGGAGTGGTTCAACGACGTCGTGTGGCCGATCGAGTCCAACCTCACCGAGGAGGACGTGGCGTTGGGGGCGCGGCTGGCCTGTGCCGAGATGATCCGTGGCGGTGTCACCTGCTTCGCCGACCACTACTTCTCGATGGACGCCGTCGCCACCGTCGTGGAGGAGTGCGGGATGCGGGCGCATCTGGGCGAAGCCTTCTTCTCCTCCCAGGGGCCCCAAGGGCGGGAGCGGTCACTGGAGTTCGCGCTGCGGCAGCGCGGTGCCGCCGACGGCCGTATCACCACCGCCCTCGCCCCGCACGCCCCCTACACCGTCGACGACGCCGATCTGGCCGCCACCGCCGAACTCGCCCGTGAGCACGGCCTCCCCGTCCACCTGCACGCCGCCGAGAACCGCGACCAGGCCGACGCCAGCCTCGCCCGCCACGGCGTCACCCCCGTCGAGGTCCTCAGGCGCACCGGAATCCTCGACACCGACGTCCTCATCGCCCACGGCACCGGCATCCTCGACCGCGACCTTCCGGCCCTGCGGGACGCCTCCGGCCGCATCGCCGTCGCCACCGCGCCCCGCGGCTACCTCAAGTTCGCCTGGCCCACCACCACACCCGTTCGCGCCCTGCACGACATCGGCATCCCCGTCGGCCTCGCCACGGACGGCGCCGCCTCCAACAACTCCCTGGACGTCTGGGAGGCGATGACCCTCACCGCCCTCATCCAGAAGTCGACCACCGGCGACCCCCGCTGGCTGACGTCCCGTCAGGCCCTGCACCACGCCACCCTGCAGAGCGCCCGTGCCGTCGGACTGGAGGAGTCGATCGGCGCCATCGCGCCCGGCCGCCGCGCCGACATCATCCTGGTCGACCTCACCGCCCCGCACACCCAGCCCGTCCACGACCTCGCCGCCACCCTCGTCCACAGCGCCCGCTCCTCCGACGTCCGCACGACGATCGTCGACGGCCGGGTCCTGATGCGCGACCGGGAGCTGCTGACGATCGATGTGCCCGCCGTCGTAAGGGAGTTGGGGGAGCGGATGCCCGCGCTGCTCGACCGCACGCACGGCAGGCGGATCCAGGAGTACGACACCCAGGGCAGGTCCTAGGCTCATCCGCATGGATCTTGCCGACGGCCTCATCGACCACCCCTACGACGTGTACAGGCGCCTGCGCGACACCGCGCCGGTCCACCGCATCGCCGGTCCCGACGGCAGCCCCGCCTGGCTGGTCACGCGGTACGACGATGTACGGGAGGCCCTCGCGGACCCCAGGCTGTCCCTGGACAAACGGCATGCGGCGCCGGGCACCTACCGCGGCCTCGCGCTGCCGCCCGCGCTCGACGCCAACCTCCTCAACATGGATCCGCCCGACCACACCCGCATCCGCCGCCTGGTCGGCCGAGCCTTCACCCCGCGCCGCGTCGAACAACTGCGCGCTCCCATACGGCGGACCGCCGACCGTCTCCTCGACACCCTCGGCCCGCACGGCACCACCGACCTGATCGCCTCCTACGCAGCGCCCCTCCCCATCACCGTCATCTGCGACCTCCTCGGCGTCCCGGACCGGCACCGACGCGACTTCCGGGAGTGGACCGACGCCCTGGTCGCCCCCGACCCGGCGCGACCGCAGGCCGCGAAGGAGGCGGTGGTGGCGATGCTCGGGTTCTTCACCCGGCTGCTCGCGGACAAGCGCAAGGAACCCGCCGATGATCTCCTCTCCGACCTCGTCGGCGTACGGGAGAGCGACGGCGACCGGCTCGGTGAGGACGAGCTGATGTCCCTCGCCTTCCTCATCCTGTTCGCCGGATACGAGAACACCGTGCAGCTCATCGGCAACGCCGTGCTCGCCCTGCTCCGGCATCCCGAGCAACTCGCCGCCCTGCGCGCGGACCCGTCCCGGATCCCGGCGGCCGTGGAGGAGCTGGCACGCTACGACGGCCCCGCCCTGCTCGCCATCCGCCGCTTCCCGACCGAGGACGTGACCATCGGCGACGTCACCGTCCCGGCCGGGGACACCGTGCTGCTCTCCCTCTCCGCCGCCGACCGCGACCCCGCCCGCTTCCCCGACCCCGACCGCCTCGACCTCGGCCGCGACGCCTCCGGCCATCTCGCCCTCGGCCACGGCATCCACTACTGCCTCGGCGCACCCCTGGCCCGCGCCGAGACCGAGATCGCGCTGGCCGCCCTGCTGGAGCGGTACCCGGACATCGGCCTGGCCGACGACGCCGGTCCGCGGTGGCGCCGCTCACTACGCGCGCGTGGCCTGCTCGCACTGCCGGTGTCGTACTCCTCGTCCGACGCCTCGTCCGATGCCTCGTCCGACTCCCCGTCCGAAACGAACTCCTGAAATTCCCCCGCCCGGCGATGAGTTCCGCGCCTGCCGCCGGTCACCACTCGGAACGGACCGTCGGACCGCCGTACAGGAGGGGCGTCCCATGTCGCTTCCGGAGATCGTCTCGCGCGAACAGTGGCGCGCGGCACGCGAGGAACTGCTGGTCAAGGAGAAGGCGGCCACACGCGCGCGTGACGCGCTGGGCGCCGAGCGGCGCGGGCTGCCGATGGTCGAGGTCGAGGAGGAGTACGTCTTCGAGGGCGGCGACGGCAAGGCCACGCTGCTCGACCTCTTCGAGGGACGGCACCAACTCGTCGTCTACCACTTCATGTTCGCCCCCGAGTGGGACGCCGGCTGCCGCAGCTGCTCTGCGTTCCTCGACCAGATCGGACACCTGGCCCATCTGAAGGCACGCGGCACGACCCTCGTCGCCGTCTCCCGGGCGCCGTACACGAGGATCCTGCCGTTCAAGGCGCGCATGGGCTGGACGGTGCCCTGGTACTCGTCGTACGGCAGCGACTTCAACCTCGACTTCGAGGTGACCCTGGAGCATGAGGGCGAGCTGGTGGAACGGCCCGGCGTCAGCTGCTTCCTGCGGGACCGGGAGCGTGTCTTCCACACCTACTCGACCTACGAGCGCGGCCTCGACGGGCTGGGCTCGACCACCAGCTTCCTGGACCTCACCGCGCTGGGCCGGCAGGAGGAGTGGGAGGAACCCAAGGGGCGCGCGTCGACTCTTGGGGCGCCTGCCGGGAGTGAGCGCGTCCGGTATCACGACGAGTACGAGGACTGACACGGGGCGTGCTCATCGGCCATCGAGAGTGATCGGATCCTCACACAGTGCGGTGAACGAGTGTCAACTACGTCTCAGTCCCGTCACCGGGCGAGGCGAATCCCCTCCGGCAGGCGTTAACTCCTACAAGTACGACGCTTATCGGAGGTCAGGATGGTGAACGGGCGAACAGTGCTCGAACGCTTTCCCGCGGGCGGGCCGCGAGGGTCGTGGCCGGCGGAGGAGTTCGCACACGCGCGGCGCATGGAAGGTCTGCCCGCGGAGGTCGTCATGGATCTGGCGACGGACGCGTTCTTGGTGATCGTCCGCGGCGACGGCGCGGTGGACGCCGCCGCGTGAGCCCTCGGCGGGGGAGGGCTCGGCGGGAGAGGACGTGTCGGGGTTGGGACTTGGCGGGAGCGGCGGGGCTTGGCGGTCAGCCCGCCTTCGGCGCGGGCACCCGTGCGGTGAACTGCTCGGCCTGGAGCGAGTACAGCTCGGCGTAGACACCGCCGGTGGCCAGTAGTTCGTCCGGTGTGCCGGACTCCACGAGCCGGCCCTGGTCGAGGACGTGCACCAGATCGGCGTGGCGTACGGACGCCAGCCGGTGGGTGATGAGGACGACCGTCTGACCGGCCGAGGCGAGCGCGCGGATCTTCTCGAACACCTCCAGCTCGGCCCGTGCGTCCAGAGCCGCCGTCGGCTCGTCCACGATCAGGATGCGACCGCGCCGGTAGGCGGCCCGGGCGATGCCGAGCCGCTGCCACTGCCCGCCGGACAGCTCGTGGCCCCCGTTGAACTGGCGGGCCAGCAGCGTGTCCAGTCCGCGCGGCAGATCGGCGACCACCTCCTCGGCCCCGGCCTCGACGACCGAGGTGGCCAGACGTTCTTCGGTGAGGTCCGCGGAGGAGCGCCCCACGGCCACATTGACCCTTGCCGTGAACGGCCAGCGCTTGAAGTCCTGGGCCAGCATCGCGATGCGCTCGGCGAGCTGGTGCCGGTCGGCGCCGGCCGCGTCGACGCCGTCCCAGAGGATGCGGCCCCGGTCCGGCATGTAGAGGCCCGCCAGCAGCTTCACCAGAGTGGTCTTCCCGGAGCCGTTCTCGCCGACCAGGGCGACGATCCGGCCGAGGGGGAGGGTGAGGGTGACGTCGTCGAGGGCGGGACGGGAGGATTCGCCGGGGTAGGAGAAGCTGACGTTCTCGAACCGGATCTCCTGCGGATCCTCGGGCAACGGGGCTCCACCGACCGGAATGGCCCGCTCGGCCGCCTCGACGTACAGCCGCTGCAGATCGCCCACGAAGAGGGCCTCCTCATGGAGCGCGTTGACCTCCAGGACGAGGGTGTCGAGGCTCGACGAACCGGTGCGGATCGCGATGACGGCCGTACCGGCGACGGAGAGCGCCATGGCCCCGGCGAGCAGCAGCCCACCGAGCGTGGCGTACGTCGCGACGGTCGCGAGCCCCGTCCAGGCCGCCGCGATGAGCCCCGTCCGGGCGGCCAGCCTGGCCAGCCGTGCCTGCTCGGCCTCCGCCGTCTCCGACATCGCCCGGTAGTGGCGCAGGAGGAAGGGCCCCACGCCATGGACCCGGATCTCGGGCGCGGCGGCGGGCTCGGTCAGCAGCCCGCTGATCAGATGCCCGGCGCGGGCGTGCTGCACCCAGGTGTGGAAGGACTCGTAGCGCCGCCGCGCGTTGGTCAGCGCGCTCCAGGCGCTGGGCAGGGTCATGGTGGCGAGGAGGGGAAGCAGGGCGGGGTGCAGCACGGTGAGCACGCCGGCCGCGGCGATCAGCGAGATGGCCGCGTTCACGACCCGCGCGCTGTACGAGATCATGCGGCGGGCCGAGGAGGCGCCGTACTGCGCCGTGTCCAGCAGCTTGTGGAAGGCGTGGTCCTCGATGGCGGACAGTTCCACGGCGGCCGCCCGCTCCAGATACAGCTCGGTGGCCACGCGCTCCACCTTCGGCTCCAGCCGCCCGGTGGCATACGTGGAGGCGGCCCGCAGCAGAGTCGACACGACCATGACGGCGGCCATGGCGACCAGCGCGGGAACGGCCCCGCGTAATCGCTCCTCGATGGCCCCTCCGCCCATCAGCCGCCCCAGCACACTGTTCACGGCAAGCAGCGCGACCGCCTGAGCCAGCCCCCGCCCCACCTCGGCCACCAGCACGGTCCGCGCGGCCGCCCGGTCCCCCTGCCAGGCAAGCCGGAAACTGGACGCGAGCAGGGACGGCAACCGCGTCACCATCGCCCGGAAACTCAGCTCCAGAAAGGCGTCGTGATGCTGGTTCCACCCCATGTCGTACCGCAGAGGCCCCCCGAACAGCAGCCGCTCCGACTCGGACACCCCGGCCTCACCGGACCCGACCTTCTTCCCCACCACACACCCTCCCCCGACCGTCCCTCGCGACGGAGGGCCACTATGACGGGGCGGGGGCGTCCGGGGGAGGGCGCGAGCGAAGGCAGGCTACGCACGCGGGCGCACACCCCGTTCCGGCTTTCACCCCGTCCGGTTTCGTCCTTCAGCCCGTCCAGTTTCGTTCTTCACCCTGTCCGGGTAGTTCCCTTCAGCCCGTCCGGCGTTTGAGGACAAGGCCCCTTCAGGGCCGAAGCGGGTCTGAGGCGGCAGCCCCAGCGGGGTCGAAGGGGCGGAGCCCCTGGGGATGGGACGGGTAGGGGCGGCGGGGGCGAGAAAAACGGCGAGGCCCCCACCTGTCACCGCCGAAGCCTCACGCGCTGAGCCGTCGCGACCACGCAGGCGTGATCCCCATAACCCGACACAGCGCCAGATACAACGGAATCGGCGGCGTATACGGCACCGTCCCGTCCGGCCGATGAATCAACTGAGGCGTGTCCAGAACAACCGCCCCCGTCGTATACCGCACAGAAGCCGGCCACTCCAACGCGTAGTCGGAATCGGCCGGCACGATCCACCACCAGTGCGCCTCATCGGCGTAGACACACCCCACCCGAGGCAACCGAGGCAGAACAAGAGGCCCGAAGCGAGCCGGAACCGCGACCGCGTCGCAGCCGAGCGGAGCCGTCATCCCCTCAGGAACGGGCAGCCGCCGAGGCACGGCAACGGTACGCCGGCCACGACGCAGCCGGACCAGCGTGTCCAGGTTCAGCACCTGCCCCCCGCCGGACGCACCGCTCACAGCCATCCGGACCCCGTCCCCCCGCCGTACCGAGCCCGAGCCTCGTCCTCGTCACCGGACCCCCCGGCCGGCCCCGGCTTGGGCCGGGACCCCCAGCCGAGATCACCACACGGCTCGGTGCCCCTGTGGGAGTCACTCAGCGAGGCGACCGGGGCGGCACTCGGGAAGACGACCCCGCGAGTCAGATCCGCCCAGACGACCAACCCGGCCCCCT
>JABFVM010000082.1 GCA_013362785.1 Streptomyces sp. | reverse complement strand
GGTCTCGGCGACGCTCTCCTGGTAGGTGTACATGCGCGCGTTGTCGAGCACGAGGCCCGCGCGGGCGGCGAGTTCGGCGCCGGTGACCCGGTCCATGTCGTTGAACTCGACGCGCTCCGGGTGCCGCAGCAGGATCATGAAGCCGAGGACGACATTGCGCGCCTTGAGCGGTACGACCAGCATCGAGCGACCGGTGATCAGCGGCCGGATGTCCCGCTTCTCGAACTGCGAGGCGATGGCGTGGCCCAACTGCTCGCTGATGCGCGGCACGAGGACGGGCTCGCCGCTGGTCATGCACTGGAAGAACGGCGTGTGGGCGGGGAAGGGCATGGCCTCCCCGACCGGTACGACGTCGTCCCAGCGGCCGGGTTCGTCGGTGTGCTCGACGGCGACCCGGTGCCACATGGTGGTCGTGTCCGGCACTCCGTCGGGGAACCCCTCGCCGGCGACGACCTGTTCGCGCAGATAGGTGCCGGCGACATCGGTGAAGCGCGGCACGACGGCCTTGCTGACCTCGATGATGGTCCGCGACAGATCGAGAGAGGTGCCGATACGGCCGCTGACCTCGTTGAGGAACTCCAGGCGTTCGCGTACGGCGGCGTACTCCAGGTCCTCGGCGTCGTCGGGGTACTCCTGCGGTAACGGCAACCCTTCGGCGGCGGCCCGGGCTGCGCGCTCACGACGGGCCTTGCGCTCGACGCGCCGGGGCACGCCCCAGTCGGGGGTGACGGGGACCCGGTCGTTCTGGCTGAACTCCAGTACCGGGTAGCCGAGTTCGAGGATCTGTCCGACGATCCGGGCGCTCTCCTCGACGCTCATGCTGGGCAGGATCTCGGGGAGGCGGCGGGCGAGTTCCTCGGCGCCGGGGAAGTCGGTGTGCAGGGCGAAGGCGGGTGCGACGCGCTCGAAGCGGGCGTCCTCGTCGTCCGACTCCTGCTGGAGACCGCCCACGTCGGCGCCGAGCACCAGCAGCCGCTCCGGTCCGGGTCCCACCAGCGGGTAGGCCCACCACAGCACGTCGACGCGGTCGCTGTCGCGCACGGTGAGCCGGGCGCGGCCCGCGGCCGGGTAGAACAGCCGCCCGTCGAGGGACGATTCGAGGTCGTGACCGAGATCGTCGTACGCCGCGTACGGCCCGTACGGCGAGAGGTCCTCCTCGTCGGGCAGAGCTCCGGAGACCGGCAGGAGGTCGACGGCGGGGCGCCCGATCGCCTCTTCCTTGACGGCGCCGAACAGACGGCGTGCGCCGGAGCTCCAGTGGGAGACCAGGCCCTCGCGGTCCACCACGACCACGGCCAGCGGGATACGGCCGGCCGCGGCGGGTTCGGTCACCGCGTCGTCCCTCTCGGTGCCACGGTTCATGGCCCAGGCCCTCTCTCCCCACGGCTCCGCAAGATCTGCCGCCTACTCCACCGTACGGCTCCGGGCGGAGGTGATGTGCGGCAATACGGGAATTGGTGCTGCGGGACCGGGGGCGGCTCGGGCGGGTGCCGAACAGGTGGCCCACGCCGCGTCCTCGCAGGACAGCGGCGTGTGCCCGACGGGTCGTCAGTCCTCGTGCCCGAGCTGGAGGTCGCGTTCCGTACGGCCGCCGCCGGCGACCTGGAGGACGGTGGCGACCGGCGGGTAACCGTTGGCGATGACGGTGTACTCGCCGGTGGACAGGTCGACGAACCGGAAGGTGCCGTCGGGCCCGGTGGTGAGGGTGTCCATGACGTTGCCGGCCGCGTCGAGGAGGGTCACGCGGGCGTCCTCGACGGGCCGTCCGCCGCCCGCGCGTACGGTGCCGCGCAGGAGGGCGCCGCCGGCGAGTTCGATGTCCTGGCGGGTCTCGCGGGCGGCCTTCACGGTGACGGGGACGGCGGCCGGGCGGAACGCGGGCGTGCTCGCGGCGAGGGTGTACTCGCCGGCGACCAGCTCGGTGATGACATAGCCGCCCTCCCGGCCGCTGCGGGTGGTGGCGACGACCTCGCCGTGGACGTCGGTGAGTGTGACGGTGGCGTCCACTGGGGTGCCGTCCGGGGTGAGCACCCGCCCGGCGAGGCGTCCGGCGCCGCCGAGGACGATGTCCAGCTCGACGGGGCGCTCGCCGACGGTCACGGAGACGGCCTGCGGCTGGTGGCCGCCCGCGGCGGCGATCAGCACATATGCGCCGGGGCTCGGCGTGGCCAGCGTGTACCGACCGTTCTCACCGCTCGTGCCGCGTCCGATCTGCTGGCCGCCGACGTCGATGAGGGTGAGCGCCGCGCGCGGGACGACGGTGCCGTCGGGGTGCTGCACGGTACCGCGGACGGGGACACCGGCCGTGTGCGGCGCACGGGTCGCGGGGATCGGGGCGCGCGCCGGCGCAGGTTCCGTCTCCGAGGCCGGGGCGTCGTGGGACGCGGCGTCGGTCGCCAGGGGGGTCTCCTTGAGGAAGAAGGCGATCAGCAGCCCGAGGACGAGTACCGGCACCAGATAGAGGAAGATGCGCGGCATGGCGTCGGCGTAGGCCCGGATGTAGCCGTCGCGCAGGGCCTCGGGCATGGCGTGGACGAGCTGCGGGGTGATCGACTCGGGGTCGGGCAGCCGGGCCCCCGCGCGCGTGGGCAGGTGTTCGGCGAGGGCGTCGGCGAGCCGGCCGGCGAAGAGGGTGCCGAAGACCGCGGCGCCGACGCTGCCGCCGATCTGCCGGAAGTAGTTGTTGGCGCTGGTGGCGGTGCCGAGGTCGGCGGGGCGTACGGAGTTCTGCACGGCGAGGATCAGGACCGGCATCACCATGCCGATGCCGGCGCCGAGTACGGCCATCCAGATGCTGTAGTGCAGCCGGGGCGTGTCGACTTCGAGGCGGGACAGCAGCCACATGCCGACGGCCGAGAGGGCGCTGCCGAGCACGGGGTAGATCTTGTAGCGGCCGGTGAGGCTGATGAGCTGGCCGCAGACGATGGAGGCGCCGACGATGCCGCCCATCATGGGCAGCATGAGCAGGCCCGACTCGGTGGCCGTGGCCCCGTCGACCATCTGCAGGAAGGTCGGCAGATAGCTGGCCGCGCCGAACAGGGCGACGCCGATCACGAGGCCGACCAGGCCCGTGACGTTGAAGACGGAGTCCCTGAACAGCCGCAGCGGCATGAGGGGTTCGGCGGCGAAGTGTTCGGCGACGAGGAAGAGCACGGTGGCGACGGCCGCTCCCGCGCCGAGGGCGAGGATCTCGCGGGAGTCCCAGGCGTACTCGTTGCCGCCCCAACTGGTCAGCAGGACCAGGCAGGTGGAGGCGGCGGCGAGCAGCAGGGAGCCGAGGATGTCGAGCCGGGGCCTGGCCTGCGGCTTCGGCAGTTTCAGTACGACGGTGACGACGGCCAGGGTGAGGAGGCCGAAGGGGACGTTGATGTAGAAGCACCACCGCCAGGACAGGTGGTCCGTGAAGTAGCCGCCGAGCAGGGGCCCGGCGACCGAGGCGAGGCCGAACGCGGCGCCGATCAGGCCCATGAACCGGCCGCGCTCCCGGGCCGGCACGATGTCGGCGATGATCGCCTGGACGCCGATCATGAGGCCGCCGGCGCCGACGCCCTGGACGGCCCGGTAGGCGATCAGCTGGTCCATGGTCTCGGCCCGGCCGGCCAGCGCCGAGCCGATGACGAAGACGACGATCGCGAACTGGAAGACGCCCTTGCGGCCGAGGAGGTCGCCGAGTTTGCCGTAGATCGGCAGGCCGACGGTGGCGGTGAGCAGGTAGGCGGTGATCGCCCAGGACATCCTGTCCAGGCCGTGCAGTTCGCCGACGATCTTCGGCAGCGCGGTGGCGACGATCATCTGCTCCAGCGCGGCGAGGAGCAGCGCGAGCATCAGCCCGAAGAAGACCAACCGCACGCGGCGCGGGCTCAGTTGAGGCTCTACGCCGTGGGGTGGGGCCTGTGCAGGAGGTGCGGTGACGGTTTCATCCTGCACCAACGTCGTGCCGCTCACGTACCGCTCCCCTCGCCGCACCTGCTCACATTTCCCGCATAAGGCGACAACTACGAGCAAGCACGGCGAGTTACGGTGCCGTCCCGGACACG
>JABFVM010000256.1 GCA_013362785.1 Streptomyces sp. | reverse complement strand
ACGTGCCGATGAGGCCGGTGCCGATGACGAGTGCGGTTCTCACTGGGCGATGTCCTTGCGCAGGGCGGCCGCGGCACCGAGGTAGACATGCGCGATGTCGGCGCGGGGCCGGTCGGACTCGATGTGCGCGAGGACCCGGACGACCCGCGGCATGGCGCCCTCGATGTCGAGTTCCTGGGCGCAGATCAGCGGTACGTCGGCGAAGCCGTCGCCGAGCTTGCGGGCGGCGGCCGCCGGGAAGTCGCTGTGCAGGTCGGGCGTGGCCGTGAACCAGATGCTGATCAGGTCGTCCGAGCCCAGGCCGTTCCGCTCCAGGATCGCGGTGAGCAGGGCGCCGACCTGCTCGTCCATGTGGCCGGCCTCGTCCCGCTCCAGTTGGACGGCCCCCCGGACCGCTCGTACCGCCACGACTCTGCTCCTTGCTGCTGTACGGATCGGCTCTACGGCCGTCCAGCCTAGTCAGCCCGCGTACGGCGGACGCAGGTCGCCCGCCCGCTGAGACACCCCGGCCCGTGCGGAGTCGGCTTTGAGTCAATGTCACCCGTCCATCCCGATTTTGCTACCGGACCCCGAACGCCCCCGTACGCCTCTGGACGCGGGGCCACGGCTCCGCTCTCATGGGCAGCAAGCTCGCCTCGGGGGAGGCCTCATGAAGCGTCCCGGACCCTTGCTCACCCTTCTCGCGGGACTGTTGGTCGGCGTGTTCATGCTGTCGCTCAACGCGACGACGGGGACGAAGAACACGTCCTCCTCGTCCGCGGACCGCACTCCGGACACCACGAAACAGTCGCCCGCTGCGACCCCGTCACCGACACCCACGCGGACGGCCCCGGCGCCGTCACCTTCGAAGGCGCCCGTCCCGGACGCCGGGTACGCCGGCCGTACCGACGACGACTCCTCCGCCGTGGCCGTCACCCTGCGCGACGGCAGGGCGATCGCGTACTTCTGCGACGGCCGCGACAAGGAGTCCTGGCTCAAGGGCGACGTGAACGACGACGGGACCATGCGGCTCACCGGCAAGGACGGTTCCGTCCTGAACGGTGCCCTCAAGGAGGGCAAGCGGATCCGCGGCACCGTCGACATCGACGGCGGGCACTACGCCTTCACGGCCGACCGGACGAAGAAGCCGTCGGGCCTGTACCGGGCCACCGCCACGGTGCGCGGCGCCAAGGTCGACGGCGGCTGGATCGTGCTGCCGGACGGCCGGCAGGTCGGCGTCCTCACCCGCGACGGTGAGCCCTCGGCGGCCCCGGAGATCGCCCCGGAGACCGGCGCCGTGACGGTCGACGGCCAAGGCCTCACAGCCCACCCGGCCGTCCCCTGACCCCACCTGACCTCACCTGACCTCACCTGACCTGCCCTGACGTCCTTGACGTCCCTGGTCGTCCCGCTCGACGACATCCCTCTCGGTCCATCCTCCACGGGAGTCGATCATGACCGTCGACCCGAACGCCGTCACCCAGGACTTCCCGTCCCCGCAGCCCGGCCACCGCCGCCCGGGCGCGGCCCGCTATCTGCTCCCGGCGCTGGTCGCCTGCGCGGTCGCGGTGGGCCTCGGGGTGTACGGCAAGGCCCATGACCCGACGGGCACGGCCTTCAACCTCGCCGGGTTCAGCAGCACGGGCGCGGTGAAGTCATGGCTGGCGACGACCGCGTTCTTCTTCGCGCTCGTGCAGCTCGTCTCGGCGCTGATGGTGTACGGCAGGCTGCCGGGCCCGAGTTGGTCGGCGGCGCTGCACCGCTGGTCGGGTCGCGCGGCGTTCCTCCTCGCCGTACCCGTGGCGGTGCACTGCCTGTACGCCCTGGGCTACCAGACATACGAAACGCGCGTTTTGTGGCACTCCCTCCTGGGTTGCTTCTTCTTCGGTGCCTTCAGTGCAAAGATGCTGTTGCTCCGCTCGGAGCGACTTCCCGGCTGGCTCCTGCCGATCGTCGGCGGACTGGTCTTCACCGCTCTCACGATCCTCTGGCTGACCTCGGCCCTCTGGTTCTTCCGCACCTTCGGAGTGACGACATGACCAACCGCCCGACGCGGCGCACGATCCTTCTCGCGACGGGCGCGGCGACGCTCGCCGTGGGCTGTGGCGAATACGGCGACGACAGCGGCTCCTCGTCCGTGGAGGCCTCCTCCGGCCAGGAGCTCGCCAAGACCGGCGACATCCCGGTCGGCGGCGGCAAGATCTTCAAGGACGAGCAGGTGGTCGTGACACAGCCGACGGACGGCGAGTTCAAGGCCTTCTCAAACATCTGCACGCACCAGCAGTGTCCGGTGGCCGGCGTGGCGGACGGCACCATCAACTGCACCTGCCACGGCAGCAAGTTCAACATCACGGACGGCTCGGTGGCACATCCTCCGGCGACGAAGCCGTTGCCCGAGAAGAAGATCACCGTGGACGGAAATTCGATCCTCCTGGCCTGATCCGCCGCGTACGCTCCGGGCCATGCACCCCGAGACCCCGGAGAGCCTGGTCCGCGACCACACGATCTACGCCTGTGTGATGGGCTCGCGCGCCTTCGGTCTGGCGACGGACGGCAGCGACACCGACCGCCGGGGCGTGTTCGTGGCCCCGACCCCGCTCTTCTGGCGTTTCGAGAAGCCGCCGACGCATGTCGAGGGCCCACTGGAGGAGCAGTTCAGCTGGGAGCTGGAGCGCTTCTGCGAGCTGGCGCTGCGGGCCAACCCGAACATCCTGGAGTGCCTGCACTCCCCGCTGGTGGAGCACGCCGACGACACCGGCCGTGAGCTCCTCGCGCTGCGCGGGGCGTTCCTGTCCCGCCGGGCCCATGAGACGTTCACGCGCTACGCGCTGGGCCAGCGCAAGAAGCTGGAGGCCGACGTCCGCTCCCACGGCGCCCCGCGCTGGAAGCACGCGATGCACCTCCTGCGCCTCCTGGCGAGCGCCCGCGACCTGCTGCGCACCGGCCGTCTGACGATCGACGTGGGCGACGGGCGCGAGTCACTCCTCGCGGTCAAGCGCGGCGAGGTCCCCTGGCCGGAGGTCGAGTCCCGGATGACCCGTCTGGCGAGCGAGTCGGAGGAGGCCGCCCGGCACAGCCCGCTCCCGCCGGAACCGGACCACCGCCGCGTGGAGGACTTCCTGATCCGCGTCCGCCGCGCCTCAGCTCTCCAGCCGGGTCCGTACGACGAAGGCGTGCAGGGCGTCGTGGACGCTCGGGGCGTCGGGCAGCACTGAGGCCGACTGCGCCTCGTCCAGTACGGCGTGCAGTCGCTCCACGTCGGCCGCCACGCGCGCGTGGTCGACGTCGGCGGGTCCGTGCTCCTGCTCCGCCTTCGCGGTGATCAGCTCCGGCAGATAGGCGGGGGCGTCGACCTCCCCGATCAGCGTGGGCAGATGCGGCTGCACCTCGCCACTGCGCATCAGGTGGATGCCGGTGAGCAGCACCCGGAAGGTGTAGAGCAGCGGCTTGAGCTCCCCGGCCTTCTCGAACAGCCGCCACTGGGTGCCGGCGAATCCCCGGTAGTGATGCGCGTGGTGGCTGGTGAGCGCTCCGGGAGCGAGGTCGACCAGCTCCCGGTGGGCGTCCGTGGTGTGCACGACGAGCGGTGAGAGCAGCTGCTCCAGGACATAGCCGTTGCGGCGCAGCATCAGCCGTACGAACTTGCGCAGGTCGTGCGTGACCAGGTCCATCTCGACGCCGTCCCGCACCCACATCCGGGACCGCGTCTCGTCCGGCTCCCGCAGCCCGACGAGGTCGGCGGTCGGGAGCAGGTGCACGCCCCGCAGGTCCACGTCGGAGTCGCGGGACGGGAAGCCGTACAGATGCGCGCCGGAGACGGTCGCGAACAGCACCGGGTCGGGCTGCTCGGCGACCACGGGCGCGAGGTCGATGTCCAGGGCCTCGATCATCCGTCAAGCGTCCCAGAGCGCTCCGAGGGTCATCAGGTCGCCCCCGTACTCGATCCGGTCCGCCCACTCGGTCGGCCAGGCTTCGTCCCCCAGCCAGGCGCCCGCGAAGGCGCCCGTCAGGCAGGCGATCGAGTCCGAGTCGCCGGAGCTGCAGGCGGCCCGGCGCAGGGCGGTCAGCGGCTCATCGGCGAACCACAGGAAGCACAACAGGCCGGTGGCCAGGGCCTCTTCGGCGATCCAGCCCGCGCCGGTGGTCAGGCACGGGTCGGTCTCGGGCGAGGCCGTGTGCACGGCGTCCTGGAGGCGGTCCAGGATCGCCAGGCACTCGTCCCAGCCGCGCGCGATGAAGTGCTCGGGGGTGGGGTCCTGGCTGCGGGTCCACAGGTCGCCGAGCCAGCGCTCGTGGTAGCGGGCGCGGTTCTCCCGGGCGTACGACCGCAGCAGCTCGACCAGCCCGGCCGGCTCGGTGCCCTGTGCGAGCAGGCGTACGGCGTGTGCGGTCAGGTCGGACGCGGCGAGTGCCGTCGGATGCCCGTGGGTGAGGGCGGACTGCAACTGGGCGGCGCCCGCGCGCTGTTCGTCGCTGAGGCCCGGGGCGAGCCCGATCGGCGCGACGCGCATGTTGGCGCCGCAGCCCTTGGAGCCGATCTGGCTGGCGTCCTGCCAGAGCCGGCGCTCGTCCTTCAGCAGATTGCAGGCGACCAGGCAGGTCCGGCCCGGCGCGCGGTTGTTCTCCGGTGACTGGAACCAGTCCACGAACTCCTCGCGCACCGGCCGCTCCAGCCGCTTCGGCGCGAGCAGGCCCCGGTCCATCGCCGTGCGCAGCCCCTTCCCCAGCGCCAGCGTCATCTGTGTGTCGTCGGTGACGATCGCCGGCGTGGGCAGCTCCATCTCGCGCCAGGGGCCGCACTTGGCGAGGATCGACGGCACGTCGTCGAACTCGGTCGGGAAGCCGAGCGCGTCTCCGAGGGCAAGACCGAGCAGGGAGCCGGTGGCGGCGCGCTTGCGAACGGTGGTCATGGTCATGCGGGGCGTCCTTCCGGGGTCGGCCGAAGCAGGGGCGGGTGGAGGGCGGTGGCGGTGCCCGCGCGGTACAGCGCGGCCGGTTTGCCGCGGCCGCCGGTGAGCCGGGCGGCGCCGGGCACGGGCTCGACGAAGCCCGGCGTGGCGAGCACCTTGCGGCGGAAGTTGGGCCGGTCGAGGACGGTGCCCCACACCACCTCGTACACGTGCTGCAGCTCGCCGAGCGTGAACTCGGGCGGGCAGAAGGCCGCGGCGAGACTGGAGTACTCCAGCTTGGCGCCGACGCGGTCATGGGCGTCGGCCAGGATCCGGTCGTGGTCGAAGGCGAGCGGCCCCGCCTTGCCGTACGGCACCCAGCGGGCCTGCGCCGCGTCGCTGCCGCCGTGCGGTTCGGGCGGGTGGGGCAGCAGCGCGGTGAAGGCGACCGTCACCACCCGCATCCGGGGGTCGCGGCCGGGCTCGCTGTAGGTCCGCAGCTGCTCCAGATGCAGCCCCGAGACATCCGACAGGCCGGTCTCCTCGGCGAGTTCACGCCGGGCCGCCGTCTCCGCCGACTCGTCCGGCTGCACAAAACCGCCGGGCAGCGCCCAGTGGCCCTTGTACGGCTCCTGCCCGCGCTCGACGAGCAGGACGTGCAGGACGCCGTCGCGAATGGTGAGGACTGCGAGGTCGGCGGTGACGGCGAAGGGCTCGTGGGCGTACTTGTCGTAGCCCTCGGGCACGGTGGGTCCCGGCATACCACTCACCTCTTTTATAGTCAGCACGACTATTAGTCACTCCGACTATAAAGAGGGCGGACGGGTTGCACAACCCAACGGAAGGCAAATCCGCGCCGCCCCGCCAGGAACCGTGTCACCGCGCCGAGAAGCCCTGCCACCCGTCGGCGAACCCCGTCATCCCCTTGCCGAACCGCACCGCCCCAGAAAGCCCAGCAGCCGCTCCCCAGGCCCCGCCCCCACCGGCACCGCGACCGGCGCGCCGAACCGCACCCCCCGGTCCGCCTCCGCGACCACGCACCGCGCGACGGGCAGCAGCTCGGCCGCGAGCGCGCCCGGTATCGGCCGTGGGCGCCCGCAGGATTGGGCGACATCCCACCCGTGCACGGCGATCTCGACGGCCCCCACGGCGGCCATCACCCGCACGTCCAGCGGCCGCTCCCCCACGAGCGCCGACTCCGGCGGCCCGGCCGCCCAGGCGCCGAGCACCGCGCACGCGCGCGTACGGAAGCCACAGGCCCGGTCGGCGTCGCGCGGGACCAGCCCGATCCGCCCGCCGGTCAGGCCCTCGTACAGCGCGTCCAGCGAGTCGTCGAGGTGCCCGAGCAGCTCCCCCAGGTCCCACTCCGCGCACGGTGTCCCGCGCCCCGTGCTCGCACCGTCCGCATCGGCGACGCTGCCGAGCGCGTAGGCGAGCGAACGCTCCAGGAGCTCCCCGGAGTTCATGACAGGCTCCCCAAGGCCCCCTGGGGCCCCTCAGGGGCCGTCTGAGAGGCATCCTGGATGACCACTTGGATGGTCTCGTGGAAGTTCTCCGCCCCCGCGAACTCCTCGCGGCCCCTGTCGGTCGTCCTCATCCCCGCTCCCTCCGTCATGTCCGTCATGGATACAGACCGGCCGGGAGGCGAAAACGAATCGGCCGGTCCCGGGCGACACCCGGAACCGGCCTCCACACGCGCGTGCGCCTACGTCGACCTACAGATCGACTTCCTTCATCAGCATGCCGACCTCGGTGTTGGACAGCCGTCGCAGCCAGCCCGACTTCTGGTCGCCCAGGGTGATGGGGCCGAACGCGACCCGCACCAGCTTGTCGACCGGGAACCCGGCCTCGGCGAGCATGCGGCGCACGATGTGCTTGCGCCCCTCGTGCAGCGTGACCTCGACCAGGTAGTTCTTGCCGGTCTGCTCGACGACCCGGAAGTGGTCCGCGCGCGCGTACCCGTCCTCCAGCTGGATGCCGTCCTTGAGCTGCTTGCCCAGGTCGCGCGGGATCGGGCCCACGATGTGCGCGAGGTAGACCTTCTTCACGCCGTACTTGGGGTGGGTCAGCCGGTGGGCCAGCTCACCGTGGTTGGTGAGCAGGATGACGCCCTCGGTCTCGGTGTCGAGCCGCCCCACGTGGAAGAGCCGCGTCTCCCGGTTGGTGACGTAGTCCCCGAGGCACTGCCGGCCCTCGTTGTCCTCCATGGTGGAGACGACACCGGCGGGCTTGTTCAGCGAGAAGAACTGGTACGACTGCGTGGCGACGGTCAGCCCGTCGACCTTGATCTCGTCCTTCTCGGGGTCGACGCGCAGGCCCTGCTCGGTGACGATCTCGCCGTTGACCTCGACCCGGGCCTCGTCGACCAGCTCCTCGCAGGCCCGCCGGGAGCCGTAGCCGGCCCGAGCGAGCACCTTCTGCAGCCGCTCGCCCTCCTGCTCGGCGCCCGGGAAGGTCTTGGGCAGCTTGACGTCCTTCTTGCCCGCGTAGCGCTCGCGGTTGCGCTCCTCGGCGCGCGCGTCGTACTCGCGGGAGGTCGCCGGAGCCCAACGGCCCCGGCCGGTGCCGCGCTGCTGGCCCTGCTTGGGCCCGCCCTTCGCGCCACCGCGCGCCGAGGCACCGCGCCCCGACTTCGGGCCCTCCGGGGAGGCGCCGGGGCCCACGTCGTAGCGGCGCTCCTCGGGGCGGGGCTTCCTCGGCCGGCCGCCCTGCTTGTCGTCGCGGGCGTTGCCGGCGCCACGGTAGTTACCGCGGCCCCCGCTGCTCCCGCCGCGGCCGCCGCTGTTGCCACCACGGCTCCCGCCGTTGTTTCCGCTGCTGTTCCTGCCGCTGCTGCTTCGCATCAAATTTCCGTCTAGTTGTCGTCTGCGTCCTCGGAATCCGGAGCGTCCGGATCGAACGACGGCACGCCTTCCTGGGTCTCGGCCTCGATCGCCTCCGCCTCCGGGAGGAAGGGCGCGAGCTCCGGGAGCTCGTCCAGACCGCGCAGGCCCATCCGCTCCAGGAAGTAGTTCGTCGTCCTGTACAGGATCGCACCTGTTTCGGGTTCCGCGCCCGCCTCCTCGACCAGCCCGCGCTGGAGGAGCGTGCGCATGACACCGTCGCAGTTCACTCCGCGCACCGCCGAGACCCGGCTGCGGCTGACCGGCTGACGGTAGGCGACGACGGCCAGCGTCTCCAGGGCGGCCTGGGTGAGGCGGGCGGTCTGCCCGTCCAGGACGAGGCGCTCCACGGCCGCCGCGTACTCGGGCCGGGTGTAGAACCGCCAGCCGCCCGCGACGAACCGCAGCTCGAAGCCGCGGCCCTGGATGACGTACTCGTCGGCGAGCTCCCTGAGGGCCCCGGCGATCTGCCGCTTGGGCCGCTCCAGGAGCTTCGCGAGGTGCTCCTCGGTCGCGGGCTCGTCCACGACCATGAGCATCGCCTCCAGGGCGGGCTTGAGGTCGAGGTCGGCGACGGTACGCAGCCCGGCCGGAAGCCCGGTGGTCTCCTCACTCACGCCTTCATCTCCTCCTTCGGCTGCTCGGGCGGCCGGTCGAACTCGTCGGTCACCGTCGGGGCGTCCGCCCCGTCCCCGCCGGTCCACCGCACGACGAGCTCCCCGAGCGCCGTCTCCTGATCGAGGGCCACGGCCTTCTCGCGGTACAGCTCCAGCAGCGCCAGGAATCGCGCCACGACGGTGAGGGTGTCGTCGGTGTCCTCGATGAGCGCCCGGAAGCTGGCCTCGCCGAGCTCCTTCAGCCGCGCGACGACGAGCCCGGCCTGTTCCTGCACGCTGACCAGCGGCGCGTGGATGTGATCGACGTACACCTGCGGCTTGGGCCTGGGCTGCATCGCCTTGATGGCGAGCTTGGCGAATCCTTCCGCCCCGATGCTGATGACGACCTCGGGCAACAGCTCGGCATGGTGCGGTTCGAGCCCGACGGTCCGCGGATAGCGCCGCGCCTCGTCGTCGAGCCGCCGGCTGAAGATGTCGGCGATCTGCTTGTACGCCCGGTACTGCAGCAGCCGCGCGAACAGCAGGTCCCGCGCCTCCAGCAGCGCGAGGTCGGCCTCGTCCTCCACCTCGGCCGAGGGCAGCAGGCGGGCCGCCTTGAGGTCGAGCAGGGTGGCCGCGACGACGAGGAACTCGGTCGTCTCGTCCAGGTCCCAGTCCGGCCCCATCGCCCTGATGTGCGCCATGAACTCGTCGGTCACCTTGGACAGGGCGACCTCGGTGACGTCGAGCTTGTGCTTGGAGATCAGCTGGAGGAGGAGGTCGAAGGGGCCCTCGAAGTTGGAGAGCCGGACCTTGAAGACACCGTCGTCATCGTCGTCACCGCTGTCGCCGCCGCCACCGGACTCGGGCTCGCCCTGCCGGACAGGGGGCTCGGCGGCGGAGGCCTCATGTGCTGGTTCCGGCTCGGGTTCGGGTTCGGGGCCGACCGCTTCGGGCTCGGGCTCCGCTTCCGGTACGACGACCTGCGGCTCGGGCTCCGGTCCCGGCTCCGGGACCACGACCTCGGGAACCTCGGGCTCCGGCTCCGGCTCCGCGGGAACCGCGACCGGCGCGGTCATGGGCGCGGCACCCGGCCCTCGCCCCAGCGCACGCCGACGACCACCGGAGGTACCGGTGCCGCGGGCGGGAACGTCGTTCGAGGTCATAGCCCCCGCAGGCTACCGCTACCGCCCGCGAAGCCGTCGTACGAGGATGCTGGCGTCGCCGCGGCTCTCCAGATCCGCGAGCACCACGGCCACCGCCTCACGGACGATCCGCCCGCGGTCCACGGCCAGCCCGTGCTCACCCCGGAGCACCAGACGCGCGTGCTCCAGGTCCATGAGCTCCTCGGCGGAGACATACACGGTGATCTTCTCGTCGTGTCGCTCACGCCCACTGGGCCGCCGCGCCGCCGCCCGCCCGCGCTTGCGCGGCGCGGCGGCCGAGGCAGCAGCGGCAGAGGCAGCGGAACCGGCCGCGGTGGAACCGCCGGAGGCACTCGCACCGGCGGAACCGGCAGAACCTTCCTGCGCCTCCTGACGCCGGGCGGAGCGCTCCGCGCCGGCGGCCCGGCTGCGCGACTCCCCGGCGTCGACGGACTCCGTGTCGGCGGCCACGTGCTCCGCACCGTCGCCGTCGCCGCCCTGCACGGGCACCGACTGCGGCGCGTCCTCCGCGGCGGCGGCCGCGTCACTCTCCCCCGCGGGAGCCGGCACCCGGGCCTCGCCGTTGACCGGGCGCCGGGGAGTGGACGGCTGGAGCGCCGTACCCCCTGTCGTGCGGAACAGTTCGTCGGCCCCCGGCAGACTCACTCGGCGTGACACCGGGCGAGCACCTCCCTGGCGAGCTGGCGATAGGCGGCGGCACCGACGGAGTTGGAGGCGTACGTGGTGATCGGCTCACCGGCGACCGTGGTCTCCGGGAAGCGGACCGTGCGCCCGATGACCGTGTGGTAGACGTGGTCGTCGAACGCCTCGACCACACGCGCGAGCACCTCACGGCTGTGCACCGTGCGCGAGTCGTACATCGTGGCGAGGATCCCGTCGAGCTCCAGCTCCGGGTTGAGCCGCTCCTGGACCTTCTCGATGGTCTCGGTCAGCAGCGCCACACCGCGCAGCGCGAAGAACTCGCACTCCAGGGGCACGATCACCTTGTGGGCGGCCGTCAGCGCGTTGACCGTGAGCAGGCCGAGCGAGGGCTGACAGTCGATCACGATGAAGTCGTAGTCGGGCAGCAGCGGCTTCAGCGCGCGCTGGAGCGTCGACTCGCGCGCGACCTCGCTGACCAGCTGGACCTCGGCGGCCGACAGGTCGATGTTGCTCGGCAGCAGGTCCATGTTGGGGACCGCCGTCTTCAGGAGCACCTCGTCCGCCGACATGCCCCGCTCCATGAGCAGGTTGTAGACGGTGAGGTCGAGCTCCATCGGATTGACGCCGAGACCGACCGACAGCGCGCCCTGTGGATCGAAGTCGACGAGCAGGACCCGGCGCCCGTACTCCGCGAGCGCGGCACCCAGGTTGATGGTCGACGTCGTCTTGCCGACGCCGCCCTTCTGGTTGCACATCGCGATGATCTTCGCGGGACCGTGGTCGGTCAGCGGACCCGGGATCGGGAAGTACGGCAGCGGACGCCCGGTCGGGCCGATGCGCTCACGGCGCTGCCGGGCAGCGTCGGGCGCGAGCGTGGCCGCGTACTCGGGGTCGGGCTCGTACTCCGCGTCGGGGTCGTAGAAGTGCCCGTCGGGCAGTTCGTCGTAGTCGGCGAGTGGGTTGTGGGGCGCGCCACTTCCGTCGCCGGCCATGGCGTTCACGTGATGGCCATCCATGCTCTGGTTTGCTGACAGAGCCGTGCGGGGGCTGGTCTGGCTCTGCTGGGCTGCGAAGGTTCGGACAGCGACGGAGCCGACAGCCTCGAATCCCGCGGGACCCTGGCCCCGTACAGGCATTCCTGGTTGACCACCCCCGGGAGAAAATGTCGACTCATTCACAAGTCGTCTTACCTCCTTGGTGACCAGGAAACTTCTAGACAGGTCAGCGTGGCACCATGCCGACAGCTGGCGACTCTATGGCGTGTCGGCGGTCCGCAGCAACACAATCCGCCGGACCGGGCAGATGTGTCGACAATGAAACATCCCGCTGTCAAGGGCGTACGGCCGTCGCACAGCAGGTTTCACCGGTGTGCGAATCGGTCGAAGGGTTGCGTTCGAGGCGAGTTGACCGAGAGTCGCAAAGTGACCATACACACATCCGGCCGGACCTTTTCGGGCAAGGTCCGGCCGGGTGTGTGCGGTTGACGACTTGTGTTGACGTATCGCCTTTACCAGAAAGTGACTTAGCCGATCGGCTCAGCCGAGCAGCGTTTCGAGCTCCACGTGCTCCAGGCCGTGCGCCTCGGCGACCTCCCGGTAAACCACCTTGCCGTCATGCGTGTTGAGGCCCCTGGCCAGCGCCGGGTCACGGCGCAGCGCCTCGACCCAGCCCTTGTTCGCGAGCTCGACGATGTAGGGCAGCGTGGCGTTGGTGAGCGCGTAGGTGGAGGTGTTGGGCACCGCGCCGGGCATGTTGGCGACGCAGTAGAAGACCGAGTTGTGGACCGGGAAGGTCGGCTCGGCGTGCGTGGTGGGACGCGAGTCCTCGAAGCAGCCGCCCTGGTCGATCGCGATGTCGACAAGGACACTTCCCGGCTTCATCCGGGAGACCAGCTCGTTGGTGACGAGCTTCGGGGCCTTGGCGCCCGGGATGAGGACGGCGCCGATGACGAGGTCGGCCTCCAGGCAGGCCTTCTCCAGCTCGAAGGCGTTGGAGACGACGGTCTGGATCTTCGTGCCGAAGACCTTGTCCGCCTCCTTGAGCTTGTTGATGTCCTTGTCGAGCAGGGTCACGTGGAAGCCCATGCCGATGGCGATCTGCGCGGCGTTCCAGCCGGAGACACCGCCGCCGATGACGACGGCGCGGCCGGCGAGCACGCCGGGGACACCGCCGGGCAGCACACCGCGGCCACCGTTGGCGCGCATCAGGTGGTAGGCGCCGACCTGCGGGGCCAGGCGGCCCGCGACCTCGGACATCGGGGCGAGCAGCGGCAGGGCGCGGCTCGGGAGCTCGACGGTCTCGTAGGCGATCGCCGTGGTGCCGGACTCGATGAGGGCGTCCGTGCACTCCTTGGAGGCGGCCAGGTGCAGGTAGGTGAAGAGCGTCTGGTCCTTGCGGAGGCGGTGGTACTCCTCGGCGATGGGCTCCTTGACCTTGAGCAGCAGGTCGGCGGTGGCCCACACCTCGTCGGCGGTGCCGAGGATCTGGGCGCCTGCGGCGACGTACTCCTCGTCCGGGATCGACGAGCCGACACCGGCGCCGCGCTCGATGACGACCTGGTGGCCATGGCGCACCAGCTCGTGCACACCGGCGGGGGTGATGGCCACCCGGAACTCGTTGTTCTTGACCTCGCGGGGGATGCCGACCTTCACGTCGATCACGGTCCTTGGCTCAGAGGGTGTGGGGGCATTACAAGACATACCCAGGCATGCAGGACGCACCGGGATACACCGCAGGAGAAGGTGCGGCAGAGCCAGTCTAATGAAGGTGTTCCCGCTGTCTAGCCTTTCAATGCATCAATCTTCAGTGGATGCACTACGGATTTCGCAGGCGTCAGCGTCGTTCTCCGGCTCGAATGCATCTTGCTCGGGCCCCGGCACCTGCGTATCCGGCTCCTCGGGCTCCTCCCCCAGCATCCGTCGGGCGGCGCCCCGGTGCAGCTGCGCGGCCGCGGGATCGCCCAGGTGGTCCAGGGTGTCGGCGAGCCGCATGTACAGCGCCGCGTGCAGCCGCGGGTCCTCGGCGCGCCGCGCCCACTCCACCGCCTCCTGGCAGGTGCGCAGCGACTCCTCGGGCCGCCCCGCGTACTCCTGGACCCGCGCCAGCTCGCTCAATGCCCGGGCGTGAGCGGCGAGGTCGCCGTTCTTGCGGTGCCCGGCGACCGCGGCCCGCCAGTGCCGCAGCGCCTCGCCGTACCGGCCCGCGAAGGTGTGGGCGGCGCCGATACGGCCGTACAGCCGGGCGGCGTCCGCGCGCTCGTCGCGGGCCAGCCGCTGGGCCAGCGCCCGGCCGAACCAGTCGGCGGCCCGGTCGTAGTCCCCGAGCTCCAGATGGGCACCGCCTACGGATTCCATCGCGCGGCCGGTCGCATAGGGGTCGTTCGCCTCCCGTCCGGCGTCCAGCGCGGCCCGATAGCGCACCAGCGCCGCCTGCGTACGGCCGGTCCGGGCGTCGACGTCGCCGAGGTTCAGCAGGGCCGCGGCCTTCTCGCGGGGCAGGTTTCGGCGCTCGGCCACGTCGAGGACCAGACTGTGGACGGCGTACAGGTCGTCGGCGGCCGCCTGGGTGCCGACGTGTGCGACCAGCGCCTTGACCAGCTGGGACATCAGGCGCCGGGCGACGGTGTCCAGCTCCCCGTCGGCGACGGCGGCCCGGGCCGATGCCAGCAGGGCCGGCCTGCGGATGTTCAGCCAGTCGGCGGCCGCGCGCGGGTTGGGGAAGCGCAGCGCCTGGGGCATGCCGAGGAGCTTCTGGCGGGTCTCGGGGGTGTCCGTCTCGGTGATCGCCCGGCAGGACTGCAGCAGCCGTACGCTCCGCTCCAGCATGCGGGCGCGGGCGAGCTGCAGCTCGGCGGGGCGGTCCTGGGTCTCGGTGAGGGCCCTGAGGTACGGGTGCAGACAGGCCGGGACCTCGTACTGCGGCAGCGGTGAGTCGACGGCGTGCAGCAGGCCGCGGGCGGCGAGGTCGTCCAGGGTGGTGCGGGCGCTGTCGACCGAGGAGCCGGCCAGCGCGGAGGCGGTGTGCGGGTCGACAAGGATGCCCGGGGCGAGGGAGAGCAGGCGCAGTATGCGGGCGGCCGGGGTGGACAGGGACGCGTAGACGAGGCGGAAGACCCGGCTCAGCGCCGTACCCTCCTCGCCCTCGGCGCGCAGCTGCTTGGCGAGGTCGGCGACGGCCGCCTTGGGGCGGGCGGCGAGCCAGCCCCCGGCCAGCACCAGCGCGGCGGGCTGCCCCTGGCACACCTCGGCCAGGCCCTCGGCGGCCCTCGGGTCGACGGTGATACGGACCGAGCCGGCCTGCCGGGACAGCAGCTCCACGGCCGACTTGGTGTCCAGGCCGCCGAGAGTGCAGGGCCGTACGTCGGAGATCCCGGTCAGCGGTCCGCCGGAGACGGCGACGGCCAGGCATTCCGGGGCGTCCGGCAGCAGCGCGTCGACCTGCTCGGCCTCGGCCGCGTCGTGCAGCAGGAGCAGGGCCCGGCGCCCGGCGAGGGCTGTGCGCAGGGCCGCCGTGAGGTCGTCCTCGGCGGCGCCGGGCGGGATCGGCCGGCCCAGGGCGCCGAGCAGCTCGCGGGCCGCGCGCTCGACGGGGACGGGGGTGCCGTCGGGCTCGCTCAGGCGGGCCCGCAGCACGCCGTCGGCGTAACGGTCCGCCACCTGCCGTACCAGCTCCTCGGCGAGCGCGGTGCGGCCCGAGCCGGGGCGGCCGGCGATGAGCAGTACGCGCGCGCGTGGCGCCTTGCGGCCGGAGAGGGTGTCCAGGCCCGCGCGCTCGATGTCGGCGCGGAGCTCCTTCAACTCGCGGGTGCGGCCCAGGAACTGGTTCTCGCCGGACGCGTGTGCCGACACCTGAACGCCGCCTGTGTC
Source organism: Streptomyces sp. (assembly GCA_013362785.1). Classification (GTDB taxonomy): domain Bacteria; phylum Actinomycetota; class Actinomycetes; order Streptomycetales; family Streptomycetaceae; genus Streptomyces. Next base: position 1,768 of record JABFVM010000256.1, on the reverse strand, counting down.
CACCACCTGATCCGTCACGGGCCACGCTCCCGTCCCACCACACGCGCAAGCCCGCCGGGACTCCGGTTCGGGCGTATTCAGAGCCTAGTTCACGCTCTGCTACGTTCCGTGCGGAGCACGGCGGGCACGGCGAGGACATCCCCCGACCGGATCAGCCGATCTTCACACTGACGGGTGGATGTACCCGTTCAGGACTCGAAGGGGCGCGCCGGCCAGGGTGCCCCCGCCGGGCGGAGCGCGTCGAGTCCGTCGCCGGCCCGCGCGGCGACCAGCGACAGCACGCCCACGACGAGGCAGTTGTTGTGCAGCTCGCCCGCGAGCACTCCCCGGACGAGCTCGTCGACCGGCACGCGCGCGTGCTCCATGTCGGCCTCCTCGTCCTCCACCTCGAAGCGCTTGCCCTCGGCCTCGGACAGGTTGCGGGCGAGGAAGATCCGTACGGCCTCGTCGCAGCCGCCGGGGGTGGTGTAGACGTCGGTCAGCACCCGCCAGTCCTCGGCCTTGACGTGGGCCTCCTCGTACAGCTCGCGCTGGGCGGCGTGCAGCGGGTTCTCACCGGGGATGTCGAGCAGTCCGGCCGGGATCTCCCAGAGCTTGTGCCGCACCGGGTGGCGGTACTGCCTGATGAGCAGGACACGGTCCTCGTCGTCGAGGGCGAGGACGGCCACCGAACCGGGATGGACCTGGTAGTCGCGCCCCACCACCGAGCCGTCGGGCATGACCACGTCGTCCCTGCGGACGGAGGTCTTGTTACCGACGAACGGGGTGTTCGTCGCGCGGATCTCCCACTCCTCCGGGGTGTCCTTGATCGTCATGCCCTGCCCTTCCACACTCTTTGAAAAGAACCCGCCAGAAGAAAACCGGGGCGCCAACCTTTGAAGGTTTGCGCCCCGGCCACCGTACAACTCTCGTGTTACTTCGAATTCTTGCGCTCGACCGAGGCCTTCACGAGGCCCGCGAACAGCGCGTGCGGGCGCGTCGGGCGCGAGCGCAGCTCGGGGTGGGCCTGGGTGGCCACCAGGTAGGGGTGTACCTCGCGGGGGTACTCCACGTACTCGACGAGCTTGCCGTCGGGCGACGTGCCGGAGAACTGGATGCCCGCCTTCTTCTCCAGTTCCGCGCGGTAGGCGTTGTTGACCTCGTAGCGGTGACGGTGCCGCTCCTCGACGTACTCCTTGCCGTCGTACACCTCGCGCACGATGGAGCCCTCGGCCAGCTTGGCCGGGTACATGCCGAGCCGCATGGTGCCGCCCATGTCACCCTCACCGGCGACGATGTCGAGCTGCTCGGCCATGGTGGAGATGACCGGGTGGGAGGTCGCCGGGTCGAACTCGGTGGAGTTGGCGTCGGAGATGTCGGCGAGGTTGCGGGCCGCCTCGATCACGATGCACTGCAGGCCCAGGCACAGCCCGAGCAGCGGGATCTTGTTCTCGCGGGCGTACTTGATCGCGCCGACCTTGCCGAGCACACCGCGGTCGCCGAAGCCGCCCGGGATGCAGATGCCGTCCACGTCGGCGAGCTGCTGCTTGGCGCCGGCCGGGGTCTTGCAGTCGTCGGAGGTGACCCACTTGATCTTCACGCGGGCCTTGTTGGCGAAGCCGCCCGCGCGCAGCGCCTCGGTGACCGAGAGGTAGGCGTCGGGCAGGTCGATGTACTTGCCGACCAGCGCGAGGGTGATCTCGTGGTCGGGGTTGTGGACGCGGTCGAGCAGGTCGTCCCAGGTCGTCCAGTCCACGTCGCGGAACGGCAGGTCCAGCTTGCGGACGAC
>JABFVM010000332.1 GCA_013362785.1 Streptomyces sp. | reverse complement strand
GCGGGCCAAGTCCGTGCGTTGGCCCAAGGTTCCGGAGGACCAGCGGGAAGCCTGGCCGCTGGCGACCGCGCAGCGGGTACGGGGGGCGATCAACGCGCGCTACCGCATTTCGATCGTCATCGCGCTGGGCTGTGAGCTGCGGCAGGGGGAAGTGTTCGGGCTGTCACCAGAGAACGTCGACTTCGCCCGTGGGATTCTGCATGTGCGCCGGCAGGTGCAGCTTCTGGGCGGGCGCCCCTACTTCGCCCTGCCGAAGGGAGGCAAGGCTCGCGTCGTCGACATGCCCCCGTCGGTCGCTGACGCACTGGCCGAATACTTCATGGATCACCACGACCTACGGCAACGCCCTCGCGCGAACATCTTCAACGTCGAGGTTGGAAACCGGCCCTGGCTGCCGCCGGCGTCATCCCTATGCGGATGAAGGGCTAGCGGTGGAAGGCGTCTCGCAAGGACGGGTTTCGTGCTCCGGCACACTTATGCCTCGGTCATCCTCGAAGCGGGCGAGTCCGTCGTCACACTTGCGCGACAGGTCCCGGCAACCCGCGAAGTGGATGGGCACAGCAACCCGCTGTGTCCATCCTTTTGCTATTTCACCCCGCGGAGTAGCGGCTCTCGCGGCGATCACTCACAGCCAGTCCCGCCGCTTGAAGATGATGTACAGACTGGTGCAAACGATCCCCATCAGGGCGATAGCGAAGGGGTAGCCGAGTACCCAGTGCAACTCCGGCATGTGCCTGAAGTTCATCCCGTAGATCGTCCCGACCAGCGTCGGGGCGAAGAGAATCGCCGCCCACGACGAGATCTTCTTGATCTCCTCGTTCTGCTCGAACCCCGCCTCCGCCAACGCCCGCATCTCCGCGTTCTGTTGCTGCGTGACCAGCGTCGCGTTGACCGTGAGGATCTCGGTGAGGGCCTGGCGGAAGCCGTCGACGCGTTCGCTGGTGTGGGTGACGTGGTCGGCGACGTCGCGGAGGTAGCGCTGGAGTTCCTCGTCCGTGCCGTACTTGGAGAAGCCCGCCATCAGGCCGTGCAGCATGCCGACCAGAGGACGGGTGGCGCGCTGGAACTCGACCATTTCGCGGGAGAGTTCGTAGATACGGCGGGAGACCTCGGGGTCGCCGCGGAAGACCTCGGTCTCGATCTCGTCGATGTCGATCTGGACGCCTGCGACGACCGGTTCGTAGCCGTCTACCACCGCGTCCAGTATCGCGTAGAGCACCGCCTCGGGCCCGAGCTTCAGCAGCTCCGGCGTCTCCTCCATCCGTCGGCGCACCGCCGACAGGTCGGGGGCCGCGCCATGGCGGACCGTGATCACGAAGTCGGGGCCGACGAACACATGGAGCTCGCCGAAGTCGACCTCCTCCGGCGCGTCGAGGTACCGGGCCGCGCGCAGGACCACGAAGAGCGTGTCACCGTAGCGCTCCAGCTTGGGCCGCTGGTGCGCCTCCATCGCGTCCTCGACCGCGAGCGGGTGCAGATCGAACTCCGCGGCCAGCGAGAGAAGCTCCGCCTCGGTGGGGCGGGCCAGGCCGATCCATGCCATGCCGCACGGCTGGTCGCGCAGCTCGCGGTAGGTCTCGGCAAGGGTTGCGGGGGCGGACACCCGCACGCCGTCCCGGTACAGCGCCGCCTGCACGACACTCACCACGTCGGAGGATTCGGGAGCCGCGGGGCTCGCCGGAGGCGTCTGCACCGGTGGGCCCGGTGGCGGGGGTGGAGTGAGGGCTCGGCGCCAGACGGACTTCATGGGGTTCTTCGAGGCGGGTCGGGCGCGTCGCTCGGACATCGCGGCTGCCTCCCGGTCGGGACGACGAGTGCGTGATCACGGAGCAGGATATACGGGGCGAATGACATGGGCGGATGGGCCGGACCGAGATTCGGTGAGAATTGCGGACGGCAGCTGTCCGCAAGCCTCTCTAGTGTGCGGAGCATGACGAAGCGGACCAGCTCGAAGACGACGCGGACCATGGCAGGGGCGACGGCTGCTACGAAGACGCAGGCAGCGCAGGCAGCGCAGGCAGCGCAGGCAGCGCAGGCAGCGCAGGCAGCGCAGGCAGCGCAGGCGGCGAGGACGGCGAAGGTGGTGAAGGCGACGACCAGGACGGAACCGGTCCTCAGCCCCCGCGCCCTCAACCGCGCCACCCTCGACCGGCAGCTCCTGCTGCGCCGCTCGCCGCTGTCCGCTCGGGCGGCCGTGGAGCATCTGGTCGGTCTCCAGGCGCAGGAGGTCAAGCCGCCGTACTATGCGCTCGCCGCCCGGCTGGACGGGTTCACGCCCGAGGAGCTGTCGGGGCTGCTGGCCGACCGTGCCGCCGTGCGCATCGTCACCATGCGCTCGACGATCCATCTGCACACCGCCGACGACAGCCTCACCCTGCGCCCGCTGGTCCAGCCCGCCCGGGACCGGGAGATCAACTACTTCCGCAAGGGCCTCGTCGGCGTCGACCTGGACCGGCTCGCCGTACTCGCCCGCGAACTCGTCGAGGCCGAGCCCCGCACCATGAAGGAGCTCCGCGAGGCCCTCAGCGTCGAGTGGCCGGACGCCGACCCGCAGTCTCTGGCCGTCGCCGCCCGCTGCAGCCTTCCCCTCGTCCAGGTCACGCCGCGCGGACTGTGGGGCCGTAGCGCCCAGGTCGCCCTCACGACCGCCGAGCACTGGCTGGGCCGGCCCGCCGAGCCGGCCGCCTCATCCGACGACGCGGTGCTGCGCTACCTGGCCGCCTTCGGACCGGCCTCCGTGAAGGACATGCAGACCTGGTCCGGTCTGACCCGGATGCGTGCCGCCTTCGAACGGCTCCGCCCCCAGCTGCTCACCTTCCGGGACGAGAAAGGCGTCGAACTCTTCGACCTCCCCGACGCCCCGCGCCCCGACCCGGACACCCCGGCTCCGCCCCGCCTCCTGCCCGAGTTCGACAACCTCCTCCTCTCTCACGCCGACCGCACCCGGGTGATCCCGGCCGAGAACCGTGGCCGCACCTGGCAGGCCAACACGTTCTACCGCCCGCTCCTCGTGGACGGTTTCCTGGCGGGCGTGTGGCGGATCATCGGCGACGACCTCGTCATCGAGCCGTTCACCGAACTCACCAAGGCCCAGCGCCTGGACGTGACCGAGGAGGCGGAGCGGGTGGTGCGGGTGCTGCACGCGGAGGCGTCGTACGACATCCGTTTCGGGACCGTCATCCAGTAGCCGTGGGGCGGCTCTCAGTCCGCGCGGCCCGTCACCGCGACCGTCACACCGAGCCCGATCATCGTGCAGCCGCCCGCTCCGCCTATCAGCGACAGCCTCCGGTCGGAACCGGCGAACCAGGTGCGGGCCGCCGACGCGGTCAGGCCCCACAGGGTGTCTGTGACCAGGCCAATAGTGATCGGAACCAGGCCCAACAGGAGCATCTGGAGCGGGACATGGCCCGCCGAGTGATCCACGAACTGGGGGAGTACGGCGGCGAAGAACACCACGCCCTTGGGGTTGGTGACACCGACGAGGGCGCCGTCGAGGACCGTCCGCAGGTCACCGCGCGGCGGTCCGGACGGCTGCGCGCGTATCGCCGACGCCTTGAGCTCCTTGCGGTGCCGGAACGCCTGGACGCCCAGGTAGACCAGATAGGCCGCGCCCGCCAGCTTCACCGTCAGATAGATCGCGACGGACCGCTCCACCAGCGAGCCGACGCCCACCGCGACGGCGACGACCAGCAGATACGAGCCGAAGACATTGCCCAGCGCGGTCGCCACGGCGGTGCGGCGGCCGTGTGCCAGGGCGCGGCCGATGACGAACAGAACACTCGGCCCCGGAATCACGATCACCAGGACCGACATCGCCGCGAAGGCGAGCAAACGGTCTGCGGACACCATGTCCATCACCTCCATCCGGCAGCCATTCAAACAGGCGCCACTGACAATGGGCATGGGCGTGGGCAGGCCCAGGTACAGGGACATGGGTCGAGACATGGATAGGGGGCGTTGCGGGCCGCTCGTGGAGGCCCGCAACGCCCCCTGGTCTTCACCTGAGGTGTGCTCAGGAGACCTTCTGGGTGCTGATCCCGGCTACGAC
>JABFVM010000570.1 GCA_013362785.1 Streptomyces sp. | reverse complement strand
CGTACTGAGCCGCGTGGGCGGGTATCTCCTGGGTCATGGGCGACATCTGGGGATACGCGTCACCCGCGTCCGCGTACGCGTGGAGCTGTTCGAACGTGGCGCCGCACCCGGGGCAGGCGAGGGCGCCATTCAGGTGCCGTCGGCACGGGTGGCAGTAGTCCATGACGCGGGAAGACTAAGTTCCGCACAGGGAAGGTTGATAGTCACGGCTGTGAAAGTTGTGTATGGAACTTCCTGTTCCGGCATGGCGAGTTGACGGATATGCCAGGACACGCCAGACACGCCCCCCACCCTTCGCGGACCTCCGCCCGAAATCCGTATCGAAAGGGGTGTCGAAACCGTTATGCGTTCGACCCATTGACACTCCCGCCGTCGCCTCCCTACTGTCGCGACAGCATTTCGAACGTGTGACGAAATCTCGAACACGCCGGAGTGCAACGCCAAGTAGCCGACGACGCAGCAAGGGGCAACTGCCGTGCGCATCACCGGAATCAGCACACACGTGGTCGGGACGCCGTGGCGCAACCTGACATACGTCCAGGTGCACACCGACGAGGGCATCACCGGAGTCGGCGAGACCCGGATGCTGGGCCACACCGACGCGCTGATCGGCTATCTGCGGGAGGCCGAGGCCAACCACATCCTCGGCTCCGACCCGTTCGCCGCGGAAGACCTGGTCCGCCGGATGAAGTACGGCGACTACGGCCGCGCCGGCGAGATCGTCATGTCCGGTATCGCCGTGATCGAGATGGCCTGCTGGGACATCAAGGGCAAGGCCCTCGGGGTGCCGGTCTGGCAGCTGCTCGGCGGCAAGGTCACCGACAAGGTCAAGGCGTACGCCAACGGCTGGTACACCACGGAACGGACGCCCGAGGCGTACCACAAGGCCGCGCAGGGCGTCATGGAGCGCGGGTACCGGGCGCTCAAGATCGACCCCTTCGGCACCGGCCACTTCGAGCTCGACCACGAGCAGACCCTGTACGCCGTCTCCCTCATCGAGGCCGTCCGGGACGCCATCGGTCCCGACGCCGAGCTGATGCTGGAGATGCACGGCCGCTTCTCCCCCGCCACCGCCGTACGGCTCGCGCGCGAGCTGGCCCCCTTCAAGCCGGCCTGGCTGGAGGAGCCCTGCCCGCCGGAGAACCTGAAGGCGCTGGAGAAGGTCGCCGCGAAGGTCGACATCCCGGTCGCCACCGGCGAGCGGATTCACGATCGCATCGAGTTCCGTGAGCTCTTCGAGAGCCAGGCCGTCGACATCATCCAGCCCGACGTCGGCCACATCGGCGGCATCTGGGAGACCCGCAAGCTGGCCGCGACCGCCGAGACCCACTACATGCTGGTCGCCCCGCACAACGTCGGCGGCTCGGTGCTGACCGCCGCCTCCCTCCAGGTCGGCTTCACCTCCCCGAACTTCAAGATCCTTGAGCACTTCAACGACTTCGCCGACGCGGAGATCAAGAAGGTCGTCAAGGGCGCTCCGCAGGTGAACCCGGAGGACGGCTGCTTCCACCTCTCCGACGCCCCCGGCCTCGGGGTCGAGTTCGACGCCGACGCCGCCGCTGAGTTCCCGCAGCAGCAGGCCCGGTTCGACCTGTGGGCCGAGGGCTGGGAGCAGCGCAAGCCGAAGGGCACCGAGCAGTGAGCAGCGCCGTCGTCATCGAGGCGCCCGGCGAGCACCGGCTCACCGAGCACACGCCCCGTGAGCCCGGCCCCGGCGAGGCGCTGGTCCGGGTCCACGCGGTCGGCATCTGCGGCAGCGACCGCGAGGTGTACCAGGGCAACCGGCCCGAGGGGTACGTCCGTTACCCGCTGACGCCGGGCCACGAGTGGTCCGGGACCGTCGACAGGGTGGGCGCCGGGGTCCCCGGCTCCCTCGTCGGCCGCAAGGTCGTCGGCGAGGGCTTCCGCAACTGCCAGGTCTGCGACCGCTGCCACGCCGGTGAGACCACGCTGTGCAGCGCGGGCTACGAGGAGACCGGGTTCACCCAGCCCGGCGCGATGGCGACGACGCTCACGCTCCCGGCCCGGCTGCTGCACGTCCTGCCGGACGACTGCGACCTCACGGCCGCCGCCCTGCTTGAACCGGCCGCCTGTATCGCCGCCGCGGCGATCAAGGCGAACGCCCTGCCGGGTGAGCGGGTGGCCGTGGTGGGCACCGGGACGCTCGGGATGTTCGCCGTCCAGTTCCTGAAGGCGGGCTCGCCGGCCGAGCTGCTCGTGGTGGGGCCCCGGAGCGACCGCGAGGCGCTGTCGCGGCAGTACGGCGCGACCGACTTCCGCACCAAGGACCAGGAGCTGCCGGACGACTTCGACGTCGTCATCGAGACCGCCGGGTCCGCCGACGCCGCGCGGACCTCCGCCGCGCTGCTGAGGCGCGGTGGGCGACTGGTCCTCACCGGGATCCCGGCGTCGGGCGCGCAGGGCCTGGATCCGACCGATCTCGTCGTACGGCAGCTGGAGGTGCACACCGTGTTCGGGGCGCCGCCGGACGCCTGGGCGCACACGGTCCGTGTGTTCGCGGCGGGGCTGCTCGATCCGCTGCCGCTGGTCACGCACGAGCTGCCGCTGGAGGAGTTCCCGCAGGCGATCGAGCTCGTCGGCTCCGGCGACCCGAAGGTGGGCAAGGTCCTCCTTCGCCCCTAGCCGTACGCCGGTACGGGGGCAACCTGACGGCTCCCGTACCGGCGTACACCCAAGGCACCCGCACACCCTGAGCCCCGCGCACCCTGAGCCGCGAACCTCGTCCGACATATCGAACAAGAAGGACATCTTGTGACCGACGCTTCCGCAGCCCGTCGACCCGGTGAGCAGGCGCTCGCCGCCCTCGGCCTGGGCGCGCCCGACCTCTCCCCCGCCGACGCCTCGCCCCATACCTTCCCGGGCGGCGGCCGCTGGCGCACCGAGATCCCCTCGTGCGAGGGTCCCGAAGCGCTGGCCGTCGTCCTGAAGGAAGCCTCGCGGCTGGACGTGCCGATCCACCGGATCAGCCAGGGCAGCGGCGTGTGGATGCTGACCGACGCCGAGATCACCGAGATGGTCGACGCGACGAACGAGCGTGACATCGAGCTCTGCCTGTTCACCGGCCCGCGCGGCACCTGGGACATCGGCGGCTCCACGCGCACCGACTCGCGGGGGGCCGGACTGCGCGCCCGGGGCCACGACGCCGTCGCCGGCTGCGTCGAGGACGCCGTACGGGCCACGGAGTTGGGTGTGCAGTGCCTGCTCGTCGCCGACGAGGGCGTGCTGTGGACGCTGCACCGGGCGCGGGCCGCCGGGATCATCCCGGCCGACACGACGCTCAAGGTGAGCGCGCTGATCGGCCCGGTGAACCCGGCCGCGTACGCGGTGTACGAGAACCTGGGCGCCGACTCGGTCAACGTGCCCAGCGATCTCACGCTCGACCATCTCACCGAGATACGGCGGGTCTCCGCCGCCCCCATGGACATGTACATCGAGGCCCCCGACGATCTCGGCGGCTATGTGCGGATGTACGAGGTCGCCGAGCTCATCCGGCGCGGCGCACCGCTCTATCTGAAGTTCGGGCTCTCCAAGACCCCCGGCATCTATCCCTACGGCCACCACATGCGGGACCTGACGCTGGCCACCGCCAAGGAACGCGTACGGCGCGGCCGGCTGGCGCTGGACCTGCTCGCACGGCACGGAGCCGACGGCGACATGGCGCCCCTCGGCTCACGACTGCCCGGAAATCTGCGGCGTTTCGAAACTCCCGCATAACGTTCCGGACAAACCCCCTTCACAGAAGACGACGTAGTCGAACACAATCCCACACACCCTCGGTCTACCCGCACAGCCCTCGCAGAGTCGCCGCTTCGCCGGACCGAGCCCTGCTCACACACATCAAGGATGATGACCATGCGCACTCGCAGAGCCGCACTCACCGCCATAGCCGGAGCCGCCTCCCTCGCCCTGACCCTGTCCGCCTGCGGCCAGAGCGGCGAGGGCGGCAGCAAGGAGGAGGGCGGCGACACCAAGGGCGCCACCATCGGCATCGCGATGCCGACCAAGTCCTCCGAGCGCTGGATCGCCGACGGCAAGAACGTCGTCGCG